>NC_011988.1:0-310000 GCF_000016285.1 Allorhizobium ampelinum S4 | reverse complement strand
GACGCGCGAGTGGAATCGCATCCTCCATATTCTTGATGAAGGCGGCGCTTCGATGCAGTTGGATGGCCTCCGTCATGATGTTGCCCGGCTCGACCCCATTCACATTGATGCCATAGGACGAAAATTCCAGTGCGGCCGAACGAATGAACCCGTTGATACCAGCCTTGCTTGCCGCATAATGGCCATGGCCCGGACTGGTGACATGTGGACCGGTGATCGATGACGTAAAGAGAATGCGCCCCGATCCTTGCGTCTTCATCGGCGCAAGTGCCGCCCGCGCGGCATTGAAACAGCCCCGCAGATTGACCGCCATCACCTGATCCCAATCATCCGGACTGGTATGCTCGATCAATTGCCAGGGATAGATGCCAGCATTCTGTACGATGATATCGATCCGACCATGGCGTTCAACAGTGAATTCCACGGCAGCAACCGCATCCTGCATGCTAGCGATATCGGTGCGGATAAAATCGATGCCGAGTTCGTCGGCTGCGGCCTTGCCTTCCTCCGCATTGAAATCGGCGAGCACGAGTTTCGCGCCCTCCTCCTTGAACCGCACGGCAATCGCTTTGCCGATGCCGCGAGATGCACCGATCACCAGTGCGACCTTGTCTTTCAATCTGTCTGTCATGCGAGCCTCTGGCGGAGCCTTTGTTTGAAGGTATCGAGAAGAACGGCTGCGAGCACCAGGAAACCGTGAATGACCTGGGTATAATTCGCCGGCAGCCCCATCAGGTTGATGGCTGTATTGATGGAAGAGAGCAGCAGCACCCCGGCATAGACGCCCGGCAGAGCGCCGACGCCGCCCTTGAGGCTGACACCGCCAATCACCACCGCTGCAAAAGCATTGAACAGCAGGCCAACACCGAGATTGGCGGTCGCACCCGATGTGCGAACGGCCAGCAGCCAGCCAGCAAGACCGGCAATGGCACCGGCCATGACGAAGGCGATAATCAGATTGCGGGTGACGCGAATGCCAGCCCGAAAGGTTGCCGTCTCATTGCCGCCGATCATCACCAGATGACGACCGAACGGCGTCTTTGCCATCATCACCGAGAAGATCAGGAAGCAGGCAATAGCGATCCAGGCTGTCAGCGGAATGCCGATAAAGCGTTCGATGGCAAACCAGCGGATGGCAGGGGCCAGATCCTGGGCCGAGCGTCCGCCGGACACGGCCAACACGATACCGCGCACCCAGATAAAGGAGGCGAGCGTGATGATGAAAGCGCTCATCTTCAGTTTGACGACGAGAACGCCGTTGATAAGCCCGATCAGCCCACCGATGGCGCAAGCCACCAGCAGCGAGACGGGTATCATCAGCCATTCGGGGGAAAGCTTGATACCAAGCCCTATGCCTGCCGAGCAGAACAGAATGCCGACCGCCATGGCCGACAGAGCTGCGACGGATTCAACAGAAAGATCCATATGGCCGGTGATGATCACCAGAGCGAGACCAATCGACATCACACCAAGCACGCTCGATGCTTCGATGATATTGGTGAAGATACCGATCTGGAAATAGTTCGGGATCAGCACTGAGAACATGGCCAGCACGAGGATGAGCATGAACCAGACGAGATTGTCGAGGACGAATTCAAGAGTTTTACGGGTATGAGACGTCATGCGGCGCATCCGGATTGGAGAAGGGAAATCCGGGGCCATCAGGCCCCGGAATGAAGGCCGTTCACTCGACGGATTTGATCGCAGCTGTCGGCGGCTTCAGATTGCCCCAGAAGGATGGGTTATCGACATTCTCCTTGGTGATGGCAGAGCCAGGGATCTTGATGTTCGGTCCCCAGGTTTCCATGGTCACAACGCTCTTCAGCCCAAGTACATCATAGTCTCCAGCCTTGATCGGCTTTTTGCCGACGACCTTGTCCATGAACATCGCAATGGCTGCTGCCTGTGCATAGAGCGGTTGCTCGACTTCGACATTCAGCCAGCCCTTGCGGATCAGGTCGAGGCCAACGGGCGCACCGTTGGAACTCATCAACATCACGTCGCCCGGCTTCTTGCCGGCAGCCTCAAGCGAGGCAACGGCAGCGACCGAAAGATGGGCAGCATGCAGGAAGATCAGATCGATGTCAGGATTGGCAAGCATCTGGTCGGAAACGATTGTTCCGGCGGCACTGGCTTCCCACTGCACGGCGGGGACCGAGATGATTTTGACGCCGGGAAAGGCCTTGATTTTCTCCTCAAAACCCTTCTGGATATCGAGCGTGTAGGGATCGCCGGGATCGCCGGGAACCTGAAGGATCTTCCCTTTTACATCCCCATTTTTGCCCTTGAGCAAGCTGATCGCGTGGTCACCGGCGATATGGCCAATCTCGACCGTGCCCGCAACCGAGGTGAAATCCGAGGGTGTCGATGTGATCTGCCGGTCGAATTCAACGACAGGAATGCCTGCGGCGCGCGCGGCCTCAATCGACGGCTTGAGCGCGTTGAAGTCTACTGCGGCCAGGATGATCGCCGCGGGCTTCAACGCAATTACGTCATTCATCTGCGATTGTTGGGCATCTGTCTTGTTGTCGGCATTGAGTGTTTTCATCTCATAGCCGACCTGCCCCAGGAACATGCTCAGCGCGTTCACCGAGCCGGTCTGGAATTCATCCAGCAAGGTCGGAACGAGGTAATAAACCATCCCTTTTGTTTGGGCGGCAGCCGATGTCCACGCCGCGAGGTTGAGCATCAGAATGCCCAGCAAGACTGTCAATAGTCGTTTCATTGGTTTCTCTCCAGTTCACCGGACCCCTTTTCATTTTTATTGGCTCACCGGTCCGGCTCCGGCGAGGGTTTGCCCTGTGATCATTTCGATCACTGCATCCGGGCTTGTCTGGCTTCGCTCTACATCACCGGCGACAACACCGTGGCGGATGACGACAATGCGATCTGCGACCTGAAAGGCCTGCTGCATGATATGGGTGATGATGACGACGCCGATGCCCTGGCTGGCGACATGACGGATCATCTCCAGTCCGCGCCGGGTCTGTTCGACGCCAAGCGCTGCAAAGGGTTCGTCGAGCAAGACCAGCTTGCCACCCCAATGCACGAAGCGGTTGAGCTCGATGGCCTGGCGCTGGCCGCCGGACAGGTGCTCGACCTTGGTGCGCATGGAAGGAATACGGGTTCCCGCGCTGGCCAGCGCCTTGGCTGTAATGTCTTCCATGGCGCGTTCATCCAGAAAGGGAATGCCCGCCACCTTGCGGGTCAGCTCGCGGCCCATGAAGAAATTGCCGACCACATCGACATTGGTGCAGAGCGACAGGTCCTGATAGACGGTTTCGATACCGGCACCCTTGGCCTCGGCAGGCGTCTTTGCCTGAAAAGGCTCGCCTTCGAACAGCATGCGTCCCGAGGTCGGCTGCAAGCCGCCCGAAATGATTTTCACCAGCGTCGATTTTCCCGCACCATTATCCCCGAGCAGGGCTACGACTTCGCCCTTGCCGATTGAGAAACTGATGCCCTTCAGGGCTTCGATTGCGCCGAAATTCATGCGGATATCGTCGAGGACGAGGAGGTTTTCGGTCATACGGCAATCCCTTTCTCTGAGGTTTCAAACATCTGACCGAAGCGCGGCGACAGAACACCGAAGACCGCGAGTGCAGCAGCCCCCCGCAGCGCCGAGCGCTGACAGTCGCTGGCAACCACAACCCGTGGAACGGTGCGGTTAGTGCGGGCGGAAATCGAGTTGGTGAGACCCTCACCAAGCGTCGCCAGCCGCTCGATCAGGGATTGCGGCGCGAGTCCGCCCAGCACGATGGTTTCCGGGTCGAACAGGTTTTCGATCGTGCGGATCGCGCTGCGGAAAATCGGCGCAATCACATCGACCCAATCCTCCTCAGACAAACCACTTCTCTTGAATGCATCAAGCGACAGATAGCGCTCCAGGCAGCCGCAGTTTCCGCAATGACACAACTCACCATCGGGAACGGCGGCGATATGGCCGATTTCACCGGCATTGCCCCAGGCTCCCCGCATCACGACGCCGTCATGCATCATGGCACCCCCGAGACCAACGCTGAAAAACAGATAGAAATAATCCGAAAACTGTTGTCCGAGACCATACAACTGCTCGCCCAAAGCCGCCGCTGCCATGTCGTTTTCCATGAAGGCTGGCAGACCCGTCGCATCGGCAAGCCGCTGACGGATATAGACATTCTTCCAGCCCGCCATGGTGGTCGGCCCAACGAAGCTCATGGAGTCCACATCGAACGGGCCAGGCAGGGCCAGACCGGCACCGAGCAACCGGCCCCGGCGCGAGCTTGCCTTCAGGTCTGCGACCATCTCCCCGATCAAGGCAAAAGCCTCGTCCGGCATGGCATTCGGCGCCGAGCGCTGGCGGCTTTCGACCACTTCGCCACGAAGATTGACGAGTGCCGCTTCAATGCCGAGCGGTGTGAGGTGAATGCCGACAGCATGCCCGCCTTCCGGGTTGATGGTCAGTGCCGACGGCGGAATCCCGCGCCCCTTTGGTTTTTCCCGTACCGAAAGGAGAAGCCCCTGATCCTCAAGTTCGCGCACAATGGTGGAGACAGTCTGGACCGTCAGGCCCACCCGTTCGGCGATATCGCCGCGTGTTGTCGGCCCATGCAGCCGGATCGATTCCAAAACGATCCGCCGATTATACGGCCTTCCTGATTCTTGATTGGTGCCACGCAAAGCCATGTCGAAAGCCCCCTGGATGACAGAAGAGTGACACCGGTCTTTTATTTAGTCAAATGGTTTTCAAAAAAGAAGCTAGAGTCTGTCAGGTTCGGATTGGACCTGACAGACTCTCGCTTTTCTTGTTTTCGTTTGTCTTTGCGGGAGTATCAAAAAAAGAAAGCTAGCTCATGGGTTATCGCTGCGCGCGTCGAGCGCATCACGCAAACCATCGCCAATGAAGTTGAAGCTGGTGACGGCAAGCGTGATGGCGACACCCGGCACGATGGCGAGCCAAGGCGCACTTCCCAGATATTGCTGCGCACTGTTGAGCATATTACCCCAGCTCGGCAAGGGTGGCTGGATACCATAGCCGAGGAAGCTGACATAGGCTTCGAGCAGGATGGCGCGGGCCACCGTCAGCGTAGCGGCAACGATGATCGGACCGACCGCATTGGGCAGGAGTTCGTGGATCATGATATGGCTGTTGCGCAGCCCCAGCATTCGGGCGGCCATAACGAAATCGCGCTCGCGCAGCGAACGCACCTCCGCTTCCACAATCCGGGCGACTTCCATCCAGCATGTCACCGCGATGATGACCGTGATCATCAACGGGCTTGGCCTGATAAAGGCGGCAAGTGCCAGCAGCAGAAAGATCGACGGAAAGGACAGGAAGGCATCGACGAAGCGCATCAGCACCGTGCCAATCAATCCGCCGCGATATCCCGCGACAACGCCAACGACGGCACCGATAGCGGTGGACATCAGCATGGCGAAGAAACCAATCAACAGCGAAATACGCCCGGCATTGAACAACCTTGCGGCGATGTCACGCCCCAGCGGATCGGTGCCGAAGATGTGGGCGCCAGTCAGGGGCGGCGCAAAGCGGGCGCGCAGATCGATAAACAACTCGTCATAGGGCAAAAGAGAGGGACCAGCCACACAGGCAAAGACCAACAGCGTGATCATCACCAGGCCGACAAGGGCGAGTTTGTGACGGAAGAACCGGCGTGCGACGCGGCTCCGCCACCAGCGCGAAGGCCGCGCGGGCGGGACCGGAGACGGAATAGCAATGGACATGGGCTTCTCCTTCGGTTCGCGACAGGGTTTCGTCAACCGAGCCGAATACGGGGATCGACGAATGCGACAAGAAGATCGGCGACAAGGCTGCCGATCAGTGCGAAGACGGCTGTAAACATCAGCAGGCCCATCACGACCGGATAGTCATGATAACCGAGGCTGTCGAGAAACAGCCGTCCCATACCCGGCCAGGTAAACACCGTCTCGGTCACAAGCGCGCCGCCGAGCACGATGGGAAGCTGCATACCGGCAAGCGTGATCATCGGCAGCAACGCATTGCCAACGACATGTTTCATCAGCACCCGGCGGGGGGACACGCCCTTGGCCTTAGCGGTGCGCACAAAATCCTGGTTGATCACCTCCAGTGTGGCAGACCGCATATAGCGGCTCCACACGGCGATATCGACCAGCGCCAGCACAAGGCTCGGCATGACCAGATGGATGGCATAATCGGAAAAGGAGCCATTGCCGATCGTATACATATTACCGGCTGGCAACCATTTCAGCTTCAACGCGAAAACATAGATTGCCACGAGACCAAACCAGAACGTCGGAATGGACAGTGCCACCATGGCGCCGACAGTTGCCGCATAGTCGAAAAGGGAATAGCGACGGGTGGCGCCCTTGATGCCGATCCAGACACCGAGAATGACGGCAATGACGGTCGATGTTCCCATCAAGAGCAGGGTGGCGAAGAAATGGCTTGATATGATCGACAGCACCGGCTGCTGGTCGCGGTAGGATTTTCCCCAGTCGCCTTGCAGCAGCCGCCAGACCCAGTCGAGATACTGGATGGGTAATGGCCGGTCGAGGCCCATCTGATGGGCGATCCGGTCCATTGCCTCGCGCGTCATGCCCGGAGTCAGCGCATATTGCGACAGCGGGCCGCCGGGCGCGAGATTGAGGATGGCAAATCCGATGATCGAAACGAGCAGCAGCAGAACAAGGCTCTGCATCAGCCGGTTGAAAAGATAAGAGAGCATAGGCAGGCTCCGCTTCATGGGTGAACGGGCTCAGGCATGCCGGACGCCGAGGCGTCCGGCGCACTACAGCGCCGTGCGCCATATATGCGCACAAAGCATCGCTGTAGCTCCTTATATTTGTTGCATAATTTTCTCTTTAAACCGATTCCGATTTAAAGAATGATACACTATGTCGTCAGGCCCAGCGCCAGGTGGCGACGTTCCAGGTGTCGATACGCACATTCACGTTGGGCGTCACGTTCTCGACGCCCTGCTTGTGGCCGCGCACGGTCGCATACTGGAACATTGGCAGGAGCGGCAGTTCCTTGCGCATGATCTCCTGGATCTTCAGGTAGACGGCCTTGCGCTCCTCCGGTACGAACAGCTCGCCGCCCTTGGTGAGCAGCTCGTCTACTTGCTGGTTGGAAAACTGCCAGGTGTTCTGGCCGGAACCGCCCTTGGCCGGGATCGCCGTAGAACGGAAGAAATTGGAAGTGTCGGGATCGGACCCCGTCAGGAAATCCAGGCCAACGATGACGGCGTCGAACTTCGACAGCGTCCAATAATCGCCCCACATCACCGCTGGCGGCAGGTTGGAAATGGTCATTTCCACCCCGATATCCTTGAAGGACTGTTGCAGGAATTGCTGGACCTGTTCGCGGATATGGTTGCCCGCCGTCGTTGAGCAGGTGAAGGACAGTTTAACCCCACCCTTGGCGCGAATGCCGTCGCTACCAGCCACCCAGCCGGCATCATCCAGCAGCTTCTTGGCCTTGGCGATGTCATATTCATGCTTCGGCAGGTCAGGATTGAAGTAGAAGGATTGCTGCGGCACATAGCTTTCGGTGGGGGTCGGCAGGCCGTAATAGAGCGCTTCGATAATCGACTGCTTGTCGATGGCGGCATACAGAGCCTCGCGCACCGCCGCTTCCTTGAACTGTGGGCGCTCCATGTTGAAGGTGAAGGATTCAACCGTCGAACCCGGCACCACATTGACCACCTTGCCGTCCAGCCCCTTGGCTTCCTCGTAGTGATCGGGCGTGATCCACTGCAACCCGACCACATCAATATCGCCCGTCTTGAACTGGGTGTACATGACATTCAGATCGGGAACGTATTTGTAAATCAGCTTTTCGACATAGGGGCCGTCACCAAAATAATCCGGGTTGGCAGCCAGCAGGATATGGTCTCCGGCGACCCGCTCAGCCCATTTGAACGGACCGGTGCCAACCGGCGCGGTGTTGAACGGCGCATTGTTCGGATCGGCGCTGGCCGACAGAAGATGTTTCGGCGTGATGAAGGTCGAGGCCAGAATGGAAGGATAGGGCGCGAAGGGCTTGTCCATCCGCCAGGTGATTTCCGTGGGAGAAACAACGGTCAGGTCACGGACGAATTCATGGCCGGTTTTACGCCAGCTGCGGAAATTGGCATCGACCAGCAGTTCGAGCGTTGCCTTGACGTCTTCAGCGGTGAACGGCTTGCCGTCATGCCATGTCACGCCATCGCGCAGCTTGATCTTCCACTTCAGGCCATCGGCTGAGATGCCGCCGTTTTCGACGCTCGGGACGTCCACGGCCAGCCCCGGAACGAATTTGCCGGCGGCATCAACGCTGAACAGCGTATCGAATATGCTGAAATGAATGCCTTCATCCACTTCGATATGAGGCATATGCGGATTGAAAACCGTCGGCTCCTGGGAAAAGCCGACAGTCAGCTGTCCCTTGATCGATTTGGTCGCGGCACTGGCCGCGCGAATCTCCGAGATTGGCAGCCCCGAGAGAAGCACGCCGGACGCTCCAAGCGCCATGAGGCCAAGCGTCTGGCGACGCGTGGGATGCGGTATCGAATTGCGTTCCTTATCGGACATTGCATGTTCCCTTTTTTCTGGTGGTTATCGACCTTCATCCTGCTCGCTCTCTGCCGGAGCGATTTAATATGGCAAACCATTGAAAATGGTGGGCCGTATTGCATTTTCGAATATCTCAAGCCTCTGATGCATTTGAGATATTCGAACTATGAAGGCGAGGATGCGTGAGCATCTTCGAAGCCTTCGCATAAGCCATGTCGCATTCAAAAGCCGCTGATCAGTTCGATTTTCGAGCCATCGCTAAAGCGGCTGAACCGGAAATCCTTGCGGTCAACAATCGGATTGCGTCCCGTGACGATATCGGCCATCAGCCGACCGGCAGCCGGTCCGATGCCGAAACCATGGCCGGAAAAGCCAGTGGCGACGTGAAAGCCGGGAATGGCGTCGATGGCATCGATAACCGGAATGGCATCGGGCGTCACATCGATCATGCCGGCCCAGCGCTGCGAAATCTCCGCCTTTTCGAAGATGGGGAAAGCCTTCTTGAGCTGGGCCAGCGCACCGTCGGTCATCGCCTTTGACGGCACAGGGTCCAGCACGCGGTTGTATTCGAACGGAGACGCCTCATCGAGCGACCAGCGGCGCGGAATGCGCCATTCATCGAAGAACCGGCCCGTCAGCCGCAGATCGAGAGAACGCCATTCATGGCGCAGCGCGGGCAGGAAATTGCGCGCATACCGGAAAGAGGCTGGCACGATATCGACGATATTCTGAAAGCCGTTGGCAATCGTGTAGCCGCCATCCGACCGCTTGCGAATGGCAAATCCATTTGACCAGATCGCCTCCTCCGGGCCACCCTCCAGCGGCTTGGTGCGCAGCACGGAATTCATCACCTTCAACTGCGGAAGGTCGAGGCCGTTATTGCCGCAGAACAGGTTGGACCAGGCACCGCCCGCCAGGACGACGGACTGGCAGGCGATCTCCCCGCGCTCCGTCACCACACCTGACACTTTGCCGCCGGAAAGCTGGAGACCGCGCACCGCGCATTCGGTGAGGATGAAGGCGCCCCGGTCGCGGGCCGCCTCGGCAATGGCGGGTGCGGCCTTCTGCGGTTCGGCGCGGCAGTCACCCGCTGTGTAAAGCGCACCGGCAATATTCATGTCGGAGCCTGGATATTTCTCCCGGAACTCCTTGGCGCTCAGCATCCGGCTTTCGATCTGATAGCCGTCCAGATTGCTGTTCCAGCGCTCGTGTTCGGCAAATTCCTTCTCGGTGGCGCAGGTAAACACGATGCCTGAACGCTTGAAGCCGGTTTCCCGGCCCGTGCGGCGGTTAAGATCGGTCCAGATGCGCAGCGACTCGGCCATCAACGGCACTTCGCGCGGATCGCGTCTCGAAATCCGAACCCAACCCCAGTTGCGGCTGGACTGTTCGTGGCCGATGCCGCCTTTTTCGCAGAGCGCCACTCTCAATCCCTGATCGGCGAGTTCAAGTGCGGTGGATGTACCGATAATGCCGCCGCCGATAACAACGACATCCACGTGGCTCGGTAGTTCCGCATCCCCATGGACGGGAACAACATAGGGACCTGGCATGTCAAAAAGCTCCTCAAGCTGGCAGTTGTTGTTTGTCTTTTCAGGAAAACCGGCTTCCACTTTTCCTAAGGCAAACTCTAAAGACCAATAATGCGCCGATAGGTACGCCCGAGTACCGAGATCAGCATCTGATGTTCTTCGTCGGTAATATCGGGAAAGAAATCCCGCGATTGTTTCACGACAAGGGGACGAACACGCTTTGCCAGAGCAGCACCCTTGGGCGTGATGAACAGGCCTTGGGCACGGTTGTCGTCGTCATCCACCTCGCGCCGCAGGAGCTCCTGCTCTTCCATCTGATCAACCAACCGTACCATGGCCGAACGATCCTTCAGGATAAGTTGCGCGATGGCGGAGGACCGGATGCCTGGATGGCTATCGACCAACAACAGCGTGGTGATCTTGCCGGTCCCCTTGGCAACCTCGAGCTTACCAAGTTTCTGATCGAGATCGCGGGAAACCGCCATGTTGATCGTACGGATGTAATAGCTGAGGACATTTTCCAGAACATCCAGTTCCACCGCCGCCATCTGGTCGCCCTGTCCCATTGTCATCGCCAAAAACACCCCGCCGCAGAGCTATTTAAGCGAAAGACACAATTAATCGATTTCCAGTTAACTCCCGAAAACACAATTTTGTCAGCGCGTTGAACGCCGGATATGGACGAAAGAGCGTGAGGGCCATTCTATCGCCTATTCTTTGCTTGAGAGGATTGAACGCCCATTAATGGACATTTGCAACTATTTTTTTGACATTGAAGATGCAAATTTACGCATCCGACAATACCGCCTAAAATATAGCCGCCCAGCCAGAAGGCATGCCCTTTCTTGCACGATTGGCAAGCAGACGCGCCTCGTTCAAAGACAGGCATTCAAGGTCATTTCGAGCTGAAGCCAGGCCAAGCCAATGTAGGAATTACACCATCACGGCAGGCTCCCATTCGGTTCCGGGAATAGCGGAAACGAGTTGGCGGGTATAATCATGGGTAGGGTTGCGGAAGATCTGCGAGGGTGGTCCGTATTCGACAATACGGCCCTTATACATCACCGCGATCTCATCGCAGATCTGGCTGGCGACGCGCAGATCATGGGTGATAAAGGCCATGGCCAGTTTCATTTCCTGCTGCACTTCCGTCAGCAGCTGAAGGATCTGCGCCTGGATCGAAACATCGAGCGCCGAAACGGCTTCATCCGCTACGATCAGCATGGGATTGAACATCAATGCGCGGGCTATACCGATACGCTGGCGCTGGCCGCCTGAAAACTCATGTGGATACCGATCATAGGCGCCTGCATCGAGGCCGACCCGCTCCAGAAGCCGCATCGCGCGTGTTCGCGCCTCGTGAATGGGCGTCGCCTGTGCCACCGGCCCGACGGTCAAGATGCGACCGATGGTCTGGCGCGGATTGAGGGAGGCGAAAGGATCTTGAAAGATCATCTGGATATAGGGCCGCATCGAGCGGAAAGCCTCTTCCGACAGGGGTGCAATATCACGGCCACCGAAGAGGATTTCGCCGGAATCGCTGTTCATCAGTTTGACGAGAAGACGGCCGAGCGATGATTTCCCCGACCCGGATTCCCCGACAATACCCAGCGTCCGGCCTTTGGCGATCGTGAAGGAGACATCATCGACCGCCTTGATCACCCGGCCCTTCGACAGGAAACCTGAACCAGTCCCATAGGTCTTGCAGAGATTGCGGGCCTCCAGAACAACAGGCGTATCCGCCTCATTCTCACGGTCGCTTGCGCGCATCCGCGGCACGGCGGCGATCAGCCGTTGCGTATAGGGATGATCAGGGCTTTTCAGCACCACGGAAGCCGACCCTTGTTCGACGACATGCCCCTTTTCCATGACAATCACACGGTCGGCAATCTCGGCCACCACGCCGAAATCATGAGTGATGAACATCACGCTCATCTGCTTGCGGCGCTGGATAGACGCGATCAACTCAAGAATCTGCGCCTGTGTCGTCACGTCGAGGGCGGTGGTCGGCTCATCAGCGATCAACACCTTCGGTTCAAGCGCCAGCGCCATGGCAATCATCACGCGCTGTCGTTGACCGCCGGACAATCGGAAGGGATATTGATGCTGCATCAGTTCCGGGTCCGGCAGCCCCACTTCGGTGATCAGGTCGAGAACACGCGCCCGGCGCTCCTGCTGCGTGCCAATGCCGTGGGCTTCCATGACCTCGGCGATCTGATCGCCGACGGTCATCAAAGGGTTGAGCGCCGACAACGGGTCCTGGAAAATCATCGAAACGATCCGGCCACGCAACGCACGCAAGGTGGCGGCATCGGCACCGACCAGTTCCTGGCCCTCCAGCATGATGCTGCCGGATACAATGTGGAGAGACTGCGCCAGAAGCCCCATCGTGGCATTGGCCGTCACGGATTTGCCCGAGCCGGACTCGCCGATAATGCAGAGAATTTCTCCAGCCTTCAGGTCGAAGGACATATCTTCCACCGCATATCGGCGATCCATGCCCGGCGGCAAGCCGACAGTCAATCCTTGCACGGACAGCAGCGTACCTGCCTCGATTGCATCGTCTTGAACAGATTTCGGCATGAGTTACCCCTTATTGTTGCGCGTCACGTTCTTTTGAAAAGACAGATGCAAGAAAGGTGCCGTAACGCCGCAGGGTCCCCAATCCATTACATAGGGCTATGCGCCAAGACCCAATGGCCGGGCGAAACCGCCTCATAGGGATCATCATCCCCATGGGTGGGCAGCGCGACGGGCACACGTCTCTCGCCGCTACGGCGGCGGCCAAGGCGCGGAACGGCTTCCAGCAGGCTCTTCGTATAAGGATGCCGGGCATGTTCAACAATCGCTTCGACCGGGCCATATTCCACGATGCGACCATGATGCATCACGGCGACCCGGTCGCAGAGATGGGCAACGACTGCCATGTCATGCGAGATGAACAGGTAGGAGAGAAAATTCTCTTTCTGCAAATCGGCCAGAAGGTCGAGAATCTGGGCCTGAATACTGACATCAAGGGCAGAAACGGGTTCATCGGCAATCACCACCTGCGGCCCTGGCGCAAGTGCACGGGCAATGGCGATACGTTGACGCTGGCCGCCGGAAAACTCATGCGGATAGCGATCCGCATAATCCCGCTTGAGCCCGACTTTCTCTAGAAGATCGGCAACGCTCTCGCCGATTTCTTTCCAATTGGCGACGCCAGTGGCGTAGATCCCCTCCCCGATCTGGCGACCGATCTTCAGTCTGGGATTGAGGGAGGAATACGGATCCTGAAAGATCATCTGACAATGGCGAAACGCCTCACGGCGCAAGGGCGCTGAAAGACCGGCAATATCGGTCCCACCGATGCGGATCGTGCCTTTATCAGCGGTTTCAAGCCCGACGGCGATACGGCCCAGCGTCGATTTACCGGAGCCGCTTTCGCCGATTACCCCGAGCGTTTCGCCGCGCCCAAGACTGAGAGACACGCCGTTGAGCGCCCTCACCTCTCGCCCGTTCGCGGAAAATACCTTGCGGATAGTCTCAAGGGCCAGGATTGGTTCTGTGGTCATTTGGCATTGGCCTTTGTCTTGTCGCGGCGCTGCTGCATGGCCCGTTCTACGGTCAGATGCGAGGCCAGCAACGCTTTGGTATAGTCATGCTGCGGCGCAGACAGAATTTGCGCGACCGAGCCGGTTTCAACGATGCGCCCGCCGCGCATGACCGCGACACGATCCGCCGTTTCGGCAACCACACCGATGTCATGGGTGATCAACAGAATGCCTGACCGGTGGCGCAGTTTGAGATCAACAAGCAGATCCAGCACCTGCGCCTGGACTGTCACGTCGAGCGCCGTGGTCGGCTCATCGGCAATCAGCACGCCGGGTTTCAGGGTCAGGGCAGCAGCAATCATCACGCGCTGGCGCATCCCGCCGGACAGTTGATGCGGATACTGGCCGAGAATACGCCGGGGATCGGGAATGCGGACATCCTCAAGCGCGGCAATGGCGTGCTCCAGCGCCAGACGACGCGCCATGCCCTTATGGCGGATCAAGCCTTCGCTCATCTGGCGACCAATGGTCAGGACCGGATTGAGCGACGTCATCGGCTCCTGGAAGATCATGCCAATTTTGGCGCCGCGCACATCTTCCATGTCACGGCGCTGAAGCCCGGCAATATTCTGCCCATCGATCTGGATCGTGCCTGACATTGTCCCCGCCTCGGGCAGAAGACGCATGATCGACAGCGACGTCATGCTCTTGCCGCTGCCGGATTCGCCAACAAGGGCGAGGATTTCACCTCTGGCAAGGTCGAACCCAACACCATCGACAGCGGCGAACGACCCTTGCCTGGTGGGGAAGGCAACCTTAAGATCGCGGACGCGCAGATAAGGTTCCGTCATGGTCTTGCCTTTCGGCGGGGGTCGATGAGGTCCCTGAGACTGTCACCGATCAGATTGAAGGAAAGCACGGTGAGGCAGATCGCCAATCCGGGAAAGATCAATATCCATGGGGCTTTGGTGATATAATTGCGCCCCGAGGCAAGGATAGCGCCCCATTCCGGCGATGGCGGCTGGACCCCAAGCCCCAGAAACGAAAGCCCGGCGGCGGACAGGATGGCGGACGAAAATCCGAGTGTTGCCATGACGATCAGGCTTTGCACAATATTCGGCATGACATGGACGCGGACCAGCCGGGCGGACCGTGTGCCTGCAAGTCTGGCGGCTTCGATATAGGGTTTTGCCCGCTCGGCAGCCGCAAGGCCATAGGCCACCCGCGCATAAAAGGGAACGAGACTGATGGCGATTGCCAGTGTTGCGTTCTCTATTCCTGGCCCGAGGAAAGCGACCAGCGCAAGGGCGATCAACGTATCGGGAAACGAATAGAGCACATCGATAAGCCGCAACAGCAGAGCCTCGACAACCCGGCCACCGAAAGCGGCAATCAGACCAATGAGACCGCCGATTACCAGACCGCTGACGACGGCGCTGAGGCCGATGCCAAGCGACAACCGTCCGCCGAGCAGCACGCGGCTGAAAAGGTCGCGGCCAAATTCGTCGGTTCCGAAAAGATGCGCTGCCGATGGCGCCGCCAACCGGGGGCCTGACGCCATCCTCATCGGATCAAACGGAGCAATATAGGATGACAGCAGAGAAAGCAGCACGATGACAAGTGCAAGCGCCAGCCCTATCGAAACACTAAGGGGCAATCTGAGAGAGAACATGCTGCGTTTTGCGATGCTGGTCATCTTTGCCTCATCCGGGGATCCAGAAAGCCGTAGAGAATGTCGATCAGCATCGAGACGATGACAACCGAACTGGCGAAGACAACAATGAAGCCCTGGATCATCGGATAGTCACGCTCCAGCATGGCCTGGACGGCCAGCCGGCCGATGCCATTCCACGAAAAGACGTTCTCGATGATCACCTGACCGCCGAGGAGATAGGCAAAGACCAGCCCGACAACCGTGACGATGCTGATCAGCGCCGGCTTCAGGGCATGAACCAAAAGCACCTGATACTCACGAAGCCCGCGCGCGCGGGCCGTGCGGATATAATCCTCGGCCAGGACCTCAACGAGGGCCGAGCGCGTCATGCGCGCCACCAAGGCGCAATAGGTCAGACCCAGTGTCAGGGCTGGCAGGATGATGTTGCGAAAACCCGAACCTGCGACTGGGAACCAGCCGAGCTTCAGCGAAAACACCTGGATCATGATCAGCCCAAACCAGAAGCCGGGGATGGAGACACCCAGAACCGCAATCACCATGACGGCCGTATCGGTCAGTTTTCCACGGTGGATTGCCGCCAGAAAACCGAGCGGTATGCCAATGGCAAGGGCAACGCCGAGCCCTGAAACCGCCAGAGCAAAGGTGTTTGGCAACCGCTGGAGCAGCAATCTTGCGACAGGTTCGTTGCCGCGGATTGTCATGCCAAGATCACCCTGGAAAACGTGCCAGGTATAGAGCCCCACCTGCTGCCATACGGGCAGGTCGAGCCCCAGCTTGGCCCGCATTTGCGCCATCGCTTGCGGACTTGCGGTTACGGATTGCGCCATCATCGCAGTGACCGGATCGCCAGGGACGATATGGATGAGAATGCCCGACAGGATAATGACAGACACAATCGTCGCCAGGGCAATGAGCAGCCGTTTGAAAATGAGAACAAGCATTGGAACCCGTCTGTATCGGAAGGCTGCCCCGGCCAGGCCGGAGCAGCGGCTCCCATTATGGCTTAACGCTCACGTCGTTGAACAGCAGCGACACCATGAAGCCCATCTTGAAGCCATCGACTTTCGATGTCGATGCCATCAGCCAGCCCCAACCAGGTGACAGCAGCGGGATCGCATAGGCATTCTCCATCAGATATTTTTCAATATCATGGATCTTGGCGGCGCGAGCATCACCTGAAAGCTTGCGCTGCTCGTCCAACATGCCATCGAGGTCGGCATTGATGCCCATATTGACAAAGCCGGGACGTTTCCAAAGGAAAGTGAGGTAGTCCGGATCGACACCTGACATGCCCATGGTCCAGACGGCAGGTTCGCCATCGGTGCGTTCGTTGACGCCCTTCATATAGTCAAAATAAGCGGCCACTTCGCGGGTCTCGATCTCGGCCTGAACGCCGATGGCAGCCAGATCCTGTTGCATGATCTGATGCATCTGGTCCCAGCCCGGCAGCTTGTGAACGAGAAGCTTCACCTTCAGCGGCTTTTCCGGTGTGTAGCCCGCCTTGGCCATCAAAGCCTTGGCGGCTTCGGGGTCATATTTGACGCCCCAGCTGGCGCAAAGCGCCTCATCGGTCGAGAACAGGTTCGGTGCCACAGGGCAATTGGCGGTGTTGACCAGGCCTTCAAAGGCAATCGACGCATAGGCGTCGCGGTTCATGGCCATGCCGATCGCCTTGCGGATATCTGGATTGTCGAGCGGCTTGATCTTCCAGGTGAAGGCGGCCAGCATTTGCTGGCCGGACAGGTCTGCTGCGTAGACCTTGAAATTGCTGTCAGCCTTCAGGTCGGCGGCTTCTTCCAGAGACGGCTCGACCATATCGACTTCGCCTGAGCGCAGGGCGGCCATCCTGGCCACGGCTTCCGGGATGACCTTAAAGGTCAGCTTGTCGATATGTGGCTTGCCGGGATTTTCGATCAGTGGGTTGGCGTTCTGGTAATCGGCATTCGCCTCCAGCTGGATGCTGTCATTGCGGGTCCAGTTGACGAATTTGAACGGGCCGGTGCCAATCGGCTTGAATTCCTTGGCAGATGCCGAGGACGGGCAGATAAAACCGGCCTGGATGCTAGTGAGGAACGACGTGAAGGGACCATAGGGTTCGGACAGAGTGACTTTCAGCACCTTGCCCTCGACGCTGCTTTTGGTGATCGGACCCCAGGCCGAGAGGTTCGGATTGACGGTGGCGGGATCAAGCGCCCGGTCGAGGCTGGCCTTGGCCGCCGCCGCATCGAAGGTGCTGCCATCGTGGCATTTAATGCCATCGCGGATGGTGAAATCATAGGATTTGCCATCCGGCGCCATCGTCCAGGCACTGGCCAGGCCCGGATGGACGGAGCCGTCCTTGGCCATCGTCAGCAAGGTATCGAAGATCAGGTTGGTAATCTGCAAGGACTGTGTCGTGCTTGCCTTTTGCGGATCGAGTCCGTCGGCATCGACAGAGCGCGCAACGGTCAGCTCGGCAGCGCTGGCTGAAAACCCGGTGAGAGCTGCGGCAAGCGCCACCGCGACTGCGCAGCTGCGGGCAAGCGGGGATTTGTCTGGTTTGTGGTTCATGCGTCGTTCCCTTTGTTTTGTATTTTTATGCGTTTCAGTTTCATGCGACCGAAATCTGCGGTCGCCGATTGCTCCATGGACGAGCGGCCTCCAGCTGCGCGGCAAGCCTGAACAACAGACCTTCGCCGGTCGGTGCAGCCGCAAACTGAACGCCGATCGGCAGGCCTTCGTCGTTCCAGACGAGCGGCACCGACATGGCCGGTGATCCATTGACGTTGAAGATATGCGTATAAGGCATCCACGACAGATAAAACGCATAGTGTCCGCGCATCGAAGTCGAAGCCGGAAAAGCCTCATGCGGAAGTGGGGGTTGAGCAAGCGTTGGCGACAGGAAGAGATCGAAGGTTTTAAACGTCGAGGAAACGGCTGAGGCCACCTCATGCAGGCGCGTTGTGGCGATATTGACACCGACCGCGCTGATGCGGTTTCCAGCCTCGATCATGTCCCACAGCATCTGCGGAAAATCACCCTGTGTCAGCTTGCGCCCGAGGACACCTTCCTCAAGGCGCATGTCGGTTGCGTATTCGGCGAGAATATAAGTCTCAAAAGCATCCCAGCCGTCATCAGGCAAGTCGATATCGAAAGGCTCGCAATGATGACCCAGGCTCTCAAGCAGCTTGACGGTCTCAGCGACCGCGGCCTTGCAATCGGCATGGGTTTCTGCGCCATAGGGTGCCCTGGTCGAAACGGCAATTCTCAGCTTGCCCGGATCGCGTCCCACCTCGGCAGCGAATTGCCCCCCTGCGGGACTGTTGAAGAATTGCCCTCTATGCGGTCCGGCGGTCGCATCCAGAAGGGCGGCGCTATCGCGGACGGACCGCGTTAGCGCATGTTCCACCAGCATGCCCTGCCAGGTGCTTCCCGCAGGCGCAACCGGATTGCGGCCCCGGCTTGGCTTCATGCCGAAACATCCACAGACGGAGGATGGCACACGGATCGAACCGCCGCCGTCATTGCCGTGACCCATCGGCACGATGCCCGCCGCAACTGCCGCTGCGGTGCCACCGCTGGACGTCCCCGCCGTGCGACCCGGATTCCATGGATTATTGGTGACGCCATGCGCCCGCGAACGGGTCGTCCAGTCCATGGCCAGCTCCGGCACGGCTGTCTTGGCAAAGGTGACAAGCCCGGCCTTCTTGAAGCGACGCACCAATTCGCTGTCTTGCTGCGGCGTAACAGAGGCGCGAGGCGGCCATCCAGCACCCGTTGGCTGTCCAGCATAATGCGCGGTGAGGTCCTTCAGAACGAAAGGGACGCCTTTGAACGGGCCATCCTTCAGCTCTTCCTTTATGAAGCGGCGAGCCTCGTCTTCGAATGTTGCGACAATGGCATTCAATGCAGGATTGGTCGCCGCTACGCCGGCAAGCGCGGTTTCCAGCAGTTCGGTTGGCTGAACCTCACCCTTGGCAACAAGCTCTGCCAATCCAGTTGCATCATAGGTTCGATATTCGCTTAACTGCAATTTTCCGGTCTCCAATGGCGAAGTTGCCTAAAAATACGGCCAGCACTTATTTTTGGCATGATCCCGAAGGGTGAGATGCTAAAATTTTTCAATCTCACCCTAAAGAGTGATAGGCTCAGCGAACTCAATGATTTTCAGGGGGGACCTGTGCAACGAACGCGCCTTTTAAACAGACGATCTGTGCCGCCCAGCGCTTCGACAGGCCTGATCGACCGTCCGCGCCTGACGCGACTGTCGCAGCTTCTCAGCAAACACCGGCTGGCGCTCGTCCATGCCCCGGCTGGCTCCGGCAAGACCACGCTTCTCGCCCAATGGCATCGGAGCCTGTCGGATGCCGGGTTTTCGACCGTCTGGTATTCGGCAAGCGAAGACGACAAAGATCCGTTCAATTTCGCCGAGGGCCTGCTCCAGGCACTTCAGCAATCGATCGCTGATAATCGCGATCATCTGCCCTCCCTTGATCGCGCCGACGCGCTGCAACGCTTGACGGCTCTGCTCACCGATCAATCCATCCGCCAGCCGCTGGCCTTGTTTATCGACGATTACCATCTGGCCGAAGGCGGCGATGGTGGCGAGGCGATCAATACGATCCTCGCCAGCCGCTTGCCGAGCCTGACCGTCGTGCTCGCCAGCCGCAACCGGCCTGCCATACCCGTTGGCCGGTACCGGGCCAACGGCGAGATGATCGACATTGCCGTGGAAGACCTGCATTTCAGCGAGGAAGAGACCGAGGCGTTTTTTCGCACCGCCTCCAATGTCGCCTTGACGGCAGACGAAAGCCGCCAGATGCATGATCATACCGAGGGTTGGGCGGTCGGCTTGCGGCTGGCAGCCCTGGTTACAGGGCGGGCGACGGGCAATTTCGTCGCCGCTGCGCCATCTGGAAGCCATCGCGCATTTGCCGACTATTTCCTGGAGGAAGTCATTGCCGGACTGCCTGCCGAGGTTTGCGACTTCCTCGCCAAGACCTCCCTCTTGGAAACGCTGAATGCCGACCTCTGCAACGCCGTGACCGGTCAGCGTGACGGAGACCGGATGCTGGCCTTCCTGGAGCAAAGCCAATTGTTTGTCGTTGAGCTTCCGGGAACGCAGCGGTGGTACAAGTATCACCATCTGTTTCAGGAGTTTCTGCAAACCCGCCTTTATGGCGACGACCGGCCTGCTGTCGAAGACATTCACGCCCGCGCCGCGCAATGGTTCATCGACAATGGTTCGCCCGTCGATGCCGTCCGTCATGCCTTTCTCGCGCGCCAGTCCAAATGGGCGGCAGAATTGATCGAAACCTATTGCCTGTACGACTATCTCAGCCATGGCCGTTTCGACACCTATTCCCGCTGGATGCAGCAACTGCCCCGAGAGGCCCGCGAGGAAAGGCCGCTGCTGCTTTTCCTGCACGTGTGGCGGTCCATCAACATGCGCCGCTTCTTGCAAGCCGAACAAACCCTTCAGACGATAGAGGCGGCAGCCAGCGACCCGAATAGTCCTGTATCCCTCATCGCGGCCCGAACGGGTCTCGATATCAGCGGACGGCTCCATCTCATGCGGGCGCTTATCGGTGCCTATGGCGGCGATTTCACAGTCGGAAGCTTTCACCTCTCCCAACTGGCCGGAAAAGAGCTTGACCGGCTGGCCTTCGGACAGGTCGACCTCGACTCCATTCACAGCTATTTCGCCTTCAATCTGGGCAAGCTGGATCTGGCGGAACGGCTGACATGGCGGGCAAATGGTGTCTATGACGACATGGCCTGCCATTGGGGCGGGATTCATTCCCGCTGCATTGCCGCCATGTCCTACCTCGCCCGTGCGCTGTTTCAGGAAGCCCGGCATGTGATTGTCGAAGCCCTGGCGATTGCCGAGCAGAATTTCGGGGAACACTCCTACATGGTCGCCCTGCCATCGGCGCTTTTGGGACTGATTGCCTATGACGACAATGATCTTGAAAAGGCCGAGCGCCTGTGGCGACGGGCGATCCCGGCTGAAAAGGCAACGGATGTTTCCGGGCTGTGCGAACGGATCCTGATTGCCACAACCGGTCTCGTGCGGCTTCTCGATATAACTGGCCGGGTCGAGGAGGCAACGGCACTTCTCGTTCGTGCCAGCAGGAGAGCCTATGAGGCGGAAGATTTTCGCCTCGAATTCCAGCTCGGTATAGAGCGGGCCGACAGGGCCTTTCGTCTCAACAGCCCCGCAGAGGGCCGCCGCGAATGGGAACGGCTGTCGCTGCAATTGCCCGAGGCACGCAACCGGTTTCCCTCTTCCGCCTGGCAGATATGGGACCCATTTCGCATTGTCGAGGCCAGAATCCTGCGCAATGCCGGACAGATCGATGCCGCAGCAGAAAAGCTTCGGACGCTTGCCGCAGGGGCGCGGCAGGAAGGCCGTATTCTGATGGCGCGACAGGCAGAAGCGCTCGCCAAGGTTATTGCGCCCGCCCATGAGGCCGAGGAGACGCAGCCTGCGGATCTTGAGGATGACACCATGGCCACCCGGCGCATCTTGCGCGATTTCATTTCACCCGTTGCCGCGTCTCCGAACCCCGGCGGAGGGCAAAGGCAGGAGGCCCGGCTCAGTCTGCGTGGCTCCCTCACCGAGTTGACGCAGCGGGAAGACGACGTGCTGCAATTGATGCGGTGGGGGCTTTCCAACAGCGAAATCGCCACCAGGCTCGATATCAATTTGAATACCGTGAAATCGCACGCCAAGAACATTTTTGCCAAGCTCGGTGTGAAAAGCCGAACCCAAGCCGTTCTGAAGACCCTCGAATAGTGGGTGAGATTGCCGCGAAGTGTCCTTTAGAAGCTTTGCTCGCGACGGCTGTGTCGCGCATAAACAATAGCTCAAAAGCCAAAACGCTCCAGTTTCCAGGTCAGCAACTGGCATAGAAAATGCTTTTCATCAAGTTACTCACCCCCAAAGGAGTACGAGCATGTCGGAGCAGGCCTATGCAAATCTTGATATCCGTCTGATGCGCACTCTGCGCTTGCTGTTGACGGAATGCAGCGTATCGCGCACTGCCGATCTGCTGGGCCAGGCGCAGCCGACCGTCAGCCTTTCGCTGAAGCGGCTACGCGATATTTTCCAGGATCCGCTGCTGGTGCGGTCCGGCAGCGCGCTTGTGCCAACCGAGCGAGGGCTAGCGCTGCGCTCGGCGATGAATGATATTCTCGGTCGGATCGATACCCACCTGATCTCTCCGACTGCTTTTGATCCCGCCGTATCCGTTCGACATTTTCGCATTGTTGCCAGCAATTGTCTCGGCACCGTGTTCATGCCGCAATTGATCGGCGCGATCACCGATATGGCCCCCGGTATTTCCATCGACGCCTCGCCAATGCCATCCCAGGATGACCTGCTGTCGGGACTATCGGAGGGCCGGATCGATGCGGTGATCGGCAATTGGCCCCACCCGCCGGAACACCTGCGCATCGCGCCAATGCTGAAGACCGATATCGTCTGCATGGTCAGATCCACGCACCGTTTTGCCCGCCGGGGCCGGGATCGCATCCGGCTTGATGAATATCTTGAGGAAAGCCATCTGTCACCGACGTCAGAGCGTGACGCGCAATTCAGCCCCATTGACGGACGATTGCGTGATCTCGGCGTCAAGCGGCATATCCGCGCCACGGTGCCGGAATATTCCATCGCGCCCTACGTCCTTGCCCGCTCTGACCTCGTCTTCACCACCGGACGGCACTTTGCCGAACAGGTGGCGCAAACCTTCCCCTTTGCGGTTCTGGACGCTCCGGTGGAATTGGGGCAGATGCATTTCTATACGCTCTGGCACGACCGCAAACATCACGCGCCAGACCAGGCGTGGCTACGCCGGATGATCAAACACGCCTCAGCCGAGATGCAAACACTCGACCGCCCCGGTCCCTTGCCTCTTCCACCGATGCACCACATGCAGCCCAGTTGGCAGCCAAGCTGATACCCGCCCCATCACAAACAAAGGCAATAGACACTATAGCCTTTGCCTTATGGCCGTTTGGATCGAAAGTCCGCACACTATCCTCATCGCAACAAGAACCGGATGGGGCTCCATGAAACGGACAGGTATCACACGGCGTGACGTGCTGGCGGGAATGGCGGCGGGTGCTGCCGCAGGAGTGGTTTCAAACGCGGGCATCGCACGCGCTGCGGTCTCCGACATGGTCTGGGCAACCTGGGACTCCAACGGCCATCCCGAATATGTCGCCGCCTTCGAAAAGGAAACCGGCGTCAAGGTCAAACTCTCCTATCTCTCCAGCGAAGATGCACAGTTTGCCGCGCTGAAAACCGGGGCCGCCGCCGATTGGGACATGATCAACCCATCGCTGAACGGCAGCTGGCGCTATATCAAGGCAGGCCTGCTGAAGGAGCTGGACCTGTCGAAAATTCCCAATGCCAGCCTGATGTATGATGTGTTCAAATCCACGCCGAAGGTGATGGATGAGGCCGGCAAGACCTTTGCCATTCCCTATCTCTGGGGCCTGAACCCGATTGTCTACCGCAAGGACAAGTTCGACAAGGAGCCGGACTATACCACGCTCTTCGATGCGAAATATTCCGGCCAGCTCGCCATGCGCGATTACGCCCTGGAATCCATCGCCATCGCCGGGCTGGTTGCCGGTGTGCCGCGTGACAAAGTGTTCGTGATGGAGGCCAAGGAACTGGCCGAGGCGAAGAAACTGCTGATTACCCAGAAGCCGCTGCTGCGCACCTATTGGCAGACCATCGGCGACCTCACCAATCTCTTCGCCACAGGCGAAGTGTCCTGCGCCTTCTCCTGGCGCGTACCTTATGACGAGCTACAGGCCAAGCTGCCAATGGGCATGGCCAAGCCGAAGGCTGGCGTGATGGGCTGGTGCGATTGCTTCGGCATGCCTGCCAATCTTTCACCGGAAAAGACCGAGATCGGCTATAAATTCATCAATTATCTGCTTGGACCGAGCTATTCCACCGATGTGGCACGGATCGGCCATTACGCCACCACCTCCTCCGTCATCAGAGACAAGCTTTCGCATGAGGAACAGGCAACGATCTTCGTTGACGATATGGACGTGATGAAATCCTTCATGTGGCCGGTGGCGCCGCCCAATTATTCCGACTGGCTGAAAATCTGGAACGAAGTCAAGGCGAGCTGAGGCATGACGCAGGCATGGGATACGACAGCAACGGACAAAAATGTCGGAACCGGTTTGCCGATGCTCTTGTCCGCAAGGGGCCTCGTCAAGTCCTATGGCCGCAACCGTGCGGTCGATGGCGTGGATCTGGACATTCCAGAACGCGCCTTCACCACCTTTCTCGGACCTTCGGGCTGCGGCAAAACGACGATCCTGCGGATGATCGGCGGGTTTGAAACTCCCGATGCCGGGTCGCTGGTGCTCGACGGGCGCTCGCTCACCGGCGTGCCACCGGAGCGGCGACCGGTGAACACGGTGTTCCAGAATTACGCCCTGTTTCCGCATCTGACCGTGTTCGAGAATGTCGCTTTTTCGCTCACCCTGCGCCGTGGTGCGCAGGACCCGGCACCGCGTGTGAAGCGGGCGTTGGACGCCGTTCACATGGGCGAATTCACCAGCCGCTATCCGCATCAGCTATCCGGTGGCCAGCAGCAGAGGGTGGCAGTGGCCCGCGCCATCATCGCCGAGCCGCATCTGCTGCTGCTCGATGAGCCGCTTTCGGCACTGGATCGCAAGATGCGCGGGCATCTGCAGATCGAGCTGAAAGACCTGCAACGCCGCCTCGGCATTGCTTTCGTCTATGTCACCCATGACCAGGAAGAAGCCTTTGCGCTGTCGGATATCGTCGTGGTGATGAACAAGGGCCGCATCGCCCAGAAAGCCGACCCGGTCACGCTTTATGCACGACCCGCCGACACGTTCGTGGCAGATTTCATCGGCTCGGCCAGCCTGGTGGAGGGTGAGGTTCTGGCGCTAGACACGGAGACGGCAACCATCGGGACGCCGCTTGGAACCATCACCGCTCCCGCCATCCATGGTCTTGCGAAAGGCGAACGCGCCGCCCTGGTGATCCGGCCTGAGCATTTACGGCTTGGCAACGCGGACGGTCACGGCCTTGTTCTTTCCGCCAAGGTTCGGCATGTCGTCTTCAAGGGCGACCGCTACCTGATCGAAGCAGATATTTCCGGCGTAACGGTACGGCTGATGGCCGACCGGCCAGCGGAACCAGGATCGACAATCGCGATGGCGCTCGACACTGCTTCATGCTTCATCACGAGGCTTGCATCATGACGCTCGTTCTCAGCCGCGCGCATCTGGCGCTTCCCGTCTCAATGCTGCTGGTTCTGGGCTGTCTCTTGCCGCTTCTACTGTTGTTGGCCTTCAGTCTCTTCACAGTGGATCTGGATGCTTTCGTCATGGTGCCGGATCTCTCCCTGCACAGCTGGGGCCAGATGATGTCCAATCCGGTCTTTGCCCTGTTGATCGGCAAGGTGGTCCTGTCCGGGCTGGCAACGGCATTTCTGGCCGCGATTCTCGGCTATCCCATCGCTCTTTCCATTGCCCGCCTACCAACCGCCTGGAAGGGCATTGCCCAGATCGTATTGCTGACGCCGCTTTATACCGGCGAAATCGTCCGCATCTATGCCTGGCGGGTGGTTCTCGGCTCCGAAGGGCTGGTCAATGCGGTGCTGAAGGGGCTTGGCCTGGTCGATCAGCCGGTCAAGTTCCTGCTGTTTTCGCCCTTCACCACCCATCTCGTCCTTCTCTACAATTGCCTGCCCTTTATGGTGTTACCGATCTGGATTTCGGCGGAATTGATCGATCGGCGGTTGATCGAAGCGGCCCGCGACCTCGGTGCCCGCCCGTTCGATGCCTTCACAAGGGTGATCTTTCCGCTGACGGTGCCGGGCCTTGCTGTCGGCCTGCTGGCGGTCTTTGCGCTCGCCGCCGGTGACATGCTGACACCAAGCATGCTGGGCGGCACCTCCGGCGCAACCCCGATGGCGATGATCGACAACCTGTTCGGCACCGCCTTCGACTGGCCGCTTGCCTCTGCCTTGGCGTTGAGCCTGTTGATCGCGCTGTTTGCAACGGCAAGCGCTATGGCCTGGCTCCTGCTGCGGCTGAAAGGCGCGCGGGCCGTCCTGCAGGGGGGCTTGAAATGAACCGGCGGATCACCCTGACTCTTGGCCTCGCTGTCGGCTTCTTCTATCTGCCGATCATCGTATTGGCGCTGTTTTCCTTCAATGCCTCCAGCCTGATGGCCTTTCCCTTAAGCGGCTTCACGCTGTCCTGGTACAAAGACCTGTTCAGCAATACGACCTTTATCAACGGCTTCCTGACCAGTTTCCTGATCTCCCAGCCGGTCGGCATCCTGGCGGCCTTGATCGGACTTTGCGCGGCCCTGGCACTTGCCTCGCCCAGGCTGGCCTTTCGCCCGGTCTTTATCTTTCTGATTGTCCTGCCATTTCTGGTGCCGAAAACGGTGCTGTCAATTGCCCAGGCCATGCTGATGAACTGGATAGGACTGGGGCGCGGAGCAGCCGCTCTTATCGCTGCGCAAACCTTGATCGCCATCCCGTTTGCCACCACCATCATTGCCGCCACCGTCATCCGCCTCGACAAACGGCTGGAAGATGCCGCCCGCGATCTGGGGGCCACACCTTGGCAAAGCTTTCGCCGGATCGTGCTGCCGCAGTTGAAGGGCGCCATCGGTGCTGCCTATTCCATTGGCGTTATTCTATCGCTGGCCGATCTGACCATCTCGATGTTTCTCGCCGGTCGCACCCAGCCGCTCTCGTTGATTATCGCCTCGCAATTCCGGCGCGAGCTGAAGCCCGACCTCAATGCCATGCAGGTCGTGGTGCTTTTGCTGACAGCCGTGATCGTCATTGTCAGCGAGCTTTATCGCCGCAACCGGCACAAACACAGTATTTCAGGACCCTCAGACCATGCTTGATCCTCTCCCCGATGCCGTGGCCGCACTTGCTCGTTTAAAGGACGCGGCAAGGGCCGATCTTGCCGCCCTCGCCTATCCGGCGGCTCCCTGGCTTGCGCCACTGTCCATCTCCGCACCATCCGTCTGCGATGTCGCCATCGTTGGCGGGGGACAGTCGGCGATCACCATAGCGGCGGCGCTGAAATGGGATGGGGTCCAGCAGATCCGCCTGTTCGACAGCGCCCCGGCCGGCTCGGAAGGGCCGTGGACCACCTTTGCCCGCATGGAAGAATTGCGCACCCCTAAAACGGCGGTCGGCAACGAATTCAACGTCGCCAATCTCTCGGTGCGTCGCTGGTTCGAAACCCGCTATGGCATTGAGGCCTGGCAGACGCTGGGCCGCATCCCCCGCACCGACTGGAAGGCCTATCTGGACTGGTATGCCGAGGTTTTCGACATTGCCATCACCAATGAGACCCGCGTGACGGACGTCTCGCCGGAAGGCGACCTGATGGCCGTCACCACTCTGCGGCAGGGCCATGTCGAGCGCCATCTGGCGCGGGCCGTGGTTCTGGCCACCGGCTTTGACGGTGCCGGTGCCTGGCGGGTGCCGCGTTTCATTTCCGACGCTTTGCCATCGCAGCGCTATGACCATACCAATGGACAGGTGGATTTTAAGCGTTTGAAGGGCAAGCGGATCGGCATTCTCGGTCACGGTGCCTCGGCCTTCGACAATGCCGTCACCGCGCTGAACAGCGGTGCTGCCTCGGTCGATCTCTGCTTTCGCCGGAAACAACTGCCCCGCACCAATCCGCACCGTGCACTGGAAGCACCACCGCTTCTCAGTGGTTTCGGGGCGCTGTCCGACCAAACCCGCTGGCAAATCGCCCGGTTTTTCCGCAGCACCGACCAGCCGCCACCGGTGCGCGCCTTTGAGACAGCAATGGCCCTGCCAGGCTTTACCCTGCGCCCCGCAACGCCTTGGCTGGAAGTGTGTGAAAAGGACGGCGCAGTCTCGGTGAAAACGCCCGATGGCGTGCTGGTCTTCGATCATCTGTTGCTGGCAACAGGCATGGATGTCGATCTCTCAGCGCGCCCGGAATTGAAAACCCTGGCCCCGAGGATCGCGGTTTGGGGTGAGCATTTCACGCCTTCAGCCGGAGAGGAAGACGCCCGGCTGTCGCAATTGCCCTATCTCGACCCCTATTACGCATTCCTGCCGAAGGTGCCGGAAGACGGCTGGGTCAGCCGGGTCTTTGCCTTCAACAGCGCGAGTTTCGTCAGCCATGGCCCGCATTCCACCTCAATCAGCGGCCATCGCTATGCCCTGCCAAGGGTGGTGCGCGGCATTGAGCGCCGGCTGCTGCTGGATCAGGAAAACGCAATCCTGCCGGGGCTGGAGGCTTATAGCTCGCAGGACCTGCCGGTCAGTGATGATTTCGAAGCTGTTATTGCTGCCCGAAATGCAGCACGGATGATGGAAAAAGCATCATGACTAGGTCTTTCTACTGGGTGGATCATTCAACCCAAACCTTTGCCGAGCGTGATCTCTCAAAAACGGTGGTGGTGCTTCCTATCGCCGCTGTCGAGCAGCACGGCCCGCATCTGCCCGTCGATGTCGATGCGGCCATCAACGCGGAGATCATCCGGCGCACGGTGGCGCGCTTGCAGCCGGACACCGACGTCCTGTTCCTGCCGCCCATGATGGTCGGGAAATCCGACGAGCACATCGCCTTCCCCGGCACGCTGGCGATCTCCGGCGAGACCCTGCGCCATGTGTGGCTGGATCTGGCCCGCAGCGTCAAGCGCGCGGGTGCGGCGAAATTGATCCTGTTCAATTCCCATGGCGGCCAGATGGCGCTGATGGACATCGTTTGCAGGGATATCCGCATCGAACTTGGCATGTTGGCGGTTTCCTGTTCCTGGTTTCGCATCGCGCCGGTGGAGGATCTGTTTTCGCGCGCGGAAATCGACCACGGCATCCATGGCGGCGACATCGAAACCAGCATGATGCTGGCAATCGCGCCTGAGCGGGTGGCCATGGACAAAGCCGAGAATTTCGTCCCCCTGACGGTGGCAATTGAGAAATCCGGCAGCATGCTGACAGCAGAAGGTGCCGTGGGTTTCGGCTGGCAGGCGCAGGATCTTCATCCAGCAGGCGTCTGCGGCAATGCCAGCAATGCAACCGCGCAGAAGGGCCAGATCGTGCTTGATCGCGCCGCCGATGGACTTGTCAGCCTGATTGCCGCGACACAGGCCTTCGACCTTTCGCAACTGACATCGCAGACGCGCTTTTCGAACCTGTGCCGAGCGAGGAGAATACCATGATGGAGCCAACCAAAGCGGCGGAGGTCGAAGCACTGCTCGCCGAAATGCCCGCCTGGGGATCCGAATTTACCGGCACCTTCGCCAACCACGCGCCCATGGTGCTCTACGCCCTGGCCGAAATTGGCGGCACACCTGCCCAGATGCGCCGCTTTTTCGATCATTATAAGGGTATAAAAAAACTGCTGCCTTTCGGCCAGCCATCCACGCCGCTCGATGCAACAACATGGCGCTCCGTTCTCGGCCAACGGGAACGGGAGCCGGATCTGCGGCTGTTTTTTTCCGCTGAAGTCTCCCGGATTGGAATAGAGGCAGCGCTCAAGCACTATCTGCCGGATCTGGCACCGGGCGTGGCGGCAAGCGCCTTTCACGCCCTGATGCGCACGGCCTATGGCGTGTTGCGCCAAAACCAAGGCGATATCGCCATTGCGCTTGCCTATTGGGCGGCGACCTATCTGGCGCTGCCGCCTGCGACCGGCGCAAGCCCTGTTACAGACGATCCTGCCGAAGTGCTGCGCCGGGTCACGCTGATCGCCCCCATGCACACGCTGACGCTTCATGATCTTCTGTGGCAGAACATGCGTGACGCCGCCGCCCTGCCGGATTTTGTTCCTGTTGTAGACTGGCTGGAAATTGGCCCCGATACGATGGAAAAGATGGCCGCTGTTGCCATCCGCTTATTTGCGGCCACCCAGCATTTTGCCGCTTTGCATGTGGTCACGGGCCTGCATTGGATACGCCTGCTCACCCCCACTTGCGACCGACAAACCCGCGACACAATGCTGCGCGTGTTCTGGCAAGCGATTGCGGCGCTGATGCGGGAACTGGACTTTCCAACCCTACCGCCAGAGGAGGAGATCTCGCGCTGGCGCGCGCTGGCTGCCCCGGATTGGCCGGTGATTTTTGCAGCAGCTGCTTCGAGCTATGACGAACATGATATCAGCCTTGCCTATTCGGCAGCCCAGGAAATGACGATCTATGCAGACCCGCTCTATCGCGTTGCCGCGGCGCGGCGTCTCGGCCTGATTGGAGACTATCGGATATGACGCAGGCCATTACGATGCCGGACAATCCCGGCGCAGATTGCATCATCGAGGCCGGCATCGTGCTGACCGGCCTTGATGCCGGCAGCGGGCTGACCGGCCTTGGCGCGGATGGCAAAATGACCATGCGCCACGATGTCGGCATCCGCGTCGAGAAGGGCATGATTGCACAGATCGGTCCGATGGAAGCGGTCGGCTATGGCAACGACCACCTGCCACGCTTTGGCTCGCGCCGGATGATCGCCATGCCGGGCCTGGTCAACGCGCATCACCATTTCGGTGTGACACCACTGATGCAAGGCGTGCCTTTCGCGCCGCTGGAACTGTGGCTGCCGCAATTTCGCGCCATGCGCCGGATCGACCAGCGGCTGGATACGCTTTATTCGGCCATCGAAATGCTGGAAAGCGGCACGACGACCGTGCAACACATCCATAGCGGCTTTTCCGGCACGCCGGACAGCTGGATGCAGACGGCAGAAGCAACAATCTCGGCCTATGGCGAAATCGGCATGCGGCTCGGCTATTGCTTCATGATCCGCGACCGCAATATTCTGTCCTACGAGCCGGATGCGGATATCTTAAGCCGCCTGCCCGCCAAACTGCGCGACTGGATTGCGCCGCAACTGGCCGCTGCCGATATTCCGGTTCCCCGGCTGATGGAATTCTATACCGATCTGCGCGCCCGTTTCATGAAGGGTAGCCCACAGCATATCCGCATGAATCTTGCGCCCGCCAATCTGCACTGGTGCAGCGATAATGCCTTGCAGACGATTTTCGAGACGGCCAAGGCGGCAGGTGGAAATGTCCACATGCATCTACTCGAAACCGAACGGCAGGCGGAATTTGCCCGGCGCACCTATGGCCGCAGCGCGGTTCAGCATCTGCAAAAACTGCAATGCCTTGACGCCAATGTAACGCTTGGCCACGGCAACTGGATGAGCGGCGAGGATCTCGACATTATCGCCTCCTGCGGCTGCACAATCTGCCACAATGCCTCTTCCGGCCTCAGGCTCGGCAGCGGTATTGCGCCCGTCAACGAGATGCGACGGCGCGGCATTCCGGTTGCCCTCGGCATAGACCAGTCGAATATTGCCGACGACCGCGACATGACACTGGAAATGAAACTGGTCTGGGCGCTGCACCGGGAAACCGGCCTTTGGAACGACAGACCGGATGCGGGCGCGGTGCTGCAAATGGCCAGCGAACATGGCGCGGCCTCCGCCGGATTTGGTGGATTTACGGGACGTCTGGAGCCCGGCTGGCAGGCCGATATCGTGTTGATGGACAAGGACCGCATTGCCCGCCCGGCTATCAATTCACGAACGCCACCCGTGGAAGCGCTGCTGCATCGCGGTGGGCGTCACGCCATAGAACAGGTCTTCGTCGGTGGGCGGCTGGTCGTCGATGGCGGTCGCGTGACAACCGTGGACCGCGATGCTGTCATGGCGGAAATCGAGGCTATTCTATCACGCCCGGAAACGGATGCGGAACGGTATGCTTGGCAGGCGGTAGAAACCCTGCTGCCGCATCTCGAATCCAGCCTGCAACAGTTGGGCCTTGGGGCTGGTTATCGTCGTTACCGCTACAATTCAATGTCGGATCAGTAAACGGGTACGTAATCGCGCCCGCTATCGACAGCCGCAGGGCGGCCTTCCAGAAACAGTTCTCCAATGCGGGGTGCGGTGCGGGAAATTACCTTACCGCCCTTGACCACAAACAGGCGTGATGGCTTGAGGCGCAGCGCCTCAAATACGTCTGCCGCCTGCAACACGATAAGGTCTGCCTTGCAGCCGATCTCCAGACCATAGCCTTCGAGACCCATGGTTTTTGCCGAATTGACGGTAAGCGCGTCAAAAATCTGTCTCTTGTCATCCAGCCCGCCCATCTGCGCGACGTGGATGGCCATGTGACCAACCTCCAGCATGTCGGCCGATCCCATTGAATACCATGGGTCCATGGTGCAATCCTGACCGAAAGAGACGTTCAGGCCTGCTGCCATCAGTTCGCGCACCCGCGTCATGCCACGGCGTTTCGGATAGGTGTCGTGGCGGCCTTGCAGCATGATGTTGATCAGCGGGTTGGGAATGACGTTGATCTGGGCTTCTGCCATCAGCGGAATGAGCTTGGAGACGTAATAATTATCCATGGAATGCATGGAGGTGAGATGCGATCCCGCCACGCGGCCTTGCAGCCCATGGCGAATGGTTTCTGCCGCCAGCGTCTCGATATGGCGTGACATCGGATCGTCGGTTTCGTCGCAATGGATATCGACCGGCAGGCCCCGTTCGGCCGCAATGCGGCAGAGAGCCTCCAGTGAAAGTCTTCCCTCATCCATTGTCCGCTCGAAATGCGGAATGCCGCCAACGATGTCGATGCCCATATCGAGTGCGCGGTTGAGCGAGGAAACGCCGCCTTCAGCGCGGTAATAGCCATCCTGCGGAAAGGCCACGAGCTGCAATTGAATATAGGGAGCCACCCGTTCGCGCACCTCAATCAGGGCTTCTGCTGTGACCAGTCTTGGATCCGACGTATCGACATGGCTGCGGATAAACAGCAGGCCTTGGGAGACGGCGAGATCGCAGTAGCGCAGGGCGCGTTCAACCAGCGCTTCCTTGGTCAGCAGCGGTCGCAGCTCACCCCAGAGCGCGATACCTTCCAACAATGTGCCGGACACATTCATGCGCGGCATGCCAAGTGACAGCGTTGCATCCATGTGAAAATGCGGATCGCAAAAGGGTGGGCTGACGAGACGGCCCGTTGCATCAATCTCCTCGCCGCACACGGCATCCAGCCGCTTTTCGATGGCGGTGATCTTTCCGCCAGAGAGGCCAATATCGAAACCCTGGCGACCATCTGGCAGGTTGGCATTGCGGATGATGAGATCGAACATGGTGAGTTTCCTTGGTTCAGCGCTCGCCGCGCCGATAGGGTTGCATCAACGCTTGCGGTACGCGGGCGCGGCGCGCCATCACTGCAAGGGCTGCGATGGACAGGATGTAGGGGGTCATCAAAAACAGTTGGTAGGGCACGGCCCCACCGAGAGCGGTTTGCAGGCGCAGTTGAAAGCCATCGAAAAATGCAAAAAGCAGCGCACCCAGCAGTGCCCGGCCCGGACGCCATGAGGAAAACACCACGAGTGCGATACAGATCCAGCCGCGTCCCTGCACCATGGTGGGGAAAAAGCTGTTGAAGGCCGACAGTGTCAGGAAAGCGCCTGCCATGCCCATCAGGGCAGAGCCAGCAATCACGGCACCATAGCGCACCGCCATTGGATTGATCCCTTGCGCTTCCGCCGCATGGGGGTTTTCGCCGGTCATGCGGATGGCAAGGCCAAGCGGCGTGCGAAAGATCACGTAAGCCAGAATGATCGCCAGCAGAATGGCGAGATAGGTTGGCGGGGTCTGCACGAAAAAGGCAGGTCCGACAAAGGGCAGATCGCTGAGGCCCGGAATGGCAATTGGCTTGAACGGAACGATGGTTGGCGGGGAGCCTGCGACTGGAACCGCCAGACGGAAGGTGTAATAGCTGAAACTGGAGGCAAACAGCGTGATTCCGAGGCCACAGACATGCTGGGATAGTCCGAGGGTTACCGTCAAAAGCGCATGTAAAGCGCCGAAAACTCCACCTGCCAGAGCCGCAATCAGCAGGCCAGTCCATAGATCAGCACCGTGATAAACCGATAACCAGCCGATCATGGCACCGAACGTCATGATGCCTTCGATGCCAAGATTAAGCACGCCCGCCCGTTCGCACAGCAGCGCGCCGAGTGTGCCGAAAATCAAGGGCGTCGCAATTCTGAGGACTGCGGCCCACAGGCCGGTTGAAGCGAGGATGTCCATCATAGCGCTCATCGGACAATCCTGTATTGGGTGAAAAACAGCGCGATCAACATGGTCAGCAGCGATAGAGCTACCGTCACATCGGCAATATAGCTGGGAATGCCCATGGCGCGGCTCATGCTGTCGGCACCGACGAACATGGTGGCGGTAAACAGCGCCGCCAGCACAACGCCCAGCGGATTAAGATTGGCCAGCATGGCCACCACTATGCCGGAATAGCCATAGCCGGGAGAGAGATCCGTCGTCACATAGCCCTTAACGCCCATGACTTCCACAGCCCCTGCAAGCCCCGCAAGACCACCGGAAATGCAAGCAACCATGACCAGCGTGCGGCCAAGCGGGACGCCTGCAAAAACGGCACCTGCCGGATTGAGGCCAGCCGCACGTGAGCGAATACCAAACACCGTGCGCTGTTGAACAAAATGCAGCACAAGCGCCAGCACCACAGCAATAACGAGGCCCAAATGCAGGCGTGAACGCGCCAACAGCTTTGGCAGCATGGCAGCATCAGCCACCGATTGCGACTGCGGCCAACCGAAAGCCATCGGATCTTTCAACCCGGTATCAATCAGCATTGAGACAAACAGCACGGCAACGAAATTGAGCAGCAAGGTCGTCACCACCTCGTCCACGGAAAAACGCAGGCGCAGCCAAAGCGGTACGAGCAGCAAAACCATGCCCGCGAGCGCACCGAGGATCAGCAGGGCGGGAATTTGGATGACTGGGGGAAAATCGCTCAAAAGATGCGAACTTGCCGCCGCAACGGTGATGGCACCGAGATAAAGCTGGCCCTCGGCCCCGATGTTCCACAGCCGCGCCCGAAACGCCACTGCCGCAGAAAGACCTGTCAGCATTAGAGGTGTTGCGCGGGTCAGTGTTTCTGTGGTCGAGAGCCGCGAGCCGAAAGCGCCGATCAGGATACGCCAATAGGCTTCCAGAACTGGCGCACCCGCAATGGCAATGAGAATGCCTGAGATCGCCAGCGCGGCGACAATGGCCATGATGGGCGTGGCGATGACAAGCACAAGAGGTCGATGTTCGCGTCGCTCAAACCGCATGGGACACCTCCGCCTGCCATTCGCCTGCCATCATCAGGCCGAGTTTGCGGGCATTGGCATCTTCGGCATTGATCGGCGGCGACAGCCTGCCACCGACAATGGCTTGAATGCGGTCGGCAAGCGCCATGACCTCGTCCAGATCCTCGGAAATCAGCAGCACGGCAGTTCCGGCCCGGCGTGCTTCGAGAATGCGCTCGTGTACCGCCGCCACGGCTCCTTCGTCCAGACCCCGCGCGGGTTGGGCGGCCAGAAGAATACGGGGGCGATTGATTAGGTTTCTGCCCAGAATGAGTTTTTGCATGTTGCCGCCGGACAGCAGCCGGATGCGGCTGGCGGGGGTGCCGCCGCGCACATCGAATTGCTCGATGATGGTGCGGGCAAATTCCATGCCTGCCTTGCGGTTGACAAGGCCGTGCCGTGAAAAGGCCGGGAGCCGCTCAAGAATGGCATTTTCCCAAATCGCCATCTCGCCGATTGCTCCTTCCTTGTTGCGGTCTTCGGGAATGCGGCCGATGCCTGCCGTCACGACGTCCGCCACCGACAGGTTCTCCACCGGGGTGCCAAACAACAGAATGTCGCCAGCCGTATGCGGCATAGTGCCGGAGAGCACTTGCGCCAAAACGCCCTGACCATTGCCGGAAACACCAATGATACCAAGAACCTCGCCAGCCCGCAGCCGGAAATCGATGGCCTTCAGCACATTGACGCCGTCTTTGCGGACGCTCAGGTGTGCCGTTTCCAGAACAATATCACCGGGTGTAGAGGACTCTCGAACGGGTCGGGTCACTGTGCGTCCCACCATAAGCTCGGCAAGCTCTGCCTTGCTGGTCTCCGCTGCCTTGCGCTCCGCCACCCGCCGTCCACCGCGCAGCACCACGATCCGGTCGGCGGCAGACATGACCTCATCGAGTTTGTGGGAAATGAAAATCAGCGACAGGCCCTGTGCCGCCATATCTTTCAAGGTCGTAAACAGCATTTCTGCTTCAATCTGGGTCAGAACAGCGGTCGGTTCGTCCAGCACCAGAATGCGGGCATCATTGTATAGCGCCTTGAGAATTTCGACCCGCTGCTGCTCACCCACCGAGAGATCACCAAGACGCGCATCTGGATGAACTTTCAGACCGAAGCGGCTGGAAATGGCCATCAGCTTTTCCCGCGCCTGCGCACGCCGCGACCGCACGGACCACAGGCTTTCCGTGCCCGTTGTGACGTTTTCCAAAACGGTCAGGTTTGGAGCCAGTGAAAAATGCTGATGCACCATGCCGATGCCTGCCCGAATGGCGGCACGCGGCTTGCCGGGCGGCAATTCCTTGCCCTCGACCAGAACCTTGCCGGAATCTGGCACATAATGGCCAAACAGGATGCTCATCAGGGTGGTTTTTCCAGCACCGTTTTCCCCCAGTAGCGCCAGAATTTCGCCCTTTGCCAGCGATAGCGAAATATCATCATTGGCAAGATTGCTGCCAAATCGTTTGCTGACACCCAGAATGTCCAGCACGGGCACCATCATGGTGCAAATCCAGCAATCGGAAATCTTTGCTGGAACCGTTGGTCACTCTCAAGGCGGGCGGCCAGTTGCAAAAGCAGCGGCTCACTGCCCATCGGGGCCAGCATTTGCACCGGAAGCGGCAAGCCGGACGCATCGCTTCCATAGGGCAGGGTGATGGCCGGGCATCCTGAAGCATTGGCAAGGGCTGCGAGTGGTGCAAAGCGGGCCATGCGGTCGAAATGCAGATCGGTATCACGATGATCGCTGGGGAAAGAGCCAATCGGCAAGGGTGCCGATGATAGCATTGGGCACAACAGACAATCGACATCGTCGAACAACCGCCAGAGATCGCGGCTGACAAGCACCATGGCATTGAGGCTGCGCCAAAGGAGGGCGGCGGGCAGTGCCAGCCCACGCTCAATGGTCGCCTGTGTCAGTGTTTCCGTCTTGGATGCATCAAGGTTGAATTTCGAAAACGTCTCGGCAAGATTGGCGCAGACAATATTGACAAAGGCATCGTTGCTTGCCGCCGCTGGCTGGGCGATTTGTGAAAAGACAATGGGCACAAGCTGATGACCATCGGCTTCCAATGCCCGCCCTGCCTCATCAATGGCCACCAAGCGTTCACTGTCGGTGGCATATTGATCGCCAGTGTCGGTGAGAATGCCGATGCGCAAGCGGCCAGCCTTTGGCAGCGTGGGAGAAAATGGCGGGAATGGACCTTTCACATTGCCACTGAGCACAGAAAAGCTGGTTGCCGTGTCGCGCACGGATCGGGAAACGACCAACTCGCTGGCAATACCGCCCAGATGATTGCCAAAGCTGGGGCCAGACGGCATGGCCCCTCGGCTGGGTTTCAGGCCAACAAGGCCGCAGCAGGCAGCGGGCACACGGATGGAGCCGCCCGCATCGGTGGCATGGGCAATGGCCACAATGCCAGCAGCAACGGCCGCCGCAGCACCCCCAGAAGACCCGCCAGCCGTGCGGGCACTATCCAGCGGATTGCGGCAGATGGGTCCGATCTGCGGCTCGCTTGCCAGCGAAAGGCCGAATTCTGGGCTGGTGGTCAGGCCGAAAACGCAAAAGCCTTTGCTGCGGAACCGCTCTGCCAGATCGGAATCAACCAGCCCGCCACGGCGCGCCATGAGCCTTGATCCCGCCACCACCGGAAAACCCGCAAACGGCCCGCCCAGATCCTTTGCAAGCGTTGGCACGCCTGCAAAGGCCATGGCAGAGCGCGGCTTGGCATCCAGCGGCAGGGCATCGAGTGCCCGCGCCGCCTCAAGGCCTTTTTCAGCATCCATATAGGCAATGGCACCCAGATCGTTGAGCGTCTCAGCGGCAGAAATTGAGGCCTTCATTGCCTCGGTGGCAGACAAGCGACCGTGTGCGATCGCTTGGGCCAGAGCAGTAGCATCAGCTTGCATGGTTGGCTTACTTTGGCTCAGTCATGATCTTTGGCACTTCAAACGTTCCGGCCTTGATCTCGGCGCGCTTGGCTTCCATCGCCGCTTCGGCATCAGCGGGTGCTACACCCTTGACGAAAACAATGTCGCTGCCGCCTTCTTTCATCAGGCCATAGGCGGTGTAATCGCGCCCAGTGGGTTTGCCTGCTGCAACATCGGCCAGAGCAGCATTGAGGATCGGGCGGAAGTTCCACAGCGCGTTGGCAAACACCGTATTGGGATAACGAGGGGTGTAATCGATCAACGAGCCAACGGATTTGATGCCGCGTTCCTTGGCCGCATCTGCCGTGCCAATGCGTTCGCCAAACAGGATGTCTGCGCCTGCATCAATCTGGGCAAGGCCCGCTTCGCGTGCTTTTGGCGGATCGAAGAACGTGCCGATGAAGGTCACAAGATGCTTGGCATTGGGGTTAACGGCTTTTACGCCTGCGCCAAATGCATTGATCAGCATATTGACTTCCGGGATCGGCATGGCACCGACAGAGCCGACGATGTTGGATTTGGTCATCTTGCCAGCCAGCATCCCGGCCAGATAGGCGCCATCGAAATTCCAGGTGCCGAAAACACCAAAATTATCGCCAGACAGCTTGCCGCTGGAGCCCATAACAAAGGCCGTCTTCGGATAATCGGCGGCGACTTCGCGGGCCTGTTTTTCGACGGGGAAGGTTTCGCCAATGATCAATTTGGCATTCTGCTCGGCATATTCGCGCATCGCGCGCGGATAATCCGTGCCGGATACGCCCTCGGAAAACACGTATTCAATCATGCCTTCCTTGGCGGCATCCTGCAAAGCCTTGTGTAATACCGAGTTCCAGGCATTTTCCACCGGAGAACCATGAATGCCCGCCACCTTAATCGGCGCTGCTGCCCGCAAAGATGGCGCAAAGGCGCTGACACCCAGAGCCATGCCCGACGCCAGTACGGATCGACGCGACATCAAAAACTGCTTACCCATTCTGAACCCCTTTTTTTTACCATTTGGTAGAAATTGTTAAGGGTGGCCTAAAAATGTGTCAAGCACGTTGAGCGATTATAAAATAAGCAGATTCGTAGCTCTGCAACCGGAAAGATATACTGCGCAAGACCACGGGACAACGAAACTTCAGCCAGAAACTTGGGGAATAATTCTAACTTCCGCCGGGAAGAAAACCTTCTGGTCGCATCAATGTCATTATCATTTGGAGCATAGCCCAACTTTGCCATCATCAAGGTGAAGGAAGACGACGCCTCCCCCTTCCAATGCAAGGCTCAACTGGGCTGCGGTGGCACGATGGAGATCGTGACGACAGTTTTCGTAATCTTTAATGGTGCTACGTGAGACACCCGCTCGCTCGGCAAGGTCCTGTTGGGTCCAATCCAGAAGGCCGCGTGCCGCGCGACACAACGCTGGTGTTAAAAACTTGGACTCGTTTCCTTGACCCATCGCCAAGTATCACCCATATTGATTGATATCCATCATATAGCGCAATAAAGCGCGGGTCGCTAGATGCCAATCCGTTGTGCGGCATAGGCATTCCGGGCTCGAATCAAAAAGGAACACAGCATTGGGATAACAGCTGGACCGTCTCTGCTCGTTGTTCTCCTGCTTCTGCCTTTCGTCGGAAGTCTCTTATCTGTATTTTTGCTGAATACGCCGTCTCGCCGCCTTCCGGCAGGCTCGGCCGCTATTGTCATGCTCATTTCGCTGGCGCTGACGGCAAGTCTCTATCCGGCGGTCGCCGATGGCGGCGTCGTAAGGTTCAACATGCCATGGCTACCGCAGCTTGGTCTGGATTTTACGCTGCGGATGGATGGCCTGGCCTGGATCTTCACCATGCTGATCGCAGCCATCGGCTTTCTGGTCGTGCTCTATGCCCGTTATTATATGTCGGAAGAAGATCCGGTTCCACGGTTCTTCTCCTTCCTGCTCGCCTTCATGGGCGCGATGCTTGGCATCGTGCTTTCGGGCAATGTCATCCTGCTGTCGGTCTTCTGGGAGCTGACAAGCATCTTTTCATTCCTGCTGATCAGCTATTGGCATAATAATCCCAACGCGCGCGACGGTGCCCGAATGGCGCTGACCATTACCGGGATCGGCGGCTTCTGCCTGTTGATCGGCCTTATTCTGCTCGGCAATATCGTCGGCAGCTATGATCTCGACACCATTCTCGACTCCGGCAATGTCATTCGCGAACATTCCCTTTATGTCCCCGCCCTGGTGTTCATATTGCTTGGCGCACTGACGAAAAGCGCGCAGTTTCCGTTTCATTTCTGGCTACCGAACGCCATGGCCGCTCCAACCCCGGTTTCGGCCTTTCTCCATTCAGCGACCATGGTCAAAGCCGGGGTGTTTCTGCTGGTGCGGTTCTGGCCTGTGCTATCAGGCACCGATGAATGGTTCTGGATTGTCGGAGCGGCTGGGATCACAACCTTGTTGCTCGGCGCCTATTTTGCGATGTTCCAGCAGGATCTCAAAGGGCTGCTGGCCTATTCGACTATCAGTCATCTCGGACTGATCACAACATTGCTCAGCCTGGGAAGTCCATTGGCAACGGTGGCGGCGATTTTCCACATGCTGAACCATGCGACCTTCAAGGCATCGCTGTTCATGGCAGCAGGGATTATCGATCACGAGACCGGAACCCGCGATATGCGACGGCTGAGCGGCCTGTTCCGGTTCATGCCGTTCACCGCAACGCTTGCCATCGTCGCCAGCGCCGCCATGGCTGGCGTTCCGCTTCTCAACGGCTTTCTGTCCAAGGAAATGTTCTTTGCCGAAGCCGTTGAAACCCATGCGGATTCGATCCTGGACACCATCCTGCCCTATGTCGCAACGCTTGCCAGTGCCTTCAGCGTCGCCTATTCGCTGCGGTTCATCCACACTGTGTTCTTTGGCCCGCCGCCTCAGGACTTGCCCGTTGCCCGTCCGCACGAGCCGCCGCGCTGGATGCGGTTTCCCGTGGAGTTTCTTGTGCTGGCCTGCCTGATTGTCGGCATCATCCCGGCAATCTCAATCGGTCCCTTTCTTCACGTCGCCGTCGTCAGTGTTCTCAGGGCCGATACGCCGGAATACAGTCTGGCAATCTGGCATGGCGTCAATCTGCCATTGGTGATGAGCATGATCGCCCTTGTCGGCGGCGGACTGATCTATTTCCTGTTGAAGGACTATCTCGCCCGGTGCCACGATGGTCCGCCGTTTTTTCACAAGTTCAAAGGCCAGCGTATTTTCGAGCGCGTTATCGTTGAAGTGTCCTGGCACTGGGCGCGTATCGCCGAACGTCGCCTCGGCACCCGCAAGCTACAGCCGCAACTTCGCTGGCTGGTGACAGTGGGTTTTGCGGCGGGCATGCTGCCTCTTTATATCAGAGGCTTCGAGGTTCGCCCGCTTGTCTATTCCGGCGCCGATCCGGTGTTTGCAGCCCTTTGGGCCATCGGCATCTGCCTTGCCATCGGCACCGCCTATCTGGCGAAATACCACCGTCTCGCATCATTGGTGATGCTCGGTGGCGTCGGTCTTATCGTCTGCCTCACCTTCGTCTGGCTCTCGGCACCCGATCTGGCCATCACGCAATTGTTGGTCGAAATCGTCACCACAGTCCTCATCCTTCTCGGCCTGCGCTGGCTTCCCAAGCGATCCGAAGGACTTGGCGAAACAATGACCTTGAGCGCGCGCTTTCGCCGGTTTCGGGATTTCGCTCTTGCAGTTCTTTGCGGGGTCGCCATGTCGTTCACCGCCTATGCGGTGATGACCATGCCGGTTCCCGATGCCATCGCCAGCTATTTCCTGGAAAACGCCTATTCGCAGGGCGGTGGCCGCAATGTGGTCAATGTCATACTGGTGGATTTCCGTGGTTTCGATACGCTGGGCGAGATTGCCGTTCTCGGGGTTGTCGCACTGACAGTCTACGGGCTTTTGCGCCGCTTCCGCCCTGCCGAAGACAGCATGGGCATGCCGGAACAGCAGCAGGCGCAAAACCGCTTCGATGAGGAGCGGCCAGAGCGGTCAGCGGGCGATACGGTGCGCGATTATCTTCTGATCCCCTCGGTCATCATGCAATGGCTGTTTCCAGTTATCGTCACGTTGTCGGTTTACCTGTTCATGCGTGGACATGACCTGCCGGGCGGTGGTTTTTCTGCGGGGTTGACGCTGTCGATTGCGTTTCTGCTGCAATACCTGGCGGGTGGCACGCGCTGGGCGGAAGATCGTATCCGTATCCTGCCGCTGCGCTGGATGGGTATTGGCCTGTTGACCGCCGTCGCCACTGGCATCGGTGCCTGGTTGCTCGGATATCCGTTCCTCACCTCGCATTCCCGCTATATCGATCTGCCGTTGATCGGCAAGATCCCGGCGGCAACGGCGCTGCTATTTGATCTCGGCGTGTTCGCCCTGGTGGTCGGCTCCACGGTTCTTATTCTCGTCGCTCTCGCGCATCAGTCCTTGCGCATCAATCGCCTGCGCATGATTGATGCCTCGAAATCGGAGGAAGGGTGATGGAGCTTGTTCTATCGATCGCCATCGGCGTTATGACCGGCTGCGGCGTCTGGCTCATCCTGCGGCCTCGCACCTATCAGGTGATCGTCGGGCTTTCGCTGCTGTCCTATGCCGTCAATTTGTTCATCTTCGGTGTCGGCGGCGTCAAGGCGAATGTGCCACCCATTCTTGGCGATGACGGCGCTGGCCATCTGGCGGACCCTGTGCCGCAAGCTCTCGTTCTCACAGCTATCGTCATCGGCTTTGCCACCACCGCCTTGTTTCTGGTGGTGCTGCTGGCCTCGCGCGGTCTGACGGGAAGCGACCATGTCGATGGGAGGAACGAACCAAAATGAATGGTTGGGCACACCATCTGATCATTGCGCCCGTGCTGGTGCCGTTGGTTGCCAGTGCCGTGCTTCTGCTTGTCGATGAGCGGCAGAGACTGACCAAGGCGATGATCAGCCTTGCATCCGCAGTCGCACTGGCAGCCATCGCCATCATTCTGTTTCGCATCGAGAGCGGGCCGAACAGTTTTGAGAATGTCTATCTGGTCGGCAACTGGGCGGCGCCGTTCGGCATCGTGCTGGTTCTGGATGGTCTATCGGCCTTGATGCTGCTGCTGACGGCCTTGCTCGCCATCCCGGCCTTGGTATTTTCCTTCGCCCGCTGGCATGCGGTCGGCGCGCATTTTCACAGCATGTTCCAACTGCTGCTAATGGGGGTCAATGGGGCTTTCCTGACCGGTGACCTTTTCAATCTCTTCGTGTTTTTCGAGGTGATGCTGGCCGCTTCCTATGGTCTCCTGCTGCATGGGTCCGGCCCCCTTCGGGTTAAGGCAGGGTTGCATTACATTGCCGTCAACCTGGTGGCCGCCCTGCTGTTCCTGATCGGCGTCAGCTTGATTTACGGCACGGCTGGCACCCTCAATATGGCTGATCTTGCGGCCCGCATTCCGGAAATGGAGCCGGACCGTCGCATGTTGATGGAGGCAGGCGCTGGCATATTGGGTGTCGTCTTCCTCATCAAGGCGGGCATGTGGCCGCTCTGCTTCTGGCTGCCAACCGCCTATAGTGCAGCGTCGGCTCCCGTGGCCGGAATTTTCGCCATCATGAGCAAGCTCGGGATCTATGTCATCCTGCGGCTAACCATGCTGTTGTTCGCAGAAGGCCCGTCAGCTGGCTTCGGCGCGGGCGTGCTGCTCTATGGCGGCATGGCAACGCTTGTTTTCGGGACGATTGGTGTCCTCGCCTCGCAGGCGCTTGGGCGGCTGGCCGGGTTTTCGGTTCTGGTGTCTTCGGGGACGCTTTTGATGGTGGTCGGCATCAATGACGGGGCCGTCTCCTCAGGAGCTCTGCTTTATCTTGTCAGTTCGACACTGACCATCAGCGCATTCTTCATGCTGATCGAGCTTGTCGAGCGCGGACAGGATGCTGGTGCCAATGTCCTTGCGGTAACGATGGATGCCTATGGCGATGCGGATGAGCAGGCGCCCTATGAGGAAGAAGGCGTCACGATGCCCGGCACCATGGCGATCCTTGGCATTTGTTTTGCTGCCTGCGGAATACTGCTCTCCGGCCTGCCGCCACTGTCCGGCTTCATCGCCAAATTCGCGATGCTGTCGGCGATGATGGGCACCGGTGCCATCGGTTCGCCGCCAACCATGGCTATCTGGGCGTTGATCGTGCTGGTCATCCTGTCGGGCATCGCCGCGCTGATTTCCATGACGCGCGCTGGCATCCGCACGTTCTGGAGCTCGATCGAAGGCACTGTTCCGCCTGTCCTCGTCATCGAAATCGTTCCCGTGATGTTTCTGCTGGCGCTCACGCTCGCTCTCACTGTCCAGGCTGGGCCAGCGATGCACTATATGGACACCACGATCCGCGCATTGAGCAACCCGGCAAATTACATCGACGCGGTCCGCAAGGCGACGCAAATTCCCGGCTTCAAAAGCCTGTCCAGCACCGGAAAGGAGAGCGAGTAATGTTGCCCTATCCGGTTCTCACCCTGTCACTTGTTGTCATGTGGCTGCTGCTGAATGGTTTTACCCTTGGCCATTTGATCCTGGGCATATTCGTCGCTGTCTTCGCAGGCTGGGCCATGGCGTCGCTGCGTCCTGAAAAGCCGCACCTGAAAAAATGGTATCTTCTCCCCAAGCTGTTTCTTGTCGTGCTTTATGACATTGCCAAGTCAAACATTGCCGTCGCCGCTATCATCATCAGGAGCGGGTCGCGACAGCATGATCCGGGATTTGTCATTATTCAACTGGAGATCAAAAGCCAGTTCGCACTGGCTGTGCTGGCGGTCATCCTGACAAGCACCCCGGGTTCGGCCTGGCTTGAATATGATTCCAACGACAATTCCGTGCTTCTTCATGTGCTCGATATCAAAGACGAAACCATCTGGCGCGATACGATCAAGAACCGCTACGAAAAACTGCTATTGGAGATATTCGCATGAGCGCAATTATTCTCTTCAGCGCTGTCTCGCTCGCCCAATTGATGCTCGTGGCCTCCATGGCCATCGTGTCAGTGCGAATGTTCATCGGACCCCGCGCTCAGGACCGGATCATCGGCCTTGATACGTTCTACATCAATGCCATGTTGCTGCTGGTGACTTTCGGTGTCGGCACGGGCCGGCAAATTTATTTTGAAGCCGCCCTGGTGATCGGTATGTTGGGATTTGTCGCCTCCGTTGCCCTGGGTAAATTTCTGATGCGTGGGGAGGTGATCGAATGATCTATTCCGCAACAGATATTCCCGTTTGGGCCGCCATATGCGTAGCCTTTTTCCTGCTGGCTGGCGCAACGCTGGCGCTGATTGGCGCCATCGGATTTCTGCGCCTGCCAACATTCTATGAACGCATCCACGCGCCCACGCTTGGAACCAGCTGGGGCGTTGGCGGGATCATGCTTGGATCGATGATCTTTTTTTCAGTGGCATCGTCGCGCTTAGCGATCCATGAAATTCTGATCGGCATTCTCGTCACGGTCACAACGCCAGTGACGCTGATGATGCTGGCCCGTGCGGCCCTTCACCGTGATCGGGTCGAGAGAAATGGAAATGTGCCGCCCAAACAGATTGCAAAGTCTCAAGCGGAGTGAGACCCCGCTTTCCGGCCCTCATATGGCGGCAAGTTGGCGACCCACATCAACGGGTACAGCCACCTGATCTTGCTGCATTTTCCAGAAATCACGATCCAGCCAACGGCTTTCGGAGCGATAGAGGCTTTGCCGCCGGGTGTTATAGATTGCGCGAACACGCGCTAGTTCCTCGGCATAAGATGACAAGCCAGACGCTGGAGAAGCAAGAATGCCCTCGGCGGCGGCTATTCCAGTGCGCAGGGCATTGAACAGGCCTTGACCTGCAATCGGATCAAAGGCCAATGCCGCATCCCCGACAGCATACCAACCTTCACCGCATGGGGTGATGGCGTTAAGACTACGGGCATCACGGGCAAAGACCGGCCCCGCCCATTCCAACGCGCCAAGGCATGAGGTCAGATGAGGCGCTTCGGTGAAAAGTGCAGCCCGGTAATCGGGAGATCGCCGCAGCCGCACAGCCTGCTGGGGCGACGTGTGATAGCCAACGGCCCAAAAGCCATCGGCAAGTCGGCCCGCATAGATCCAGCCATCCGGCGTGGCCTCAATCAGCGTCCGCTCCAGATCAGCATTTTTCTGAGGCTTTGCGACTTGATACAGCGAGACCAGCGCCGTACCGCGGTGCTGCGCAACACCCAGCAGGCGGACAATCCGCGCCGAGCGCCCCGTCGCATCGATAATATAGGAAGCGCGGAGGATGCGGCCGTCATCCAGCCCGATCACCCACAACCCGTCTTGCCTTTTAACGCCGCTGACATTCACCTTCCACCAGAAGCAACTGGCTTCAAGGCTCGCCTGCCGAAGATCGGCGTCGAATTGGGCGCGGTCCAGGCGCAGTCCAGACCCGTAAGGATCACGCAAAGCGTCGCTTGCCACCACGTGCTCATCGCCCCAGACCGTCAGCCCACCGCCAACCCGTGCATGCTGCGGCCCCGGCACGGCAAGATCTGCAAGCCCCTGCTGAACCAAAAGCCTTTGCGCAGCCCCCGGCAATGTTTCGCCCAGACGGGGCGCATGAGAACGCAGCCGGTCGAGCATGACCACGGATCGGCCCGCTCGGGCGAGGTGACGGGCGGCAATGGCCCCTGCCGGTCCCGCCCCTGCCACAACGACGTCAAACACAGCCCCGTCGCCCTGCGGCGAGGCTGTGAGAGTCTGGTCTTTAACGCTTTTGAACACGCACAGCTCGAAATGCTTCGAGTTGCTCGCGGCTTGCCCAACCGGCCTTCTCCAGCTTGGTCAGCGGCTGCGGTGTCTCTGCAAGCAAGCGAACCGCATGATCGGCTGCACGCTTGAGTTTGCTGGCGGCCAATGTCTCGACATAGATATATTCAGGAAAATCAGGATCACCCTTGACGCCCGGCCGTGCCTCGACAATGCCAAGCTGCCCGAATTCAGCGATCATATCCATCATGACCTGCGCTGTATCGTGGTTCATGATCGCACGCAGCCAGTTGACACGGCGGCTATAGGCCGCAATACGCTCCGCGCGCGGCAAAGTTTCATCGATGACCTTGTTGTAATCCTCCTCGCTCAACACCTGATTGGGTACGCGCGCCGCCCAGAACGTTGGCAAATAAGGATCAAATTCAGGATCATAGCCCGAGCGGCAGAAAGCCGTATCGCCCTGCCAGGGGATTGCCATCCACCGGGTAATGCCGCCCGGCGGCTGATCGTAGAGCGGCCCGCCGACCTTTTCCACCAGAATGGGCGTCATGGTCGTTCCATAATCCGGCTCCGGAGTACCGGCTGGACGCAGACGGATGCGGAAGGGCGCAGAATACAGGCTGGCGTGGCGCATTGGCCAGGTCATCTCGCAGCCCGGGTGGAATGTATCGGAGAGGCAATAATGCAAGGCGGCCTTATCCAGCATATGCGGTTGCCCCGGAAGAGGGACCTCTTCAATCTTCGAGACCGGCTTTATTGCCTCCGGCCAATCGTCAATGAAGCTGCCTTCCACCCATTTGCGCAGAATGGCTTCTTGCAGTCCCGTCATAGTCAGCATGTTGCCGGGGCCAGTTTCCGAGAAACTGCCGAAGGCGTCGCCATAGATCCAAGGCTGCACATGCGACCATTGCACAGGCTCGGCCACAATAGGCGCGGACGGGCGGAAGCCGTTGAAAAGCGTGCGGCGCAACTCGCCGTAGGGGTCATCGCCCTCCCTCAATCCTGCCGGTTTCTGCGACAGCTTGGCAAGCAGATCAGGATTATTGAAATCCAGCGGGCAGCCTTTGCCGAAATAAGCGGCAAAGCCCTTATTGACCCATTGCAGATTGCTGAGACGCTGCAATATCGGCAGGATGTCCGTCGAGAAGGACGGTTCACGCGGCATCGGCATCCAGCCCGCCTGAACCGACACATCGCACATCAGATCATACATCGTGCGCCAGCTGATGATATCGGGCGCGTAATTCGGCGGTGCGACCACCACCCAGGCCGATTCCACAGGGATCGATTGACCATTGATGGAAATCTCCGCCATCACAGGGCCGTCGGACGTATCGTCATACCAATCATTGGCATTGTTAAAGCTTGGCGGGTTATCCGGGTCATAAACCGGGGCATTGGTTGGCGAGGCCGATTTACCATGCCCGCCCAGGAAGATCAGCCGCCCTCCTGCATCTGTCTGGAGTTCACCCAGCGGTACGACAACCGGCTCGGCAGCTGCCGCCTTGAAGGTGCCAGTGTCGAAAGCATAGGCCGGGCCAGACACACCGCGGCCTGAAATACTGCGGGGGCCGGGATCAATGGCGAGTGTCGAACGATCCATGACTTTGGGATTACGCAGGGGAAAGGCATTGTCAGGCGCATTGATTGCCTCTGGAATATCCAGAGCATACTGGAACTGGTACCATTGCGCTTTGCGATTGGCGACATGCACGGTCCAATGGATATCGGCATTGTCGCTGGTCAGTTCGCTCACGACGTCGCCGGCAGCATTATAGCCATAGATACGGAACCGAGCGGCCTGCCGCTTGATGGCGCCCGTCTTGTCTCGGTAAAATGATGGCGGCGGTGCATTTTCAGGCGGCGCATCGGTGACTTCGGGACCGATGAAATATTCGGTTTTGGCATCACCAATACGGGCAATGCCGATGGCTGGATGGATTGCGGCGCGCACGATGACCGTGTCTGTGCCATTTGGCGCAGTACTCTCCGTAGATGCTTTCATGTGATCCATGGCGCTTTCCTCCTCAATTGCCAATAAATTACATCCATAAGAAGAATATTTCAAAAATAATCAACTCAAAGTTATCATTACTGCGAATGGCTGACCTCCGTCAGTTCACCTCAACTCCCTTGAGTTTGCCTTAGGAAGTGGAATCTGGTTTTCCCGAAAAGACAAACGAAAACAAGAGAGGCTAAAGTCTGTCTTGTTCAATCTGAACCTGACGGACTCTAGTAAAAAGTGCTGACACCCATCTGTCATCTCAGAGGATCACAGAGCCAGCCAAATAACAGCTCTCTACGGCCTGTAAATTAATGCCTGACCCGGCAAACCGGTGCTGTTTCAAAACAGACCAGAGAGCATATAGTGAACCGAGGCTGACCATCCGCAGCCAGACTCAGCTCACAATTCTGCCTCTCCGACTAGCGTCAAAACTTCCGCGACAATCCAACCTTCGCACCGACCGATTTTTCGCCCTCGCCTTCGATGTTGAATAGAAGGCTGCCTTCAATCGCCCAAGCCTCAGTGGTTTGCAGTGACGCGCCAGCCGTGACCGATCCGAACAAACCGGACCCGTCGAGGCCAGAAAAGCCGGTGGTGATACCAAGTTTTGGCGTCATGGTTGAGCCGCTTGCAAGTGTAAAGGAACGGGCAATTTCAGCGCCGAGGCTCACCCTGAACTGCTCCGAGGTAAACCCGTCGAGATCGATCGTGTCGCCCGAGCTGTTTTTCACGGCGTAATCATCGACGGTTTCGGAAAAATAAACCGCTCTTAGCTTCGGCGTCACCACGGTCGCTTCGTCCAAAGACCATTTTCCCTTGATGGACGTATCCAACATCCAGCGCTGGGTATCGAAATTGCCGTCCCAGAGCTGGGTATCGATGGTGTTTGAGGACCCGCCATACAGCAGGCTCGCATCCCAGAACACGCCTTTGGTGACTTCGAAAGAGGTATAGGGGCCAGCCAGCCAGCCATTGCCGGTCAGCATCGCATCCTCATCCGTCGGGTCTGTCATCCGGTCGTAGTGAAACGAAAGACCCAGCAGCGCCTTGTCGGTTAGCAGATAGTCGGCCCCCATGTTGATCATGGCAAAGCTGCCCCACTTGCTGCCATTGGTGTCCTTGTCGTTATGAGCCAGAACGGCACCATCAATCCAGATGTTGAATGGCGAGGAATAGCCGCCAGCAACGCCGTCGGCACTGTCACGGGCCGATTCCATCTGTGCAAGACTGGTGGAAAAACCGAACGTCATTCCTTGCGTAGACGGAGACATCCTGGTTGTCACCGGGGTCGTCGCCCTGGCCATCCGGCCTCGTTCCATCAGACCGGGCACTTTGATCGCGGAGGAGATCATGTTTTGACGGGTCTGAACAAAGCTGTGTACGAGGTTGTCGATATCCGTCGCGACTTGCTCTGCATTATAGTTGATGTTGTAGATGACGGTGCCCGTGTTGGAATTTCCAAGCGAACTGCCAAGGCGATAGGCGATACGGGCCTGTCCCGAATAGGCCGGATTCGGAGTGAATTTCAAATACCAGCCGACAGGTGAAGCTGACGAGACGGCTGCAAGCTCACCTTGAATAAGGGTTGCCGTCCCTGCCTCGGGTGGCTCGACGGAGACAATATCGGCCTCGGTAAACGGACCTCCGGTAGCGTCTTTGTTGAGATAGACATTATTCGGCGTGGCGCCTGCGGGAACGTCGACCACATGATCCGCCACGGTCACCGCGCGCGTGGTCACTTTGACGGTATAGCTTGCAGTGCCAGTCGTACCATTGCTGTCACGGGCCTGGATGGCAAAGGAATAATCGCCTTCCGTACCCGCATCGAGCGGTCCATTGAGCGCACCGGTCGAGATATTCAGCACCATGCCTTTCGGCAGGCTTCCAGAGGAAAGGCTGTAGATCAGCGATCCTGTTCCCCCTGTTGCAGATATCTGCTGGCTATAAGCCTCGCCCGCCATAGCTTCTTTTAGCGCTCCACCAGCTGGCGAGAACGCGATGGACGCGGCGGCGTTCACCGTCAGCGTATAGTTGCCCGAGCCATGATTGGCGGGTGACGCACTATCGGTGACCGTCACCGCGATAGCATAGCTTCCAGCCGTCGTCGGCGTTCCGCTGATGGTTCCGGTACTCGTATCGAGGACAAGGCCATCCGGCAGGCCGGTTCCAGCGTAGGTATAAGGAGCGGTACCACTCGTTGTCGTCACGGACTGGCTATAGGCAGTGCCCACCGTTGCTGTGGTGAGAGCCCCTGACGACGGAGAAAGAGTAAGCGTTACCGATGGCTCCGTGACGGCAAGCGAATAGCTTGCCGATCCCGAGGCGCCGTTGGCATCGGTGGCGGTGATGGTGAAGCTGGTGTTGGCAGCTGTCGTTGGTGTGCCGGAAATCGCCCCGGTCGATGTGCTGAGGCTCATGCCAGCAGGAAGCGTCCCTGAGGTAACAGCATAGGTATAGGGCGATGTTCCGCCCGAAGCGGTGACCGTCTCGCTATAGGCAGTTCCAACAGTTGCCGCTGTCAAAGTGCCGGAGGCTGGTGACAGGGTGAAGGCCGGGGCCGTCACCGTTATGGTCACCGTGGCTGGTGAGGATGTTCCCGTGGAATTGGTGGCGGTGTAGGTAAAACTGTCGGCGCCGGAATAGCCAGCCGTCGGCGTATAGATAAAATTGGTGCCGGATACCGTTGCTGCCCCATGGCTTGGCGAGGAGGCAATGGTGACCGCCGTTGCAGCACCGCCGGTAATGGAGGGGGCCAGAACGTTATCCGAAGAGTTTGCCGTCACCGTTGCCGTCAGCGCGTTGGCGATCGGCGCTGCTGCATTGATGGTGATGGAATAAGATGCCGTGACCGTTGCACCATATGCATCGGTAACTTTAACCGTGAAGTTACTCGTTCCGGCAGCCGACGGCGTGCCGGAAAGAATCCTGGCAGAGGCGCCACCGCTTGACGTTATGGACAGGCCAGCTGGCAAAGATCCCGACAGGAATTCGTAGTCATACGGCTCTGCGCCACCGGATACTGCGACGGTTTGGCTGTAGGCAGCACCCACCGTGCCTGCTGCAAGGGTACCAGCCGAGGGCGAGAGGACCAAGGTTGGCGCCGTCACCGTGATGGTCACCGTAGCTGGCGAGGATGTTCCGGTGGCATTGGTGGCAGTATAGGTAAAACTGTCGGAACCGGAATAGCCAGTTGTGGGCGTGTAGGTGATCGACGTGCCGGAGGCTGTGGCCGTTCCATGCGATGCCACTGAAGCGACCGCAACGGACGAAGCCGTGCCGCCGGTCATGTTGAGAGTGATCACGTTGGCCGACGAATTGGCCGCAACTGTTTCGGAGACGGCGTTGACAACCGGGGCCTGGAGAACGGCAGACGGGGTGACCGAGTTCGAAGCGACCGAAACCGTCCCGGTTCCGGCACTATTGGTCGCGGTGACGGTAAACGTATAGGCCGTGCCATTGGTGAGGCCAGTCACGGTGATCGGGCTTGCCGATCCGGTTCCCGTCGCTCCACCCGGGCTTGCCGTCACGGTATAGCTTGTAATGGACGCGCCACCATCGCTGGCCGGGGCGGTAAACGAAACGGTCGCCTGGCTATCACCGGCAGACGCCGTCCCAATTGTCGGCGCGCCGGGAACGTCTGCTGCCACGGCAAGCGAATAGCTCGCCGATCCCGTCGCGCTATTGGCATCGGTAGCGGTAATGGTGAAGCTGGTATTGGCAGCGGTCGTTGGTGTGCCGGAAATCGCCCCGGTCGTTGTGTTGAGGCTCATTCCAGCAGGAAGTGTCCCTGATGTAACCGCATAGGTATAGGGCGACGTTCCGCCCGAAACCGTGACCGTCTCGCTATAGGCCGTACCAACAGTTGCTGCTGTCAAAGTGCCGGAGGCGGGTGACAGGGTGAACGCCGGGGCCGTTACCGTTATGGTCACCGTGGCCGGAGAGGATGTTCCGGTGGCATTGGTGGCAGTGTAGGTAAAACTGTCGGAACCGGAATAGCCAGCCGTCGGTGTATAGGTGATCGACGTGCCGGAGGCCGAGGCCGTACCATGCGACGCGGCCGTGGCAATGGCAACGGACGAGGCCGCACCGCCGGTCATGTTCAGTGTGATCGGGTTATTCGACGAGTTCGCACTGACCGTGTCGCTGACCGCGTTAGCAATGGGAGCCTGGAGTGATGCTCCCGGCGTGACCGAATTCGATGCCGTTGAAGCCGTCCCGGTTCCGGCACTGTTGGTCGCGGTCACGGTAAACGTATAGGCCGTGCCATTGGTGAGGCCAGTCACGGTGATCGGGCTTGCCGATCCGGTCCCCGTCGCTCCACCCGGGCTTGCCGTCACGGTATAGCTTGTAATGGACGCGCCACCATCGCTGGCCGGGGCAGTAAACGAAACGGTCGCCTGGCTATCACCGGCGGATGCCGTCCCAATCGTCGGCGCGCCTGGAACGTCTGCTGCCACGGCAAGCGAATAGTTCGCCGATCCCGTCGCGCTATTGGCATCGGTAGCGGTGATGGTAAAGCTAGCGCTTCCGGCGGTCGTCGGCGTGCCGGAAATTGCCCCGGTCGATGTGTTGAGGCTCATTCCAGCAGGAAGTGTCCCTGATGTAACCGCATAGGTATAGGGCGACGTTCCGCCCGAAACCGTGACCGTCTCGCTATAGGCCGTACCAACAGTTGCTGCTGTCAACGCGCCTGAGGCGGGGGAGAAGGTAAAGGTTGGCGCTGTCGGGGTGACCGAGCTCGTTGCTGCCGAAGCCGCACCGGTTCCAACACTGTTGGTCGCGGTGACCGTGAAGGTATAGGCTGTACCATTGGCGAGACCCGTCACATTGATCGGGCTTGCCGAGCCGGTTGCCGTCGCGCCACCCGGACTTGCCGTCACGGTATAGCTGGTGATCGCCGCACCGCCATTGCTGACCGGAGCGGTGAAGGACACCGTGGCCTGGCCGTTTCCAGCTGTAGCCGATCCAATCGTCGGCGCACCAGGAAGGCCTGCGGCCACGGCGAGGGAATAACTTGCCGAGCTCGTCGCGCTATTGGCATCCGTGGCTGAGATGGTGAAGCTAGCGCTTTCCACGCTTGACGGCGTGCCGGAGATCTCTCCGGTCGATGTGTTTAGGCTCATGCCAGCAGGAAGTGTTCCTGATGAAACAGCATAGGTATAGGGCGACGTTCCGCCCGAAGCAGTGACTGTCTGGCTATAGGCTGTTCCAACAGTTGCCGCAGTCAACGCGCCTGAGGCAGGGGAAAAGGTAAAGGTTGGCACTGTCGGCGTGACCGCGCTCGTTGCTGCCGAAGCCGTCCCGGTTCCAACACTGTTGGTGGCGGTGACTGTGAATGTATAGGCCGTACCATTGGTCAGGCCTGTCACGGTGATCGGGCTTGCCGAGCCGGTTGCCGTCGCGCCACCCGGACTTGCCGTCACGGTATAGCTGGTGATCGCCGCACCGCCATCGCTGGCAGGGGCAGTGAAGGACACCGTGGCCTGGCTGTTGCCAGGTGTGGCGGTTCCGATTGTCGGGGCACCGGGAGACGTCGGCGCACTAGCGTAACACGCGGCACTGAATGTGAGCGTGTTGTAGTTGGAAGGGCTAGCCGAGTTATCTTGAGTGACATCAAGGATCATCTGTAGATTATCTACCGAAGCGCTGGCTGTAAAATTGCCAGATTTATTAATATTTCCACCAAGATTACTCTCATTAACTAGAAGATTATTATAGTTGTCGCTGTATATCACAATTGCTGATGAGGTGCCGCCAGCTGCTGTTCCAGTGGTCGAAAAACTCCAGGAGATATACTCGCCTGCGGTCAAATTTTGATAATCAGGGGAAAAGTTGTCGGTGTTGGTGAGATAGCGTGGCGAACTGAAGTCTGAATTGACTTGGCTGCATGACGCTGAAAGTGCGGCATTGGCTGTTGTCGCAAAACTCAAGCCGGTAATCAGGATGGTGAGGACGCCAATGAAAGCCCGAAAGGCGGCACCAGCCGATCGCTTGAGCCGGGTCCATGCCAACGTCTTTGGATCTGCCAGAACATGCGCGACACGAAACGATTTACCGAATTGCATTCTTCTCTAAACCCCTGCTCGCCCAAGGCATCGATAATCGATCGTGTCGTTTTGCCGACCGAAAATACGCTGCCCTTGAAACGAGCGCCCACCACAAGGCGCCCGTCATTCGAGCATTATTCGAGCCATGGTTGAATAACAATATCCGCAGATGGAAAGCGTCGCTGTCACCCATTGTTTTCTTTCAACTGTGACTAAAACACCTCGCTCTAAACGCCTGGGTAGAACGTTCAGTACAGGCAGGCATCATGAAAAATCTGAAATTTACCCCGCCAGGCCTTCCCAAAAAATTGAAACAATATAATTTACTAAGTTATGGTTGAGAAATATGTTCTGACCTCATGAACCCGAATCAGTTGTCGATTCGCAATGTCCCGAGCCCCGTGGAGGATTATTATGGATGCGTTTCTTGCGACTATCTTACCGGTCGGCTTCAATTATGCACCTGATGGCTGGCTCATGTGCTGGGGTCAAAAACTAACGATAAATCAATACAATGCCGTCTATTCACTTGTTTCAAATTTCTACGGCGGGGACCAGCAAACCTATTTCAACCTGCCGGACCTGCGCGGTCAAATGCCCATCGGATATGGACAACGTACGCCCACCAGCCCGAATTATGCGATCGGCAACAAAGGCGGAAATGATACCGTTTCGTTGAATTCAACCCAAATTCCGGCCCATACCCATGCGGCTGTCTTTACGCCCACTGGCAATGCCACGGTGAATATACCAGCGCAGACAGGAACGCAGACTGCAACCATGAAGGCAAGCCCAGCTGCGGGAACTTCCCAGTTGCCAACGGCGGGCTCTGCCCTTGCTGGTGGAAATACGGCAGCCACAAGGATCTACGGCGCTGCTTCAACGACACCAGTCACTCTCGATAGTAGCAGCGTTACCATTTCCGGAAATGCGCCGACGGCGGCTCAGAGCATTGCCACCAATGCGATCACAGGCGGAGCTGTGACGGTGCAGCCATTTGGTACCGGTGCTGCTATCGACGCCAAGCCTCCTTACCTGGCGATCAATTTCATTTTCTGCGTTCAAGGCCTCTACCCGGTTCGTCCATGATTGGTCTCATTCTGGATGCAGCAAAATTCACGCCCTATATCGGGGACGATTTCACACTGACCGCGCAGGAGACAGTGATCAACGCGGTGTTGGCCAAGGTTGTCGAATATCCAGCCAGCACCGCACCGGGAGCAGCGCGAACGGCCTTCAGCCTTTTTCTCTGCGTCCAGCACAACGCGTTTCCTGACATTCAAAGCGGAGACTACGCTATCGAGCATCGCAGTCTGGATAAGATCGGGCTTGCGTATATTGAGCGTATCCTCAGCCCGCAGCCCGACGTCATCCGTTTGGAAGTTGCATTCAATTGATGGTCGCGTTGAGTTGGATGAGACATATATGAATGGTTTTACCGGCTCTTTCGCATTCGGAAACGGTTTGAATTTGCGCCTTGTCCGGGCGAGTGATCAGGATCTGATTTTCAAACTGTTTATCGAAACCCGCCCATGGCTTGCATGGGCGGAGGGGAAACCAGATTTTATTCGTGATCTCTATGAGCAGCAGTTCAAGACCATGCGGGCTGGTGCTGAAAGCGTCTATCCCGATCATCTCGACTTCATCATCGAGCGGCTTGGTTCCGCAGTCGGACGCGCCATTATCGACCTAGGGTATGCCGATTGGCGGATTTCCGAATTACAGGTTTTAAAGCAAGCCCGAGGTAGCGGAATAGGCTCCAATGTCATCAGAGGATTGCAGGCGGCAGCCATAAAAGGCAACATTCCGTTGACGCTTTCAACGCCGGTCTTCGGTTCGAACGGTTTTCCGATTTACCAGCGGCTCGGTTTTCAGGTCGTCCAGGCTCAGCCGCCAATGATTCACATGGCATGGTTTCCTCCTGGTCATCCCGATCGAAGGGAAATGTCGGGAGGCAATGGCCTCGGCGGCTGAGGTCGGTCAAGTTCAGCGTGAACCGGCCATGATCTGATTTTTCTTGTAGACGATGCAATCAATCATTCAGCCAACCATCAAAATCTGTGCAAGCGGCGAATAATTCCAAAAACCTGGCAACATCTCGCGACACTCCCATCCCTACGCGATCTTGTGATCTTAGGTGCGTGGCGAGATCACGGTAGAACACCACCCTCTCTGCTGGAATCTCTCCCAAGGCATGTCGTCCGGCAGCCCGCAACAGGTAGTAATCCTCGATCATCTGCCGAAACGGCTGAGACATAACGTCCGAGTATCCGACCGTAAGCCCCGCCAAACGGCTATCCTCACAGAATAGATGCCCCATCGTCACGTCGAGATATGCCAGAAGCTCAGGCGACCAATCATCGGGAATATGTTTCGTTTCGATCAGATTTTGCAAATGGGCCCGCAGAAACTCTGCATAGGTCGCATAGGAAAGCAGCTTGGGAAACCAGGGGCGATTGTTACCGCCGGACTGCACTTGATAGGCGGGGAACGCAATATCGAAACCTTTGGCCACGTTCATCTGAACGGTCTCGATGTCAATCTGCTTGGCTTTGGCAGTGACGACAACGCAGCCTCCAGGATAGGCGACGGGCGAAGGGACGGCGATGTTGACGAGACCATCCAGTTCAACCCGCCCGGCGACATGCATGTGGCCGCTGAAATGCCATCGAATCCCGGCGCATGCAAGGCGGCGGCTGGTTTCTAGCGATGGCATGCGCTTCGACCAGTCCGGCGTGCTCACCGCCCGCACATCGCTGCCTTCTCCTGTCAATGCCAAAGGCAAGGCCGGGTAGTGAGAAAAGGCCAACAAGGTCTTGCCCAAACGGTTGGCGCGATCAGCCACCTGCTTGATCCAGGCCAGCAGATAGGGGCGTTCTGCCAACACATGATCCCAGGCAGCATCGGCCCTGACCTTCCAGCCCTCACCGGTCTTTTGGAACACATTGGCGTCCAGCATCAAAAGCCAGAGCCCTTCCTGCGGCTCGACAAGATAAGATGCGTCAAGATGTAAGCGTTCATCGGTTGTTAAGTGTCGGGACGCACCGTCTTCCAGAGTGTCATGAGGGGTTTCCCAATGGAGAATGGTCTCGGGACGCGTGACACCGTAGGGTGCCATGGCCTCCATGGCCTCAGCTGTCGACATGCCACGCATTCCTGGACAAACGATTGCGGGTGCAGGCGCACGATCGTCACTCGTCACCATTAGTGGTTCCAGCCCATCGGCCTGTGTCAGCAGCTTGGCGAGATGACGCGGCGCTGGTCCGTAGCAATCATGATTGCCGAAGGTGGCGAAAAACCGCAGGCCATGTCTGTCTTCGTAGTCGGAAAGAATCCGTTTGACGGCTGCAACCGCACCAATCTGGCCGTCATCGGAATAATCGCCAAGAAGTACGACATCGCTGATACCGCGCCGGACGATATCGTCAAGCACGGCAAGAAAGGCGGCATGGCTCTCGTTGAACACGCGGGTGGACGCCATGGTGTCCCCCAGCGTGCGAAGGGCAAGTCCACCGCCCTCCTCCACCATGCCATACCCGCCGTACAGATCATGCAGATGGACATCGGCGACAACTGCGATCTGCATCAGGCGGCGGCTTCCACATGGTCGCACCGGGCAGCATTAAACAGATCCGGACGGTCGAGATTGATGTAATCGACACCGGCTTTGGCGATTTCGCGGTGAATGGCCATCTCGTCCCCTGCGTAATAGATCATCACCTCAAGCCCGGCTTTGCGGCACGCTTCGAGTAAACCTGGCCGCCGCATGTGTTCAACAGTCATCTCGATGATCGTGGCGTGATGCACGGCACCGACCAGAGACGGCGACTTGGCAATATCAAGCGTCATCATCTTACGGAATTCCGGCGCGATCAATTGCAGATCGCGGCGCATGTCTTCGGAAAATGAAAAATAGAATGTATCGCCCACCATGCCAAGGCTTCGCACCAGTGCGACCACTTTGGCCGGATCGCAATATTTCAGCTCGATATAGACACCGGCGCGGCCACGCAGGTGCTGGAGATAGGCGTCGAGCCTGGGCACGGCAGCACCTTTGAAGGCTGGGGAGAACCAGCTTCCGGCGTCCAGCGCATCGATTTCCTCCGATGTCGCATGGCCGATGGGGCCGGTGCCATTGGTGGTGCGGTCCAAGGTTTCATCGTGAAAGACGTAGAGCACACCGTCCGCACTCTCTCGCACATCAAGCTCGATGTAGTCTGCCCCCTGCTGAAGGGCGAGGTCAGCAGCCGCAAAGGTATTTTCCGGCGCAAACTGGTTGGCCCCGCGATGGGATACGATCTTGGTCATTGAAAAATCCTGTCAGTTTGCTGGTTCTAACGTTTTCACGAGCCTATCGGAATGTTGCAAAAGCTTGGCGTAGAGATCAACAATGCGGTTGCCGGAGGCGTCGAACAACAGCGTGTGTTCCGGCTTGCAGACAATGCCAACCCTGGCGCCGGGTGCATGGCGCACGGCTTCTCCATATTCCAGCGCATGGATGACGCCTGCGGGCGTGTCGATCATGTAGAACACTTCGCGACCCATCGGCTCCACGCTGATAATCTCCCCACTGAGCGGTGCATCCGCGTGTGAAACAAGGGTGATGTCTTCGGGTCGCAAGCCAAGCGTCACCTCTCCCTCACGCTCTCCAGTCAGGGCGACGGATGTCTCGCCGATACGCAATTTGAACCCCGTGGCATGTCCCTTGAGAAGGTTCATCGGCGGCGTGCCGATAAAGCCTGCCACGAACAGATTGCTCGGACGCCGATAAAGATCATCCGGCGTACCAACCTGGGCGATCTCGCCATTGTTCATGCAGATGATCCGGTCGGCCATGGTGATCGCCTCGATCTGGTCATGGGTGACGATCAGCGTGGTGAAACCGAGCCGCTTCTGTATGCTTTTCAACTCAGCCCGCATGGTGATGCGCAGGGTGGCGTCAAGATTGGAAAGCGGTTCATCCAGCAAAAGGATATTCGGCTCCTTCACCAGCGCACGCGCCAAGGCGACACGCTGCTGCTGACCGCCGGAAAGCTGTGAGGGGCGGCGGTCAAGCAGCGCGCTGATCTGCACCAGGTTGGCTGCTTCTTCGACACGTCGGGCAATCTCGTCCTTGCGCATGGTTTTGAAGCGAAGCGGAAAGGCGATATTGTCGCGCACCGTCAAGTTCGGATAGAGCGCGTAGGACTGAAAGACGATGCCGACATTGCGGTCGCGCGCGTCGACGCGGTTGACATTGTGTCCGTCGAAACCGATCTGTCCAGACGTCGGCGCATAGAGACCGGCGAGCAGAAACAGCGTGGTCGATTTTCCGCAGCCGGAAGGCCCGAGAATGGCGACGAGTTCGCCATCCTCGATCGTCAGGCTCATCGGCTTCAGGACCTGGGTCTCGCCCCAGCTTTTGGTGATATTATCGAGAGTGATCTTGGCCATGTCGGTTATCCTTTGATCCCGCCGAAGCTCATTTGCGTGATGTACTTCTGCGTGAAGATGTAGAGGACCAGCACGGGCAACAGATAGACGATGCCGACGGCAGCGATCATGCCGTAATCCGCTCCCATATGGTCCTGCGCGACGAAGAACAGGTAGAGGCTCATCGTCATCTGGTTCTTTTCGATCAACAGCGTCTGAACGAAGACATATTCCTCCCAGCCACGCAAAAAGGTAAATGTGGCAACAGCAATCAGGCCGCTGCGGATCTGTGGCAGGATCACCATGCGAAAGGCCTGGAAGCGCGTTGCGCCATCCGTCACCGCGCTCATCTCGATGTCCCACGGCACGCCGTCGAAAAAGCCTTTGAGAACGAAGATCGCAAACGGCAGTTCAAGCGCACTCAACACCAGCACGACACCCACCAAATTGTTGAGCAGGCCCATATAGTAAAGCTGGATGAAGATAGCGACGGTAAGCGCCAGCGCCGGAAAAGCGTGCAGCAGAAGCAGACCGCGCAGAATGTTTTCACGGCCCGCGAAAGCGAACCGCGACAGCGCATAGGCGGCTGGGGTGGCGACGAGTGTGACGATTGCCGTCTGGGAAATCGCAAACACCAGTGACGTGCCAAGCGCCGACCAGATCGATGGCATCAGGTCCATGCGGTTGGTGCCGATTTTGGCAATGTCAGGGTTCCACAGAAAGCGGTAATTGTCGAAGCTCAGATGCGGGACGAGGAAAATAGCCGACAGAATGACGATCACCATGGCAAGCACAGCCCAGCTGACGGCGGGCCTACGCAGCCGATCTGCCAACAACGCCAATCCGATTGCACCGAGATAACCGACCCCGGCGATGGCCGTACTGTGCCAAAGAACCAGCCGGCTAACAGCGCCATCGGACGAGGTGAGCGATTTCACCAACAGCCAGAGATAAGGCAGGAGAATAGGAATAGAGACAATCGTCAGGAAGAGGATAAGCGCCGACAGGAAGCCAGCACGATTGACAATGCCCCGGCGTTCGAGGCGGGTCCAATCGGGGGACGGAACGGTATCGGCCTGGAGCATCGACATCACAACACCTCAATCTTTGGAGCGGCAAAGGTGGAGCGCATGTTGGAGACACGCCATTGCACCAAGGTCACGGCAATGCCGATGACCATCAGGCCGAGTGCCAGCGCCGCACCATAGGCATAGGCGCCGCTTTCGAACGCGCGCCGGTAGATATAGAGCGCGTAGGGTGTGGAATCGTAGAGCGGGCCGCCGCCGGTGATCAGCAGGATATATTCATAGGTCGTCATCAGGGAGAGTGCCTGGTAAATGGTAATGAAGCGGATCGGCTGCGCGAGCGCAGGCACCACGACATGACGCAAAACACCCCATTCGCTGGCACCATCGACACGTGCCGCATGGGCGAGATGCGAAGGGATCGAGCGGATCGACGAGGTCAGGATGACCATCGCAAAAGAAGCCCCGACAACGCCATTTGCCAGAATGACCAGCAGCAGCGGAAAATCGTTGCGCAAATTGACCGGCGGCAGGCCAAATGCGCCCGTCACCTGGTTGAGCAGCCCTAAGGGCGTTGGATCGGCGATCCATATCCACAAGATCCCATAGAGCACAGCCGGGCTCATGCGCGGCAAAAGCCATAGTCCGCGAAAGAAATTACCTAGCCGGTCGGGGATAGCGGTCGAGGTCATCGCCAAAAGCGCGCCGAGGCCGACATTGAAGATGAAGAGTGTCGCCGTGACGTAGATCAGCGTCGTCAGCAGCACCATGGGGATCCGCGCGTCACGCTGGACGATCCGCTCGAAGTTCTGCAAAGTGAAATGGCCAACCCGAAGGTTCGACCCCATGTCCGTAAAGGCGATCACCGCGTTGACCAAGATCGGCGCCAGAAAAAACACGGCAAGCAGCGCGATTGCCGGCGCGAGGTAAAGAATTGGCCGGGCCGGTCGATGCGCTCGAATCTGGAATTGGGACATTATGGACTACCAATGAGAATGAAAGGTGCCGCCCGACCAAGAGACGGGCGGCACGCAGCAGGGCCGAGTTTAGTTGCTGGCGGTATCGCGGATTTCAACGTCCGAGCCGAATTGCGTTTCAAATTCGTCGGCAATGAACTCAACGGCATCGGCCGCCTTCATCTTTCCGGTTTCCACGGCCTGCAAGCCGCTGAACAGAATCTTGTTGTAGCTGCCGAATTGGGTGTGGTTCGGCACGAACCCAGCGTGAGCCATCATCGGCGATGCCGCCGACAGAACCCAATTGTCCTTGTATTTCGGCATTGCCGTCTGAGCGTTGCTGATTGCTGTATGGTAGGATGTGACCGCGTGCTGGTTGTTGAAATACGGCAATGTCGCAAGTGCTACGAGATCAGCGGCAATCTCTGCATTCTTGCTCTTGGCATTGACGGTATAAAGCAGCGGGTGGGAAAGATTGGCGGGCTTGCCGCCCTTTTCTGCAGCCGGGGCCGGAATCCAGCCGATTTTGTGGAAATAGCCGTCGCGATCCGTCGGCCAGGTGGCACCGTTCATCTCGCCAAGCTGCCAGGCAACCGCCCAGACGCCTTGATGGAAGATGAATGCCTTTTCCTGCTTGAAGGCGCCCTGGATCGCATCCCAGCTCATTGCTGTGTTATCGACAGGGGTAACACCTTGCTTGGCATTGCGCTCGTACCAGCCGAGAGCCTTGGTCATTTCCGCTTTCGGAAACACCAGCTTGCCGGTTTTCTCATCCAGGAATTTGACGCCATAGGACTGGAAGACCATCAGATAATCGATGCCGACATTGGGGCGATGCAACATGCCGTATTGAGCAGCCTTGGCATCGACCACTTCCTTGGAGAGCGCCGTCAGATCATCAAGCGTGAATTCGCCAGCCTCGACCTTGGCGGGCAAGCCTTCGATAAAGGCCTCATCCTTGCCGATCTTGCGCAGCATGTCCTTGTTATAGAAGAACATACGGATCTCGGCATCCTGCGGTATGCCGTAAATCTTGCCATCATTACCCTTGGCGGCCTTCCACAGCACCGGCAGGATGTCGCCATAGACCCAAGGGGCAGCGGCAATCCGCTCGTCCATCGGCAGTGCATCGCCATCCTCGGCGAATTTGCTGATCCATTCATGCGGCACGACATAGATGTCCGGCCCCTGACCGACTGCAAATGCCTTCAGCGTATCGAGGGCGAGGTCGTCCCAGCCTTTAACGGTGCTGTTATTGGCTTCGATGACAATATGTTTATCGACGCCCGCCGCCTTGAACTGCTTGTTCATGATGTCTGCGGCGGCTTCGATATTGGTGATGCGCGCCGGAGCCGTCTTATCGGCAAGCGTCGAAAGCTTGATCTTGATGTCTTCTGCATGCGCCCATCCGGTGGCAAGCGCAGAAATCGCCACGGTGGCGAGAAGGGCGAGGCATTTGGTCATGGCTATTGATCCAGTTGGTGAGGATTATTTAATTAACTTGCTTAAGTAACTGATTTATGACATCGCCGGATCAGTGATGGAGAGGGACCGAATCCGGTGCTGACAAGACAACGGCCTTTGCACGGCATCGGCACCACGCAAGCGGCGGTGCTGAAACACTTGCGGCGAAACGGCATTGCGTCGCGTGCAGAACTCGCGGAATTGTGCGGCGTGACCCAGGCTGCCGTCAGCATGATGACCCGTGACTTGATCGCGCGCGGCATCGTTATCCAGGGAGCCAGACGGCAAAGCCAGCGCGGCGCGCCTCACATCGACCTCATGCTCGCCGGAAACATCGGATATGCGCTTGGGGTGCATGCCAACAGCTATTCGCTGACAGTGACGCTGCTCGATTTTTGCGGCAACCGGATTGGCGAACAGCAGCTTGAAGGGCCTTACGACAGATTTTCCGACATTCAGACGGCGATCAAATCGCTCAGAACCGACTTGCTGACATCAAACGGCATTGATGAAGGCCTGCTGATCGGCGCCGCTGTGGCCATGCCAACCCGTTTCCGTCACGGCACTGCCTTCCTCGATCTCGCGGAGGAAGTCGTTTCCTGGGCAGGCTCGGATCTGGCCTCGACCCTGCGCGAGACACTTGACTGTCCGGTGATGATTGAAAACGATGCCAATGCTGCGGCCATGGGCGAGCTTGCCTTGGGCAATGCCAGCGGACACGATAATTTTGCCTATCTTTACCTGTCCGAGGGCATTGGCAGCGGCATCATCATTGGCAAGGAACTTTATCGCGGCAATCTGGGAAATGCTGGCGAAGTGGGCGCGCTTCGCGCGCGCGGATTATCGCGCCCCTCTTTTGACGACTTGGCAGCCTGGTGCAAAGAGCATCAGGGACACATCCCGAAAGGCCGGTCTTCCGACCAATGGACAGCATATCTGCAAGCAAACCCGACAGTTCTTGATGCATGGCTGAGGAGAGCCGGGCCGGAATTAGCCACGCTCGCCTTTATGGTGACAGCCGTTCTTGCGCCATCGGCGATCTATATCGGTGGAACACTGCCCAGACTGGTAAGGGAAAAGCTAGCACCATGGCTTGATTTCTCAACATCGAATCCGTTCGATGGAGCGCGGGTCATTCAACCTGATATCCTCATCCCGCAAATCTCAGCGGTCGATGCCGTCGCGTTTGGCGCCGCAGCTATGATCCTTCATAGCGTGCCGGGCAATCCGGGTCTCTGATCTCTTTCCAAATTTGGAGAAAGCCCAGAAGGCATCGAGGCCCAAGGCGATGGGAAAATAGAAACCGCCCGGAGCTGCCTCCGGGCGGATTGCTGTCATTGGATTATTTTCAGTTCGGCAAGGCGTAAGCGATGACGTAGTCGCCACGATCGGTCGACTGGCGCGCGCCGCCTGCCGAGATCACCACATATTGCTTGCCGGTCTTTGGCGATTTGAAGGTCATCGGACCACCCTGGCTACCGACCGGCAACCGGGCTTTCCAGACTTCTTCACCAGTCGCTGCACTATAGGCACGCAGATAATAGTCCTGGGTGCCTGCAATGAAGACCAGACCACCCTGCGTGGCAAGCGTGCCGCCGAGTGTTGGCATGCCGATCGGAATGGGCAGGCCCATCTTGATGCCAAGCGGCCCCTGGTCCATCACAGTGCCAACCGGCACCTGCCAGACGATCTTCTGGGTTTTCATATCCACCGCTGTCAGCGTACCAAACGGCGGCTTCTGGCATGGAATGCCTGCGGCGGACAGGAAGCGATCCTTGAGAACCGCATAGGGCGTCCCCTTCATCGGCACGAGGCCCATGCCGGTATTGACGCTTTCGCCGCCATTTGACGTCTTGGTCGTGGGTGCCGCTTCCTGCATCTTCACCCAAAGACCGACGCGCATGTCGTTCACGAAAATCAGGTTATGGACCGGATCAGTGGAAAGACCGCCCCAGTTCATGCCACCGAGCGAGCCGGGGAATGCCAGCGAGGTATCTGTGCCGGGAGCCGTATAGAGGCCTTCATAGCGCATGGATTTGAAGGCGATACGGCACATCAGCTGGTCGAAGGGTGTTGCACCCCACATGTCGGACTCGGTGAAGGGACCGGTACCGATCTGCGGCATGCCAACCGATAAAGGCTGGGTGAGAGAGTAAGGCTCGTTCGGAATATTGGCCGGCTTGACCGGGATCTCCTTGACCTCCGTCAGCGCCCGGCCGGTTTGCCGGTCGAGAACGTAGAGCTGACCGGCCTTGGTGCCGAAAACCAGGGCTGGAACCTTGGTGCCATCCGCCTTCGGAAAGTCGATAAAGGACGGCTGCATCGGCACGTCGAAATCCCAGAGGTCGTTGTGAACGGTCTGGTAGACCCATTTTTCACGGCCCGTGGTGGCATCGAGTGCCAGCATGGAGGCACCATATTTGTGATCGAGCGGTGTCCGGGTCGTGCCGTAAAGATCCACCGAAGGGCTACCAACCGGCATGAACACCGTATTGGAGGCCGGATCGTAGGACATCGCCGCCCAGACATTCGGAGTCGAGCGCGTATAGGTCTGGCCCGGAGGCGGCAGCTTGGTGATCTCAGGATTGCCGGGATCAAACGCCCAGCGCAATTCACCGGTGACGGCATCGAAACCGCGCATGACACCGCCTGGCATATCGACCTGGACGTTATCGGCAATACGGCCACCGACCACGACAGTGGTTCCGGCAAGCGTGGGTGCCGATGTCAGAACATATTGCGGATCGGGCGCATCGCCCATGCCGATCTTCAGGTCGACGCGGCCATTGGTGCCGAAATCAGGGCAAAACGCGCCGGTATCCGCATCGAGTGCAATCAACTGAGCCTGGATCGTGTTCATCAGGATGCGGCGTTCGCAAAGCGCACCCGGTGCAACAGTCACCGCAGAGACCGGCGTCGAGCCGGGAACCGTTGGCTGATCCAGCGGACGGGTCGCGTCGAAATAGGCAAGACCGCGGCACCGCATCCACACCGACGACTTGGCGTTGATCTCGGCCTTCCACAACTGCTTGCCGCTATCGATATCGACGGCGATGACGTTGTTATGGGGGGTGCAGAGAAACAGCTTTTCGCCGACCTGCAACGGGGTTTCCTGATCTTCCGCGCCGTTGTTGCCGGGGCTGATCGGGGTATCGCCGGTATGATAGGTCCAGGCGACCGTCAGAGCTTTGACATTATCGACATTGATCTGGTCCAGCGCGGCAAAGCGGCTACCGCCTGATGTATTGCCGTAATGTTCCCAGTTCTTCTGTTCGCTTGCCGGATCGACCGGCACACGGGCAATCGGAGTGCCGGTAAACGGCACAGAAGGATGGGGCATGAACATGCCGGCCACACCGCCTGCGGACGCCAAGGCCAGAACTGCCGCAAGCGTGAGTGAACCGGCGTAGCCGGGTGCCAGGCCGCGCGCCTTGCGCAGAAGCGGCAGCGAAAGCAGCACCACGGTGGAGCCGATGCCGAAGGCCAATAGGCGCGAGATCAGCGGCCAGAAATCAAGACCGGCATCCCAGATCGCCCAGACGGCGGTCAACAGCGTGACGATGACGAACAGCACCGCGCCAAGCGGGCGCCTCATCAAAACCAGCAGGCCGGACAGGACCACGGCAATACCGGTGATGATGAAATACCAGCTACCGCCGAGCGTGATCAATCGGTAGCCACCGATGGCAAGAAATAAACCGGCGAGAACGAGCACCGTACCCAGCAGGATCAGCCAGAGTTTGGCAACCGCCGAGAGGGCGCCTTTTTGTTGAACCATCGTATTTTAGCTCCTTGAAAGGTTGGTCGGATCGACAGTCAACGGATCGCATGAGGTTTCGCCAGATCGACACGAGCCCGAACGCCTTCTATGGTTGGATTTCCGGGGACACTGCCCTCCCGTCACAGGGTTCGCCGGAGGCATGTCTGCCTGTCCCGCTTATCCTTCGTCCGCGCCTTTTTGACAAGAGACAACGAACTCGCATGGAAAAGTCATCGCTATAGCGGACGAAACCGTTCCTCATGTTCGAATTAACGGATGTTCTCGTTGCAACACCGGGCCTTGCTCCTGTAAGCGACGGAGATCAGATAACATTCACTTCAGGAGCAGGGTCCGTGGCTGGCGATAACGACGATTACATTTATGATGAAGCGACCGGCGAATGGCGCCCCGCCTCCGAAGTGGCGGCCGCAGCCGCTCAGGCATCGGAGGTCCGTGATGCGTCCGGCAACATCTTGCAGGATGGCGATTCCGTCACCCTCATCAAGGATCTGAAGGTCAAGGGCGCTGGCCAGACGCTGAAACAGGGTACCGTCATCAAGTCGATCCGCCTCACCGACAACCCGGAAGAGATCGATTGCCGTCACGACGCGATCAAGGGACTGGTGCTGCGGACGGAATTCGTCAAGAAGCGTTGATGATCGGCAGGCCGGGCGAAAACCCGGCCTGTATTCCCGGGGCAGCAGCCCTGGACGCCGGGCCAAGCGCCGGATATTCGCCAAAAAAATGCCTGAATGAGCGACGGAATTCCAGCCTCCCCGCGTTGAAGATCCATTGGCCTAGCTGTCCTATCTCATCTTCGGGAGAAAATTTGATCCGCCTCACCTTGATGCTTCCCAGGTCCTTGCGCATTTTGACCTCCAACGAGGCAAAACAGAGCAACCGTGTCTGCGGAGCTGCCGGGGTTGCGGTGGATGGGTTGCGGTGAAGAGGACATGACCGACGATCCCGATGAAGAACTGGTCAGGCAAGTTGCGACGGGCGATCAGGCTGCGATGCGGACCATGGTGGCGCGCAAGCTGCCCCGATTTCTGGCGCTTGCCAATCGCATGCTCGCCGACCCGGCGGAGGCGGAGGATGTGGCGCAGGAAACCTTTCTGCGCATCTGGAAACATGCCGGTGGCTGGCGACAAGGCCGTGCCCGCTTCGATACCTGGGCGCACCGCGTGGCAATCAACCTTTGCTACGACCGGCTGCGCAAGCGGCGCGACGTGCTGATGGCCGAGCCGCCGGATCGGATGGACGACGCGCCTCTGCCGGATGCCGGGTTGACGGGAGGCGAAGCAGACAGCCAGCGGGTCAATGCGGCCTTGCAGGCGCTCGCACCCCGGCAACGGGAAGCAATCGTCCTGGTTTACTATCAGGACATGTCGAACCTGGAGGCAGCCAGCGTGATGCAGATCAGCGTCGATGCGCTGGAAAGCCTTTTGGCGCGTGGACGACGGTCTTTGCAGAAGACGCTGACCGCAGAAGGCCTGACCAGCGACGGGATGAACGGAGATGGGAATGAGTGACGACAGCAAGCAAAGCATGGATGCGGAACGGTTTCGCGCGCTTGCCGAAGCCTATGGCGGCGACCGCAAACGCTGGCCCGAAGACCGGCGCAGGGCGGCTGACATTTTTGCCGCAACCGAAGCCGGTCGCGCCATGGTGGAGGAGGCTTCCCGCCTGGATGCGTTTCTCGCCCTGTCAGCCCCACCGTCTCCGTCCGCTGCCCTGACGGGCCGCATCCTGCAATCGGCTGACAAGCGCGTTACACTGCGCCGCAGGCTGCATCGCTGGCTGGTCGGAGCGGGGCTTCTCGGCGTCGGCCTTGCGGGTGGCCTGACCGGTGCGCTGGCGGTTGCAATAGTTGCACCGCCCACCCAGATCCCGATGACCGATACCGCGACGGCGTTTGGCAATATCATGACCGAAGGCGAGATTGCTCAGGAGATACAATGACGGAACACGGTTTCAAGCGGCTGGCCATCGGCCTTCTGGTGCTCAACACCTTCCTGATCTGCGCCCTTGCCGGTGCCGGGTTTTTCTATCTCTATGACACTGCCACGATCCCGCCTTCGCGTCTGCCGCTGGCGGGCGAGCAGCTGCCTTCAAAATTGCGCGGTGAGTTTCAGAAGGCCCTGAACGATGCGCGCCGTGATGTGCGCTCCACCGGGCTTGAAGCGCGCCAAGCGCGTGTCGAAGCCGCAGCCCTGATGGGCAAACCTGAACTCGACGGTGTGGCGCTGGCCGATGCGTTAAAACGCGCTCGCGAGGCCGAATATGCGGTGCGAGCCGCCACCGAGCAGAAGGCGATCGATTTTGTAGCCAGCCTGTCGGTCGATGAACGACGCCGTCTGGCGGATGGATTGATCCAGCGGGAGGCACCCCGGCCTGCCACGAAATGATCATATTTCAAAAGCGACGGATTTGAACCTATAGCGACGTTGAAAGGCCGATGATGAAACGGAGTTCATATCGGCCATGTCCAATTCCAACGATGTCGATGCCGCATTGGCGCTCTGGCGCTTCGGCCTTGGCGCTGCGGATGGCGGGATCACCGCTATCAAGGATGCCCCCCGCGATCTCTTAAAGGAAGAGATCACAGAGCGTGCTGTGCCAACGCCCGTCGGCGCGCAATTGCGCTCCAGTTCCGATCTGCTGGTGGCGCTTTACGAATACCAAAAACAGGTTAAAGCCGAACGCGACAAGCAACCCGCAGCCGGTGCCATGGCCGGCGCGGCCATGGCTGGCGCGAATGCGATGCAAGGCGCAGGCGGCCCGCCCCAAGCTGCCGGCATGCAAGGCAATGCTATGCAGGGCAATGGCATGCAGGTGGGTGCCATGCCGCCCCAGTCGCAACCCCAACCGCAGGCCCAAGCTCAGGCCCAGGCCCAACCCCAGTCCATGGACAAAAAGCCGGATATGCCGGTCTCCAAGCGTCCCTATTTTCCGCAGCAGATCCTGCTTGCGGAGGCCGACGCCCGTTTCAACGGCACGATCCACCAACCGTTGATCGGCTTTGGCGAACGGCTGGCGATGTTCTGGGCCAACCATTTTTCGGTGGCGATCAGCAAGGGTGGCGAAGTGCATATTCTGGCTGGCGCCTTCGAGCGGGAGGCCATCCGTCCCCATGTCTTTGGGAGGTTCGAAGACATGCTGCTGGCGGTCGAAACCCATCCGGCCATGCTGGTTTTCCTCGATAACCAGCAATCGATCGGCCCGACCTCGCCCGCCAACAAGAATGGCAAGCGCGGCCTGAATGAAAATCTTGCCCGCGAGATCATGGAACTGCACACGCTCGGCGTTGATGGTGGCTATAGCCAGGCAGATGTGACGTCGCTGGCGCGGATCATTACCGGCTGGACATTCTACCGCGATGAAAAGCGCCCAGGCCCACAGGGCAAATTCATCTTTAACGCCAATGCCCATGAACCGGGCGACCACACGGTGATGGGCATGACCTATGCCGAGGGCAGTGTGGAACAGGGCCGCACCGCCTTGCGCGATCTGGCTCGCCACCCGGCAACCGCCAGACATATAGCCACGAAACTTGTCCGGTATTTTGTCGCCGACCAGCCGCCCCCGGCCCTGGTGACGAAACTGGCTGCCGCCTATACCAAGTCGCAGGGCGATCTCTCGGCTGTCTACACTGCCCTTATCGATGCCGACGAAGCCTGGAACCCGACGCTGACGAAAATGCGCATGCCACAGGATTATGTGGCGGCGATGTTGCGCAGCAGCGGGATCAGGCCGAAACCGGAGCAGATCATTTCCATGCTGAACGCGCTTGGCCAACCGCTGTGGAACCCCGCCGGACCCAACGGTTTTTCCGACGTCACCGATGCCTGGGCATCGTCGGAATCTCTGGCGACCCGCATCGATGCGGCCAACCTGTTTGCCCATCAGATCCAGGGCCAGATCGACCCCCGTTCCTTCGCTGGCGACCGGCTGGGACCGCTTCTCACCGCCGATACATTGCAGGCGATTTCCCGGGCCGAAACCAGACCACAGGGCCTGTCGATTGCTTTCCTTTCCCCCGAATTTCAGAGGCGCTGAACCATGCTTTGCGAAAACCTCTCCCCCACCCGCCGCGCCGTTCTCGGCACATCCGGTGCCTTGTTTGCCTGGGCCTTCATGCCCCGCTTTGCCCATGCGGCTGGCGGACGCGATCCCCGCTTTGTCACCATCATCCTGCGCGGCGCGCTGGATGGGCTGACCGCCGTACCGCCCATCGGTGATCCCGATTATGAGGGCCTGCGCCAGTCAATCGCGCTGAGGCTGGATGGCGACAAGCCGGTGCTGCCGCTCGACGGCTTTTTCGGATTGCATCCCTCGATGCCGAATTTCCAACGCCTGTTCCGCGCCAATCAGGCCGCCGTAGTCCATGCCAGTGCCACCGCCTACCGTGAGCGCTCGCATTTCGATGGACAGGATGTGCTGGAATCCGGCTTTCCGACGCCCGGACATGTCGAAACCGGCTGGATGAACCGAATGCTGGAGGGATTGCCAGCTGGGGACAAGATTGCTCCCGGTGCGGCAGAGCGCGTGCAGGGGCTTTCCGTAGGAGCAACCGCGCCCTTGGTCATTCGCGGCAAGGCACCTGTGCTCGGCTGGGCACCGTCCGTACTGCGACCCGCCGATGGCGACCTTGCGCCACGCCTGATGGACCTTTATGGCCGCACGGACCCGATGCTGTCGAAACTTTTGATTGAAGGCATCCAGACCGGCAAGATCGCATCCGGCCTCGACATGAAGTCGAAAGGCGGCCCCGGCGACCCGAACGGCATGGAGCAAATGGCCCGCGGCGCTGCCCGGTTGCTAGCCCAACCGGATGGCCCGCGTGTCGCAGCACTTGCCTTCGAGGGTTGGGACACGCACGCGCAGGAAATCGACCGGTTGGCAAAGCTTCTGGCTGGCCTCGACAAGTCTATTGCCGCCTTCGAACAGGAACTTGGACCCGCATGGAAGGATACGGCGATCATCGTTGCAACGGAGTTCGGTCGCACGGCACGGATCAACGGCACTGATGGAACCGACCACGGCACCGGCACGACCGCCTTCCTCGCTGGCGGTGCCGTGCGGGGTGGCCGCATCATCACCGACTGGCCGGGGCTGAAGCAGAACCAGCTGTTCGAAGGCCGGGATCTGGCCGCCACCACCGACATTCGCGCCGTGATCAAAGGCATGGCGGTCGATCTTCTTGGCGCCAGTGCCGGTCATCTGGCCAGTGTTGTGTTTCCAGGCTCGGACAGTGTTCAGCCGATGAAGGGCTTAATCGTCTAACGGCAGAGATGTCAGGCACGAGAGTGTGGCAGGAACCTCTTGACGTTTCGATAGGAGGATTCATTTTCAATGAATCTTCCTAGTCCTCATTCCGTCATCAAAACAACGGCTCACCAGTTCAAATACTGAATATTCAATCCGTTGGCGTCGAATTTCTTTCTTTTCCTGGAGGAACTATTAATGGCAAACGCCCGTGTCGCCCGCATTAAAATCGGCAGATCATCTAAGCTGTCCGTGTAGGCCGCAGTCCATCTCCCCTGAAATCCTATGCCGCCAAGCGCTGTGCATTTTCTTTCATGGCGACAATGATCGCTGAGAACCCAGCCACCGAGAACGCGGTGTAATCCCGATCCAACCACCTGAATACGACTGTCTATGCACGCTGCAAACGGCGCAGCAATCCACAGCGGCGCTCCGGTTGCGACGGCCACCCGACTGCCTTGGTTCAAATAATGCCGAAGCTCGGCCAGGCCTTTCTCATGCCAGGCTAGCCTTGGCTGTTTGCCTGCGTTAACCCTGTCGGCAAAACGCACGAAAGAGACTTTCAAGGCATGTTCGGAAAGTCCGAACGTGGCGATCCAGAGAAAGACCGAGGTTCCCCAGCGCCGCAGCGGCGGAAACACAATCAATGGACCGGCGAAAGGCAATGCCAATGCCGCAAGCACAAAGCGCCAGCCTGATTGACCCACCCGCTCCAGAATCCAGGCGGCGGTTGAATCCCAGTTGAGCAATGTTTCATCAAGATCAAAAACAGCAGACTCGATGTCTTGCATCAGGATGCCTTACCTCACTGTTGATCTGTCGGCTTTGATGGTGGATGCGGTATCTGTCCCGTGGTGAGGCGTTCAAAAATCGCCTATCAGGTCGATATCGTTTGCGTGTGGCCAATCTCCGGCAATACCGGCATCGACTTGCCCAAAATCCAGAGCGTTAGAGGCTTGGGCAGAATATGGGCCAGCCGGATTAACCAGCGCATCGTGAAAGGGAATAGATAATCCGCCTTCTCATTCCTGAGCGCATACAGAATGTGGTCAACGGCCTTGTCCGCTGAAATCTCAAGAGGCGCAGGCATCCCATCACCAGCCGTTGCCTCGGTGGCGACAAACCCCGGATAAACGGTGGTGAACTTGATGCCATAGCGGGCAAATTCGACGCGGCAGGTGTCGATGAGCAGCATAGCCGCTCCCTTGGCTGCGGAATAAGGGCCTTGAAGCGGCACGCCGAGGAAGCCTGCGAGCGAATTCGTATGCGCAACATACCCCCCACCCTGTCGCATCATCTGCTTCAAAACCGGGAAGAGATAATTGACCACGACATCGTAATTCAAACGCATGCAGGCATTGACGTCACTGGCGCTCATCAGCCGCATATCCAGGGCTGGCGCACCGCCTGCATTCAGATAGATCATGTCGATCCGGCCATAGTGATCGATCACGGTTTTCACCACCTCGGCGGCGGCCGCCGCATCAGTTGCATCAGCCGCGATGGCGAGGCAATCGCCACCTGCGCTGCTGATATCCTCGGACACTTCGATGAGCATCGGCTCGCGCCGCGCCGTAACGATCACCTTGGCACCCTCGCCTGCAAGCCGCTGGGCAAGCACTCGCCCCATGCCGGAAGAAGCGCCGACAATCAAAATAATTTTTCCTGAAAAATGCATGATTGATCTCCTGCCTGATGACTGCATCATTCCTTAAATCGGCTTCGGCTTGGCATTACGCAGTCGCGCGACGCTGTTGCGCCCAACCGCGATAATGATCCGCCATCGTCTGCTCGAATGGCCGGTAGGCGATGCCCAACTCAGACTGGCTGCGCCTGTTATCCAGAGCAAAGCGAATGCCGAGATGGTTCGTCATATATGCCTGCGTCAGGCCAAACAGCGGCCCGATCAGCCGAACCACCAGATTGGGAATCTGCCAGGAGGGCAACAGATAGGGCTTGGGGTGAACCCGGCGTGCGTAACCGGCGATTTCCAGGAAGGTCCGGGTGCGGTTTTCCGCGAGAATATAACGCCCCTTTGCGTCCGGATTCAGCGCCGCCCGGATATGCGCCTGCGCCACGTCGCGAACATCCACACATGCGAGACTGAGGTCCGGCATGCCGTAGAAAAAATATCCCTTGAACATCTCGTCCAGCAGAAAAAGCGAGCCGGATTCAGAAGCAGGCGTCAAGGAAGGGCCGAGGATCATGCCTGGATTGATGGTTGTCAGGCTCCAGCGGCTTTGCTCACCCTGGATTTTCCAGGCTTCCTTTTCCGCCAGAACCTTGGAATAATGGTATGGATTGTTTTGAACATTGCTTGACGTATTGAAATAGTCCTCGGCAACCGTGTTATTCTTCATCGACCGGATATCGATATAATCGCCAAAAATCGCGCCAATCGTCGATGTCATCACCACGCGCCGGACACTTTCAGTCCTGTTGACGCTGCCAAGAACATTACGGGTGCCTTGAAGGGCAGGTTCCACCATTTCGCGCTGCCCATCCTTGATTTTTTCCGGCAGCTTGAAAGGCGATGCGACGTGGAAAACAATCGCGCAGCCAGCCATTGCGGCATCGAAAGAACCAGGGGTCAGAAGGTCGGCCTCATAGAGCGTCAACTTCCCCGGAAAGCGGGCCTGCATATCGGTCAAAGGCTTGATCTTGGCCACATTGCGCAGGCTTCTGACCGTGGTGTGCACAGTGGCATCCATTTCAAGAAGTTGAAGAATGAGATGGCTGGCGACAAATCCGCTCCCGCCCGTGACGAGCATGGTCTCTTGCATTCTGAACCCCTGTTTTTCTTATGGGAATGATCGTAACAGATGGAAGAAACGGTTCGAAATATGCGGATACCGGCTTGGCCTTAGCTGATCAAAAAATGACCGCAAAAGATCCTCTGCGGGTGTCCGGCGATGCAAAAAGATAGCTTCCACGCAGCAATCGCACCATTGGCCTGCCGCCCACCAAGGTTGGAAAGGCGCTGTCGCGCTTTAGTCAGTATCCGGCCTTCATGATCGATCGTTCCCCGCGAAGATGCCGGGCTGCGGCCTCCTTCTGATCTTTCTTCAGACGCCCATTGGCAATGAACCTGATGAGCCATGGGATCTGCTTGACCTTGACTGTGGCACTTTGCGCAAGAATGAAACATTCAGCGCATTTTTCCAGGATCTCGATATTGAGCAGCAGGCGCTCAAGCCCCATGCCGAAGCACAGCGCCATGTCATCAAGGCAATAGGCGTTGGCGCCGTTCGACAAGGCCTTTGTCGGGTCATCGGTCGAGCACATGCCTAAACGTTTTGCCTCAAGGCCGAGGTGACGGATCTGCTCATCGAACACCGCCGGCAGGGAAAGATCGAGGCGCGCCAGTGCTGATGTCCAGGTCAAGCCGCCCGAGGCAATGGCACCCACATCCGGCCGTGCCCGGTATATGCGATGATGCAAGTCCCCCGGTATCGCGGAAAGGCCCGGTGTCGCGGTCAGGCCCGGCGTCGCGGAAAGACTTGTCCATTCGAATTCATCGGGCACGTCCTGTCCGGAGTTGATCCGGACACTCACAAAGGCATTTTGTTCGGGAATACGCTGCGACAGCACATCACCCGGTTTGAGAAGCCCTTTTCCCGCCAGGCGTGCCGCCGCCCGGCCAAGAACCTCTTCGATATAGGCATTATTGACTTTCATAAGCATGTCACACCAAACGGAAAACGGTTTCAAAACGCTCAAGGGCATCGTCGATCACCTCATCGGTGTCCGCCATGCTGGTATAGATGCGGCTGCCCGCCAGGGTTAGAATGCCATGGGCCATATAGGCTGCACCCATCTCTTCCATCAGGTGTTTACGGGGATTGGCCTCGCGCATCAGCTTGATCGGGTTGCGCATGCTCATCAACAGCACGGCGGACGTCTGCAGATGAACGATGGAGCCCATATTATAGACCACATAGGGAAGGCCGAGCCGGTTGAGGATCTCCTTCAAGCCCTTGGCCAGACGGTCGCCAGCTCGTCCGGCAACAACCGGCGCATTGGTGCGCGCCATTTCCTCGATTGCATAGTAACCGGCAACGCAGGACAGCGGATTGGCCGAAAGCGTGCCGCCAACGAAGGCCCGCTTGCTCGAGGTGCCGATACCCCCGACCAGGGTCATCATGATGTCCTTGCGGCCGCCGATCCCGCCAGCCATCAGATAACCACCGGTGAGGCACTTGCCGAACACGGTGATATCGGGCGTCACGTTGAAATAGCCTTGTGCGCCACCCATGCCGACACGAAAACCGGTGACGACCTCATCGAAGATCAGCAAAGCGCCGAATTCGTCGCAGAGTTTGCGAACTTCGCGGTTGTATTCGGGCGTCACAGGCCGCGTGCCGCTTTCCGGCCCCAGAGGCTCGAGAATAACCGCTGCCGTGCCACCGCGAATACGGTTCAGCATCAGCTTGCGCCGGAGCGTGCCAATCTCATTGGGGAAGACTTCCTGAGTATAACCCGTGACACCTTTCGGAATGCCCGTAGCTTCGCGCCGACCGGTACCGGGCACACGCATGCCGTAGACCATCTGGTCGCTCCAGCCATGATAGTCGCCGCCGACCTTGATCACCCATTTCTTGCCGGTATGGGCACGGGCTAAGCGGATGGCCCCCATGCAGGCTTCCGTACCGGAACCGAGCATGCGGAACATTTCGATACCCGGCATAAATTTGCGGATGATCTCGGCGAGCTTGAATTCGTATTCGTGAAGGAGGCCCGTCACCGGACCACATTCGTCGATCAGATGATGCACTTTTTCGCGCACCGGCAGATAGTTGGAGCCAAGCAATGTCGGTCCGCCCGCCTGCAGAAAGTCAGTATAGCGATTGCCGTCCGCATCCCACATATAAGCGCCATCGACCTTGGTGGCTGCAATGGGAAACGGATAATTGAAGGCGAGATTATGCTGGACCCCGCCCGGAATAACCTCCGCCGCCCGTGCGGCCCAGGCCTTGGAGGTCTGGCATTTCTGTTCGAAATAATCGAGCACCTTGGGCATATTGGTCTTGGAGATGCCTTTGGGCGGCTGCTTGAGCAGAGCGTTCAGCCGATCCATGAGGTCTTTGTTATCCGGCCAGGCACTGATGCTGTAGGAAAGTTCAGAGTTACGAGCTGCCATGTTCATTTCAAGCTCCCTTGGTCTCAGCCTTGTCCAGAACGTTCAGAATGAACGCCTGGAGTTGCCGATCCAGATTGACGTGTTTGTTGATGCGTTCGCGCAGGTGGGCGGCGGCGGCGGCTTCGATCTTGCGGATCATGCCCGCGGCGGTCTTGAGATCGGCCCCCGCGCAGATGACGCCGTGACTGGCCAGAAGATATGCAAAGATGTCGGGCCGCAGGGACTTCGCAAAAATCTTTGCCAGCATTCCCGTGCCTGACGGCCTGTAGGGAATAAGCGCGACGTGGGGACCCAGTGCCCCAAGATCGCTTCCCCTTGGCCAGGGCAGGATTTCATGCAGCAGGGCGACAGCGCTTGCGATAGGCTGGTGTGTATGAACACTGGCATGGCGGGTAGGATGCATAAGGAGCATCCTGGCATGCAGTCCCTTTTCAATGGTCGGCGTCTTGTCGCCCTCGACAATGTCGAGGGTCTCGATATCGAGGATCACCACGTCTTTCGCCTCGACCGTGTAATAGTCGGAGGCCGAGGGGGTGACCGCCATCAATTGCTTATCGACGCGGACGCCGATATTGCCGCCGGTTCCGGCAAAATAGCCATTATCCGCGAAATAGCGGCACATATCGGCAATCTCCTGCCGCTGGGCCATGAATTTAGCCATGAATCTTGCCCTTCGATCCGTTCAGACGTTTGTAAAGCGGCGCCAGGCGCCGATGGAGTTCCGTGAAGATACCGAAGCGCTCGTCATAGAGCCGCTGCGTTGCCGGATCAGGATCGTAAACCCTATCGATCACCACATGGCGCGCGACCTCGTCAAACTGGATGAGGCCGAGCCCCACAGCCCCGATGAAGGCCGCACCGCGTGCATTGGCTTTCATCGGATCATGTGGCTGGCGGATCTGGACGCCCAGAACATCCGCGAAGATCTGGCACCAGGCGGGCGACATCGCACCGCCGCCGATCATGGTGATTGCCTCAGGCCTTCGGCCAAGAAAGCGGGAGACCGGCTTCATCATCCAGCGTGTATTGAGCGCCACGCCTTCGAAGACCGCCCTCACCAGTGTCTCGCGGTTATGCTCCATGCTCATGTTGAAGATCCCGGCCCGAAGAGTCGGGTCATCCACCGGGCAGCGTTCGCCGAAAAGCCAGGGCAGGTACATCATGCCAGCCGCTCCGGCAGGTGTGCGGGCGGCAATCTCATCGAGAAGCCTGTAAGTATCAGGCGTCGGTTCGGAATCGATCAGGCCATCGTCATGGAAGACAATACGGTCCTTCAGGAAAGCGATATTGCTCGCCCCGCTCGATTGCATGGCGATCATCAGGTATTTCGATGGTACCGGACAAGGAACCGATGTGATCTGGTCCATCACACTGGTTTTCTTGAAAGGCACATGGGCCGAGATCCAGGAAGATGATCCCATGTAAAGATGGGTATCATAATCGGCCAGCGTTCCAGCGCCAATCGCGGCGGCTGAATTGTCGATGGCACCGGCAACGACCGGCGTTTTCGGTGACAGGCCCAACAGATCGGCAACGGAAGGAAGCAGAGTTCCAACGATATCCGTACACCTGACGAGATCGGGAAATTTCGCCTTGTCGATACCGCTGGCACCGATCAACCCGTCATCATAGCGGATATGGTTGACATCGCGATTGTCAGTCACCCAGGAGGTGAGAATGGAATCCTGCGTGGCGCAAAACCGGCCTGTCAGACGCAGATTGAAGAAATCGAGAACGTTGAGAAACTTGTAGGTCTTCTCGTAGATATCAGGGAAAGCATCGCGGATCAGCAGCATGTGGCCCGCTGGGTCCTTGCCGGACAGAGCCGGGGCACCGCCACATAGCCTCAACCATTTCTGCAACTTGATCGCGTCATAGCCCGCGACCTTCATTGCACCGCGCATTTCCTTCTTCAGATAGCGGGCGCCGCGCATATCGAGCCAGATAATCGCGTTCATCAACACATTGCCGTCACGGTCAACGGCAACAGTTCCCTCGCCTTGGGTAGATGAGCAGATGGCGACGATATTCTCACGCAGCGCGGCACTCTGGCTGAGCACATCCTGGCTTGCTTCGATGAAGGCGTTCCACCACTGAGAGGGATCCTGCTCTGCCCCGATCGTATCGATTACCTGGAGCGGCACCGACCGGAATGCCCAGGCAACCACGTGTCCGGTAATCGACACCAATCCAACTTTGCAGCCACTGGTGCCAAGATCGATCGATAAAACATATTGGTCAGAATTGGCCATCTATCGCCGTGCATGCAGCCTGGATAGCTTCCAGGTCGCTCCCCATTTTTATTGGATATTGCACCTATAATAGGGGAAAAAACCGCCATTTGCGTAGCGGTGAAGCTGTCCTTTGAGGGGTCTTTACCGGTCAAATAGGCGATAGATCCGCACGAAGCGCGCCAGGCGTGGTGCCAGTCCAACGGCGGAAGGCGCGCCGGAAATTATGAGGGTCCGAAAATCCGACCGCAAATGCGATCTGCTCGACAGACATGTTCCTGTTGCCCAACAGTTCGAGCGTGCGGTTCTTGCGAAGATCATCCAGAAGCGATTGGAAGGAAACCCCGCTCTCGGCAAGTCTGCGACGCAAGGTGCGCTCGCTCATGCCAAGCGCACGGGCCACCTTGGAAATATGCATGCGGCTGTGCAGCTTCTGTCGCAGGACCCTTTCGACGGATTCGATGATTTCAGCCGCCTCGCGGCTTCGGGCCCGGTTATAGGCCATGAATTCAAGAAGCTGGCGATGGCTAAGAGGATCGGATGTCAGCAGCGGTTGCTTGTACCAGGCGGCATCATAGATGAAGGCGTTTTCCATCTGGCCAAATCGGACCGGGCAGCCGAAAACCCGTTGATATGCTTCCGTATGCGCTGGCGCAGGGTAAGCAAAATCGACCCGGACAGGCTTGAAGCCCTCACCGACAAGGCCGTGGGCGACCCCCATGAAACTGGCAAAAGCCTCTTCCACCAGGAAAACATAGATGTCGGGATCGTGAAAACGGCTCGCCGCCGTGACGACGACGCCCTCCGGGCTTTCCCTGGTGTCGAATTCCAGCATGCTGCCGGTATCTTTTTGCAGATCAAGGCCAAGCTTGACCGCGTCACCCACAGTCGCTGCCGTTACCATCACATAACCGACGAGGCCCACAGAGGTAATCTTTTCGCGAATCCCGGTCTCCAATCCAAGCGCCTTGCCCCTGGTCATTTTCATGGCCCGCAGGATCGCCTCACGTCCCTGGCGAAAAGAAACCCGACAGGCTGGGTCGGCAAGATCCTCCATGGGAATGCCGAGGCCAGCCGTTAATCGCGAGGCGTCGAGACCAAAATCCGTGAGCGTCATCACGAGGCTGCGAATGAGAAACGCCGGGATATTGGCAGTCACGTAACGCGCATCGACTGTCTTCATCAGACCCCCCTTATGACTTAACCTTCACGTCCATTTCTGCTGCGACAGCCATGTCGGCATCCTGCTCCATTCTCCTCCAACAGAGCCGGTTATGACCGGAAATATCAGGGATTATGCGGCATTTGCCCCAACCGTACAATATTCCTCCGCATACTGTTGTCCATTCGGGCCGAGTATATCCGCTGCGCGGAGCATGAGATACAAAGACACCTCCATGACGACAGTCAATGCCAGGGAGGTCCTGGGAGATAGATTGGCCGGAGATGACACCACAGTGTCCCCGAACTCCCTTGTGATGCAGTGTCGTCCTCCTATTCTGAACTTCACCGCGTTCTTTAAGGGCCGGACAATAATAACAGGCGGAACAATGGGTATGCGAAAAGCTGCCCGGCCTCTCTGGGGACCAACCTCTCCGGGGGCGCACTTCTCTGGGAGAATGACGATGCTTTTGTGGATACTCGGCTTGAGTGCTGCCTATGCGGTCGCGCTGAATGGGACAATGGTCATGCCCGTCGTCGTTCTATCGATGAGCAAACTGACCGGCTATAACGAAGCAATGGCGACAATCGTCGCCAGCGCGGAACTCGCGGGCATTGCGTTTTATGGAATATTCTTACCCAAACTGGCGCTCAGATCGTGGAAAGCAGTGGCGATTGGCGGCATTGTCGCGGTCATGGCCGGCGAAGCGCTGAGTTTCTGGCTTCAAAACCCTTACAGCCTTGCCACTGCAAGATTTGCGACCGGACTTGGCGAGGGCGCCTTGTTCAGTCTGGTTTCGATGAGCCTTGCCTCGCTTGCCAATGCCGAAAGATACTGGGGCGCGCTTAGCCTGATTGGCGGAACCGCCATGGGGTTGCTGCTCTTCGTGGTATCACTCGTGCCACCGGAAGAAGCGGGAGCGCCTGTCTTTCTCATGTTGGGCGCGTTTACCGCCATCATGGCGCCGCTCCTGGTTTTCGTTGCCAGGCGCTCGTCCCGGCTCCCTGTGGCAAGCCGTCACACCAAACTCAACAATGGGAAAATGCTGCTTGCAATGATGGTTGTATTTCTCGTTTATGGGGTGCAGGCGGCGCAATGGGCAGTCTGCGGTTATGTGGGGGAAAAAGTGGGGCTGAGCAATGGTGAAGTTGGATTCTATCTCGCCCTATCATCGCTGGTGGGCTTCCTGGGAGCGATCATTCCTTCTTTCACCCATGACAAGGCCAAAAGACTGCCAGCCGTGCTGCTGGGTTTCCTGATCATGGCGATGTCGATCTATTTCCTGTTCACCATGCTGACACCCCTGATTTTCGTCACGACACAGGTTCTGGTCAATATCGGTTTCTATATCGTGACCCCGTTTATCACAGGTATACTGACCGAAAACGACCCCGACGGGTCAGTGATGTCACGAACCTTAGTGGTTGCCGTCGTGGGGGGCACGCTGGGAACCGCAATTGCCGGGCCAATCTTTGAAGGCTACGATTCGAGCCTCTTCGCCTGGTCCTGTCTCTTGCCCCTGGCAATCGCGGCGGTCTGTGCAGCAATCATCTTTGGCCATCTGCACCGTAGCTTTCCAGCGACTGTAATAAACAAAATAGCGGAGTGAAACTTGTTCGATATGGCCATTGAAACTCTCCAGTCTATTCTGGAACGCCAGCGACAATCCTTCCAGCATGACAGTTATCCGTCACTGTCCTTGCGTCGGGACCGCCTGAACCGGATCGGCCGATTGCTGAAGGAGAACCGGCAAGCGCTGTGCGATGTGGTTTCTCGGGATTTTGGTCATAGATCCGATCATGAAACGGTGCAATTGGAGATTGCTCCGCTCATGAGCGCGCTTCGCCATACACGGTCTCATCTACGCCGATGGATGAAACGCGAACGCCGTGGACGCTCGATTGAGTTTCTGCAGCTTGCAAATTGGGTCCAATACCAGCCGCTCGGGGTGATTGGTATTATGGTGCCGTGGAACTATCCGCTTCTACTGGCACTCGGACCGCTGATTGACATTTTGGCTGCGGGAAACCGGGCGATCATCAAACCGTCGGAATTGCTGCCGGAAACCTCGGCTCTTCTTTCAAAGCTCGTCGAGGCTTATTTCTCCCCGGAGGAGGTTGCCGTTATCGAAGGAGGGGTGGAGATTGCCGCAGCCTTTTCTGCCCTGCCGTTCGATCATCTGATTTTCACCGGCTCAACGGCAGTCGGTCGCAAGGTTATGGCGTCAGCAGCTGCTAACCTGACACCGCTCACCCTGGAACTGGGTGGCAAGTCGCCCGCACTCATCGCCCCGGATTATCCCATTGCCGATGCAGCCCGTGACATCGCCTTTGGAAAGCTGATGAACGCGGGCCAGACTTGCATTGCACCTGACTATGTTCTGGTCGAGAAATCAAAACTTGGAGACCTTGCATCCGCCCTGATCTCTCAGGCAGAGGCTTTTTATCCACGACAGGCGGGACCACAACATGCGGGGCCACAACACGCAGGGCAAGAACAGTATTCAAGCCTTGTCGGCGCTCGAGCGCATGAACGGTTGCTGAAAGGCATTGAGGAATGCCGCGCCCGTGGGGCCAAACTCATCACTGCTGATATCGCCATGCCCTCTCAAGGACACGTGATCGCACCCACGCTGGTAATCGACCCGCCTGCGGACTGCTTGCTGATGGAGGAAGAAATCTTCGGGCCAATCCTGCCCCTTATTCCCTATGAGGATTTTGACACAGCGTTGAAATTTGTCCGCGAGCGCCCGCGCCCTCTGGCGCTCTATATCTTCACGGGAAACCGGGCGACCGAGAAAAAAGCACTGTCGAACACGATTTCCGGCAATGTCACTATCAACGGTACCCTTCTGCATATCGCTCAAAACGACCTGCCCTTTGGCGGTATCGGGCCAAGCGGCATGGGGGCCTATCATGGTCATGAGGGCTTCAAGCGTTTTTCGCACGCCCGCGGCATTGCGAAAGTCCGTCTTTTCAATCCCGCACGCCTCGCCATGCCTCCTTACGGATGGCTGGCACAAGTTCTGGCCAGGTTTATGATGCGTGACTAATATGAAGAGTCATTTTCCATCATTTTTCGTGTCATGCCGGTGAGTATAGGGTCCACTGCGGCACACTTCTGCGTAAGCTATCGGTTTCCTTGAAGACTGATGATGACCTTGCCGCGTCATTGGTTGGAGCAAGCGTCTGAACCCAATACCACACAAGCAGCATCGTCCTGCCCGTTAGGTAAGACTTGGCCTCATATGACACCAATATGACCAGGTTTTCCCTTGATGGAAACGAGGTCCAATTTATCGTGGTTAAATTGGGGAACCGCCATATGCTGAGCAATTTCAGTTCGCTTTGACGAGGGAGAAAGCAACGAATTACCGGTCTTTGATATGTTGCAGTTCGGCCATCCCTCCGCTGGAGGACGCGACCTGTTTAAAGACATGAATCGAGACAGGCACCGAATGAATATCACCCTAAACAATACCCGGGGGTGATCGATACTGAGAATGCAGGAAAGCATCAAACCGAAAACTGGGAAAAATAATTTCGGGAACTCGATGTCGTCGATGCTACATAAAAAAAGGGAACGAAATGAGCAGTCAATATTCTTGGCGAGCGCCTCAATTTGCGCTGGCAATATGGGTGGGCGCACTATCGTTTGCGCCTTGCGTTGCAATCGCGGGCGGCTTCAGCAGAGGCGAGGCAGACACTGATATTCTGTTTACGGATGGAAACTATAGTTTACGCACCGGAGCAATATATGTCTCACCAAGCCGCTCATTTTCAACCCTGAACGGCGCCCGTGCTTCTGATAAAGCCTATTCGGATGAGTTTTGGATACCAAGCGTCGCCGTCAAGGCAACGCTTGGTTCCGGTATCGCCTGCGCTTTGACATATACGCAACCATTTGGCGCATCTGCAACGTATGGAAGCCAGGCGCAGAACGCCGAATATACCACAGCTGTGAGCCAGGGATTGCCTCTCGTCAATCCAACCTCAAAAATGCAGTTTTCGACGGATGAATATGGTGCAACCTGCGATGTGCGGGTGGACGCCGGGCCGGGCCGCTTTTACGTGATCGGCGGCGTCTTTCTGGAAAGCTTCGAATACAAAGAAAACACCCTTTACGGTAACATTCGGTTGAAGGATGACGGTGCCTTAGGCTACCGAGTGGGCGCCGCTTACGACATTCCCGAATATGCCATGCGCTTCCAGCTCATGTACCGATCGCAAGTCTCGCATGATGCGGAAGGGACATTCACGCCCTCAGCGCTGGCCGCTGCTGCCGGTGTGACAGACACAGCACCTGCTAACGGAACCGGAACCCTACCGCAGTCGATCAAGCTCTCTGCCCAGACCGGCGTCGCGCCGGGTTGGCTGGTTTACGGTTCCTTGACCTGGACAGACTGGAGCGTTCTTCAAAACTTCAGATATGACGTCACCGGGCTTGGCACAAGCAACAAGGCCTTCAACTATAAGGACGGCTACACGGTGCAGATTGGTGTTGGTCATGAATTTACAGAAAAACTGTCTGGAACGGTCAACGTGACCTGGGATGAAGGCGTAGGGACAGGAGCAGACATTACGACCGATACATGGTCGCTTGGACTAGGCGCCGAGTACAAAACCAAATTCGGTAAATTCGATCTCGGAACCTCCGTCTCTTACCTCACTGCCGGTTCACAGAGCGTCAGCGCCGGAGCGACTTATGACGCAACCGCCAAGCATGATTGGGCGGTCGCCGTTGGATTGGGGTATCTGATCGAATTCTGAGCATGTCAATGGTCGCTTGGAATAAAACCCAAGTCTAAAAGGATCACAAACCTCTTCCGTCAACCCGGCGGAAGAGTGGGCCAGGTTTCGATAATCCGGCCTTTGGAAAGAACGTGAATTCCATCGAAATGTTGCAGCACCGCCTCGCTCTGCGTCGGGCGAAAGAAAGCAAAATCATCAGGTTTCAAGGTGCTTTCGTAAGGCAGAGCCATCATTTGCTGATTGGATGAAAGCCCCCAGATCTTGTTTTCCCGCATGCCTTTGGGAAAAACCGGTTTGGCCATCCACTTGCCGCCATAGAGAAAACACCCCTTGCGCGGGAAAAGGCCGATAGCCTGCATTAGACTTGTCAGCAACGGAGGCCCCGGCAGGCGAACCTCCTCCACTTTCAACACAGGCGTGGCAATAAAGACGGCAGGCTGCACAGCCTCAAGAGACGGCATATCGAAATCCGTCGGCTTCAGGAAAGCCGAGCCCACGGAAACTTCATTCGCGGCACCGGCATCATGATAGGAAAGCGCAGTTTTACTGCCGCCCGTATTGGCGATGGCGCACGTGCCATGCGGAAATACCGAAACAAATGCCTTGACGCGGGATATGACTTTCTCCCTTTCCGCAGCGCCTCCGATGAGACGAGCAACCTCCGGGATATGCGCCTCATAGCCGACAAGACCCTCTATTCTCAACTCCTTTTGCTGAATGGCACGTGCGCAGATGGCAGCCAGCGCATCTGGCGTTTCGAACCCACCGCGATGCATGCCGGTATCCGTCTCAAAAGCTATTCTGATTGTTTGTCCAGCTTCGCGCGCCAGTGCCGCATATTGGTCGAGCCGGTCCGGGCTATCGATCAGAAACACCGTGCGTCGCAGAAGATCCTCGACCAGATGCGGAGAAGCGAGCCGCATCCATGCCGCAAGCGCTCTTGTAGGGAGCGGTTTGCCGTAAAGAATTTCTGCCTTCGGGAAGGCTTCCAATACGGCACAGGTCATCGGCAGATGGAAGCTCATGAGGCTCATCGTTCCGGCTTGTGTCAGAATGCGCTCGAGCAATGGGATTGATGACAGAGATTTATCAACGACCCGTAAGCCAAGACCCGGCGCGAGACCGCCCGCAATCGTGGCAATATTTGCATCAAGCCGATCTCGGTCGACAACAAGCACAGGACGAAACAATTCGGCTTGAGAAAGCGCTTCGGAGAGCATCCGAAAATAATCGGCATCAACCATTATCGAACCCCAAGCAGCGTCGCCATGTAAGGCGAGATAAAGCGATTTTCGGGATCTATTTCTGATCTGATCTCCATTGCATCCTTAAATCGCGGATAGATGCCGACCAGATCGGCAGCCCTGAGGTTATGCAATTTACCCCAATGCGGTCGCCCACCCCGCTTGCGGAACACAGCCTCCGCAGCAAGGAAGAACGCTGCCGGATTTTCACCGATGCCGTGATGAATGGCTATGGAACACGTGTCACGCTTGTAGAAGGGACTGAGCCAGAATTCGTCCCCTTTGACACTGCGGACTTCAATGGGAAAGTAGATTTCCGGAAAGCGCTTCTCAATCAGTTCGATGATCTCCGCCAGAGCTCCGGCTCCCTCTTCAAACGGCAGATGATATTCCATTTCATTGAACTTGGTCTGGCGGTCGGTGACATAGACCTTCATCCATTCACCCACGGCTTCCTCGTCAGACAGCTTCGCCATGGCATTGCCGATCAATTTGCGCCGCAAGCCGGGAAACCACCGCAGAAAGGTTCTGAGTTTCTTCAGCGTCGCAAGACCGTCTTCGTCCTCCGAGGTCACTTGAAAATCACCCGTTTCGTCAGTGATATCCAGTGTCTGAAAAAGCGCATGATTGGCAAAGGGAACAAAGAAAATCTCCGCCGATCGATGGGCTGACATCAGGGTTTCGAAGTTTTCAAGCGTATTACCAATCGACAGCATTGTCCGCTTGCGGCGTAGATTATAAGCCGGGACATTCTGAAAGGTAACGGCAGTCAAGGCTCCGAAACTACCAAGCGTCACGCCGGTCGCATGGATCATCTCGTCATCACGTCCGGCTGTAAATTCCCGGTGCGTGCCGCGACCATCGATGAACTGCATGCCTTTCAGCAGGGTGTGATAAGCCCCCAGGCCAAGGCCCGAGCCATGCGTTGCCGTACCGAGGGCGCCAGCGACAGACTGTTTGTCGATATCGCCCATGTTGGGCAGTGCTTGGCCGATCCCGGCGAGCAATTCCGTCAGATCGCTCAGCTTGGTACCCGCTGCAATCGTTGCTGTCAGAGCATCACTGTCATAATCGATCAAACCGGATAGAGCCGACAGATCGACAATTGTTCCAGGGGTCGAGACAAGCGGCGTAAATGAATGGCCCGAGCCAACGAGCCTTAGCGGTCCCGGCGCTGATCGGATCACGTCCTGTAGCTCTTCCTTGGTCCTGGGACGAAGAATTGCTTTCAGTTTGGTCTCCACGCTGCCCGACCAATTACTCCAAGACAGATTGTCGCCTGGAATCATCGTAACCTCCCCTGTTTATAAGAGTCCTCTTTGGCCACGCCGACAGGCAAGCCTTGAGGCCATAGTCATGCAACTCCAATCATTTTCGCTTTCTCGCTATGCATCGGCATGCCATTTATTATGGTAATTGAGAAAAGCTGACACTGTGTCAATTTTTACTTTGGCGTATGTCACAAATTTGTCAACTCGAAAGCGGAGCACGCTATGACGAGCGACCAAAAGGCATTGCGGAGGCAGCCCCGCCAGGAGCGCAGCAGAGACCGTATTGACGATATCCTTTCGGCAGCAATGCAGCTCATTGGTCAAAAAGGCAGCGCTGCTGTCACCATGCGCGGCATTGCCACCGCAAGCGACATGTCTCTGGCGACGGTCTATCATTACTTTCCAAACAGAACCGCAGTCATCGCGACGCTTTTCGAGCGATATTCAAAGGGAACGCGCGAAGTCATCGATACGGCTCTTCAGGATATCAAGGATGCGTCTGGTATTGGGGATGCTGCCGAAATGATCGTTGATTTTTACTATAACCGCCTTCGGGGCGATCCAGCCGTGCAGGACCTGCTGGATGCCATTCATGCCGACAAAGCGCTTCATGATCTCGATATCGAGGAAACCCATAGGCAAGCCGATCAGTTCAGTCGGAGCACACAGGTCTTTCTGGCGGAAAGTTGCAGGCAGGAATATGCGCGCGCCGTCTATTTGCTGTTCCAGCTCGCCAGCGCTGCAATTCGTTTGGCTTTGCATGAGAGTGAAGAAAAAGGCGCCGTGATCATTGATGATTATCGACGTCTTATTCGTGGCCGGTTCAGCCAATTCGAACAGCTATAAGATCTGGAATAGGTCGACCCTTCTGTGTTTTGACAGCAAACTGACGAACACCAAAAGGTGGACAATGTCTATGTCGGCGCGCCCATAGCCTCACCAGTAAACGCTCGGCACGGCGCTGTTTTCACGAGGGCCAACGCCGGCAAAAAGCGCTTGACATTTCTGTACTGTACCGTTTAGATCAGTTTCGGAGGGATTGATCTAAAAAGCGCCTTTGGGTGCGATCAATCAAAGGAGGAGTTCAAATGTCCACACAGTCGCGCAATATGCGCCCTATGCTTGGTAAGCCGTGCGTTGTCCGGCGATGCCCTTCAGCTGAAATGCCAGTCAATATAATTGACCGGATTGAATCGCGACGTCCGCGAAAAGCCTAGGACAAATCATGACCCACTATGCCGACGCCGTGTCACGGTGAGCGGATTTGTGCGCCGACTTAGATGTCGTCATTGCGCTTTAGCGCCTTACAATACCAGAAATAAAGGACCCAAGACAGTGAGCGGATTCACAATTGTCAACGGCATCGCTGAGATCAGCGATCCTGCTATCTACACGAACTGGCTTGACAACGAAGAGTTCAAAGCCGCGGTCGCGGCGGATCCATCGCCAGAGCGCACAGCGATCAAGCGCTTGCTGATCGAGTTTGAAGCCGATCTTTCCCGGATCGTCCGCGACAATGTCGTGAAAGAGCGGGTCGTTGAGGTGATGACGAAGTACATCGCCGAGGACTACATCCAGCACGACCCGAATGCATTCGGCCATGGCCGTGAAAAACTCATCGAGCAGTTCCGACTGGTGCCGATAGCCGGCTCGACTCCGCCACCCGTGGTCAGCGTCATTCTCGACGGCGAGGTCGGTTGCCTCATGATGCGCGAACTCGCGCCGGATCCGGTCGTGCCGGGTGCGGTTTACGAGTGGAACATCCTGACTGTCTTCCGTGTCCATAACGGCAAGATTGCGGAACATTGGAGCACCTTCCGCAAGGTCGCCCCCGGTCAAAACCCGATGGGGAATTGAGAATGTCGAAACCGATCGCAGCCGGGATCTAGGGACGCCTTTTACCGGGGGTCGCAGACATCGCCGATGAGAGTTTGCCTTAGGAAAAGTGAAACCCGATTTTTCCGAAAAGACAAACGAAAACAAGAGAACCGAGAGTTTGTTCGGTTCAATATGAACTTGACAGACACTCGTAAAGTGGAGCAACCGATGACCTTGCAAAACAAACCACCTGTAGGGGGTCTTCCTCCGGAGTTTCCACCGCAGGCAGGCGGCCCTCCTCACCAGCCGAAGTTCCCGGACTCGCCGTATCTCAGCGACGTTGGGCGTCGGATACGCGACGACATCCTCGATATGCTGCCGCTGTTGCGCAAACATGCGGCTGAGAGCGAACAGCTCGGCGCGCTTGCGCCAGCGACGCTAGCGGCCGTCGATCGCTCTGGTGCCTTCAAGATCACCATCCCGGTCGAGCTTGGAGGCTATGCACTGGGCGCACGCGATGCTGCGGAAATCGTCAAAGCGCTCGGCCAGGGCGATGCTTCCGCCGGTTGGCTGGTGATCGTCTCGAGCGCAGCCAGAAACGCTCTGGGCTTCGATCCAAAGGCTCGCGACGAAGTCTTCGCCGGCATCCAGGACTGGGTTGGGCCAATCATGTTTGGTGCCACCGTCTTTGCGCCAAAGGTTGGCGATGGCCGCAAGGTCGACGGAGGCTACATGGTGAAGGGCAAATGGTCCTTCGGCAGTGGTTGCAAACATGCTGCCTGGGGAGCAGTCGGTTTCGAATATGACGACCCGGCAAGCGGCGCACGGTTGCGCGCCATGGGTATCCTGTCACGCGATCAATATGAAATCGTCGATGACTGGCATGTGATGGGCCTGCAAGCGACAAATTCAAACAGCGTCCGGGCCGACCAGGAGATTTTTGTTCCCGACTACCGCGTCGTACACACCAATGACCTGCCGCGGATAATGGACTCATTGAAGGGCAAATATTCTGGACTGGCTTTCAAGCACAGCCCGATTGGCGGTATGGTCGCCATGACATGCACCTTTGCGGCCCTTGCAGTCGGTATCGCGCAAGGCGCCCTCGACTCTTTCCTCGAACAGGCAAAGAAGCGACCGCCCTTCAACCTTCCCTATAAGACGATGTCGGAAATGGCCTCGATCCAAATGGTTGCCGGTAAAGCGCGGGCCGTCATCAATGGGGCGAACGCCGTGCTCTGGCGCCACGCCGACGAAATCGACCGGCGTGCGATTGCAGGTGAAGACTTCTTCCCCTGGAACGAACCCGAGATCACCATGGACCTCGTCCACCAGATCCACGAATGCCTGCGCGTGGTCGATGGCCTCTTGCTTGCACTTGGGTCTTCGGCTGTCGTCCTCAGCAATCCGTTGCAACGCGCCTTGCGCGATATCCATGTGCTGGCGACGCATGGTGCCTTCCGGATCGATCCAATGGCAGAAATCAACGGACGCGACATGTTCGGTCTCGAACCTTTCCCGATGATTGCCGCCCTGAGTTCACCTCCTCCGGGCTCACCTCCTGCTGGTAAGGGTCCATCGCATATGCCTCCTCCGGGCATGACACCTCCAGCAGGCATGGCCCCACCACCAGGTATGGCGCCCCCACCAGGTATGACACCCGTGCGAGGTTAAGCCTCCCTGAGGGTCGCCATCATCAATTTCGGATAGCGCGGTCATCACCGTCGGCGTCCGCCTTCACTGAGTTCAAGGAGTTCCGATGTCTCAAACGGATCTATCTATGGCGAAGGGGATTCCCACTACGCCCTATTCAAGTGGAACAATGCCGGCGCGCGATGGCGCTCCGCCGAAAGTCAGCTGGAAACAGTATATCGCCGACTTCGTAAAGGCCCCCAGCCGGGCCAAGGCCGCACTTGCCGGCAGTCTTCTTCTTGTGGCCATGGGGCCGGCTGGCCTCTCGGCACTCACTCCGTTCGTGGTGCCCGCCTTCGCGATGAAAACCGGGACACCGCTGCCGGAAGCTATGCTGATGTTTGTCGCTTTGCCGCTGATTATCGGTCCGCTCGTCCTGCCTTTCGCCGGACAATGGGTCGATCGGTTGGGTGCCCGACGCGTCGCTCTTCCCGGGATCATCCTCTATGCACTTGTCACGGCGATCATACCACTTGCTGCCGGCAAGCTCTGGCTGATGGGAATACTTCTCGTTCTCGCGTCGATTTTTGGATTCGGGTCCAGTTTGGGTATAGCGTTCAAGGTGATTTCCGAGTGGTTCCCCAAGCATCGGGGCGTCGGTTTCGGTCTTATCGGGGTCGCATCCAGTCTGTTCAGCGCAATTTTTTCTCCCCTGTTCCAATGGCTCGTAAACGGCAATGCGCCGGTGTCACTACCAATGATGCCGGGCATGAGTACTGAAGCCCCATCCAAATCCGCCGCGGTGGTTGCGGCCATCGACCCCGGAATATATGCCGGGCTTGGCTGGAATGGCGCCTATTACGTGATCGCAATCGCGATCGCCGTCATCGGGATCCCCGCTGCCTTTTGGCTTATCTCCGAACCGAAGGTGAGTACGACTGCGGAAGTGCCGAAGACCGTGGATGTCAATCTGCCCGGCGTCCCGTTCAAGGAGGCAATTCCGACGCGCGCCTGGATCTCGATCACGTTGTTCATCGCATTCGCCGCCGCCGGGCCGATTGCCATGCGCCAGAACGCAGTGGACTTCTATGGCCAGACCGGCATCGATCCGGCGACCGTGTCTCTCGCGCTGTCCTTATGCTTCAGTACATCGGTTATCGGTTTGCTCGCCGCCGGAGCAGTTCTGGATCGGGCAAACCATCCATGGGTGGTCGCGGTTCTCCTGGCGACAGTGCCGATCGGTCTGGCACTTGCCCTTGTCAACAGCGGCAATCCTGCGCTTCTCTACCTTTCCATGGCGCTTCTCGGTTTCGCAACCGGCGCAGAATCCACTCTCGGTCCGACATTGATCGCCAGGTATTTCGGACTGAAGTCCTTCGCCGCCTTGCAAGGTCTCAGCCTCGCAATCACCTCCCCGGCCCTGGCACTGGCCCCATTCCTCGTCAGTGTGGTCAAGACAAGTTCGGGCAGCTACGTCGGTCCACTGCTGATGCTAACTGCAATCGCCCTGGTCGCGGTCATTCTCGCCGCCATGCTGCCGAGATACCCGAAACCATGGGTGCTCCATCAACCCTCAGGTGACGCCCTGCCCGATCGGGCGACAACGACGACCTCATAACCCTAGCATTTGTGGCTTGACCCGAAAGGGCGTTGTTGAAACGGGATGGGTGGCTCGATTTGCCTGAAGAACGAGTATCTTTCTCCCGCATCATTCGTTAAATCCGGGCCAACCCAGCAGCACGCTTATTTACATAATACCTGGAGTCATTGAAAATGACTCCAGGTATTCCTTTGAAAAGGTCTCAAACAGCTGATAGAATTGAGCTATTTTCAATCTCTTCATGACTGAAAATGCGGTAGGGTCTTCAATGCTTTGGTATCACGCTACTTTTGCAAGGGGCATCATGTTGCGGTCGAAATAGATCAGCGGCAGCTTGTCCTTATCACCGGATGCGACATGGACATTGCAGATGAAGATCGTGTGCGTGCCTGACTGCATCGTTTCATGCACAGAACAGGTGAAATGCGCACAGGCACCGCGAAGCGATGGTTGCCCACATTCATCCTCTGTCCATTCTCCAATGTCGAAGCGCTTTTCCTGAGTGACCTTGCCAGCAAAAGCCATTGCGATCTCCTGCTGATCGGTGGCAAGGATGTTCAGCGTTAGCCTCGCATTTTGTAGCAAAAACGGATGTGCCGAGGCGGTCCCGTTCACGCAGACCAGCAATCGTGGCGGATCCTGGCATACCGAACAGGCGGCGGTTACGGTCAAACCGGCCCGACCGGCGGGACCGCTGGTTGTGACCACTTTTACGGCTGCGGCCATCATAGCCATTGCGTCCTTAAACTGCGCGTCGTCCGCAGTCACCCTATGGATTGTTTCACACATTCTATCCCTCCAGATCTGACAAAGCGGGGAGCCCGGCTTGGTCAGGCTCCCCTGCGACATTATTCAGCAGCAACCTGAGTGGATTGGGAAAACGCACCGCGATGTGCGGCACCCGGATGGTTGTCTGGAAGGCGCGGGCCGTGACCGAACAGTTTTTGCCGTAAAGGACCTTCGGCATAGTCGCGCTGGGCAAGGCCACGGTCCTGCAAGACCGGCGTGACGTGATCGATGAAATCGATATAGGTGTCGGGATGCAATTGGCAGATCATGTTGATGCCATCAACACCTGCATCCTGCCAAAGCGCCAATTCGTCGGCGATACTGTCCGGCGTGCCGACAATGCGGCAATTGTAGGAAAGCGCGTTTGCGACCTCCTTGACAGTGGCCTTCTCGCCATTGGGCTTGCCCATCTCGATCATGCGTGCGTAACCTTGCAGGCCATCGAGACCGGACTCATCGACCGGCTTGTCCGGGTCGAGATTGGAGAGATCGACACCCATGTCGCGGCTGACATGCGCGGCAAGGCCTTCATAGCTGACCCATTCGTCGATCTCCGCAGCCTTCCGCTCCGCCTCTTCCATCGTGCTGCCGACGACAAAGGACAGGCCCTGAATGAACTTGAGGTCTTCGGCACCGCGTCCCACCTGCGCCGCCACCGCCTTGGTGCCAGCAATCCCGATCCGGGCACCGTCGACATTCGGATAGAGAACGAAAGTTCCTTCTGCATGCTGCGCCGCGAACTGGCTGCCACGCTTGGAGGCACCGGCCTGATAGAGCATCGGCGTCCGTTGCGGAGAGGGGCTGACCAGATGCGGCCCCTGCACCTTGTAACGCTCTCCGACATGGTTGATCCGATGCACTTTGGTGTGATCGCTGAACACGCCGCTTTCACGGTCCGCGATCATCGCGCCGTCCTCCCAGGACCCTTCCCAGAGCTTGTAGAGAACGGACATATATTCGTCCGCCCAGTCGTAGCGCTGGTCATGCGGGACGATCTTGTCGTAACCGAAGTTGCGGGCGGCATTGTCCGTCACGCTTGTGACAATGTTCCAACCGATACGGCCGCCGCTGATATGGTCGAGGGTCGAGGCCTTCTTTGCAAACGCGAAAGGATGCTCGGACAGGATCGAACTAGTGAAAACGAGACCAAGGTTTTTCGTCACCCCTGCAAGGGCCGCGCACAAGGTGAAGGTATCGTTGCAAGGCATATGGAGGCCTTGCTCGAAATAAGCATCCCACTTGCCATCATAGGCCGGATCGATGCCAAGAATATCCGCGAAGAACATCGCGTCGAACCGCCCCTCTTCCAGTTTTGTTGCCAGCTTTGACCAGGTCTCGAACTCATTGAAGTGAGCAAGTTGATTGTTCGGATGTCGCCATGTCCCGTGGTAGATATGCGAGGGAACATTCATCGTGAAGCAATTGAATATAAGCCGTTTGCGCATGTCTGCTGCTCCTGTTGATCTTTGTTGCTCCTCCCAGGACAAAGACTATGAGACAGGTCGCGTTGCGTCTTGGCTGACAGTGAACACCGACTATGCTGACCGTGCAGGGAGGCCGCCAGCCTTTAGAATTCGCAGCACTGCCGTTTGCCTGCGCGTGGCCAAAATTCACCGTCGCCTCTCTTGAGCGCTCCGCGATATGATTGGCATGATAATTGCTTTAAATTCGGGGATAGTGCCCCGGAGGCGATGACATGGCAGTCTGGAACGCGAACGAAATGCCGGAACGGGACCGCTTTCCCTATTGGAGGGAGGTTCTGTGCGAAGCCTATATTGCCCTCAATCCCATTCTTGAGGGCGAGCAGCGCTTCAAGGGAGAGGTTAAGGCCAATCTGCTCGATTGCATCAACGTGACAACCATTTCGTCAAGCCGGCAGAAGATACATCGCAGACGTCTGGATATCAGCCGTATGCCGCACGAAGTCTACTTCCTCAATCTTCAGGTAAAGGGACAGTGCCGGATGATGCAAGGATCGCGGGAAGCGCTGCTGGAGCCGGGTGATTTTTCGCTTGTGGATTCAACCGAGCCTTATCTCAACGATTACTGTAGCGATGACTGGACCCAATATTCCTTCCGCATCCCGCGAGCCATGCTGAAACCATTGCTGAAACAGGCAGACAAGCAAACGGCAATCCGCTTTACCAGTGCGCATCCCATAGCGTCCGTTGCCATCGACTATCTGAAATCCGTCGCGCAGAATGCGGAACACATCGGGACTGCCTCGACGCCGATTGCAAATCACATCGTCGATCTCGTCGCCATGGCGGCAGGCGTGTCCACGACCGAAGAAGACCGCGCCCGTGGAACACTCAGATCGCAACTTTCACGGTCGGTTATTCAGTTTATCGGCGCGCATGCCGCAGACCCCACACTGACCCCCGCCAAAGCGGCACAGCACTTCAAAATATCGGTCCGCTACGTCCACCGTCTTCTTGAGGAGAGCGGGGAGACCTTCAGCCGCCTGCTGCTCAAGCGGCGTTTGGAGCGATGTGCCGACGATCTCCGTGCTGAGGCCGCAATTTCAATCAGTGAAATCGCGTTCCGGTGGGGATTCAACGACCTTTCACACTTCAGTAAAACCTTCAGGCACCATTTCGGAGTGGCTCCTCGCGACTATCGGGGCCAGTAGGCGGCGCTTGCGGCACCGCCTACTGGCCGAAACAATCGACAATGGCGCCCCTCTGGTTCACTCAACCAAAAGCAGACATCACTTGGTTGGATGATCTGTCCAGGACGGTGGAGCACCAACGACACCAGACAGAACACCACCGAGACCCGGCGCCCGCCCGAACACCTCACACGCCGCATTTTTAGGCTTTCCACCCAGCTGTGACTTCATTTTTTGGCCTGAGGGCAAGGAAAGGTCCAAACCAGAGGACTTCCGGCCTTTTACGAGTATCTCTGAGAACTGGCTGGCAAATGAAGATGCAAGGCCATAGGCGTCACCGACTTCTGAAACACGTGCAGTATTGGTGATGGAATTTGCACCGCGCGACCAGACGATGGCCGCTCGTTGTTCCCCTTTTGCATCAACCGCTTCCGCCTCGACAGCCAGGCCTCCTAGTCCGATCGGCAGACGCGGGACACCCACGGGAAGAACAAAGGAGGTTCCCAATGTGACTGCGGTCGACAGGCCCGCCACGGCTTTGCTGGTCGGGACTATGTCGGTTATTACAGCGTGAACAATGAGATCAGCCGCCTCTCCGGGACCGACAATCCGGTATTTATCACTGAGATCGATACACATAGCGCGATCCAGAGCATTGGAGACCAGCCTGTCATTCCCGGCGTCATGGAGCCTCGAAGAGGCCAGCGGCGACAGCCGTGTGGGAGCAATGGAAACCGTTTGCGCCGCCACTATAGCCGGGGTATCCGCGAAACTGCGCGATTTGCTGAAGCGACCTTCAACAGGCCCCAAGCCTTTATAGGAGGACAGCGTACCGGACTGAGTGAGCGGAACGGAGCTACATCCAGCCAATGCCAGCACAAGAAGGAGACCTGCCACCGTCCCCTTTGCTGAATGACCATGGCAAACGGGTGAGTTGGGAGCTTTGCTATCGGCAAGGTATGTCTGCATTTTCGTGACTTTCATGGAATGGATAGCAGGGGAATGGATGGTTTTTCGAAATTGTGTTTCCGGCAGGTGTCGAGCGCTCGTCTTCACGGTTGAACCTCCGCTTTGCCGTCCGAGTCAGTTTTCGATCGCGCCTTGTGTTCGGCATTCAGCAACAACGACATCGCACAAGGCAGCAGCGTCAGGGTCAGCATGGTTGCCACCGCAAGCCCGCCAATGATCGCAAAGGCCATGGGGCCCCAGAAAATCTCGGCTGCAATCGGGATCATGCCGAGAATTGCGGCACAGGCGGTCAGAACAATCGGACGGGCGCGATGGATCGAGGCGGCGATGATGGCGTCTTTTGGCGATTGGCCAAGCGCGACGTTCTGGTCAATCTCCTGAATGAGGATGACAGCGTTGCGAATGATCATCCCGGACAAGGCGATGACACCGAGTTGCGCAACAAAGCCCATGGGCGTGCCGGTCGGCCACATAGCTGCAACCACGCCAATGAGACCAAAAGGCGCCATGAACACAGCCAAGGCCATTCTGGAAAAGCTCTGCATCTGGACCATCAACAGAACTGCAATGGCAAACAGCATCACAGGAATAACGGCATAGATTGACGAATTGCCTTTCTCGGATTCTTCCGTGATGCCGCCCGCAATAATGGAGTACCCCATGGGAAGCTCTGAGCGCAGAGCATTAAGCTGGGCATCGGCCTGCATGGCGACCGTGGCGGCCAAGGCATTCTTTTGAACATCAGCCTGAACAATAATCATCGGCTTTCCTTGCTGGCGCCAGATGATCGGGTCTTCCATCCCATAGGCGACCGAAGCGACTTGCCGAAGCGGCACATAGTTTCCATCGCCGGTGCGCAGTTCCAGATTGCCTGTGGTCGATACCGAGTTACGGTCAGCCTCAACCCCTTTGACCATGACATCAACGAGTTTGTCTTTGTCACGAACCGTGGTGACTTTCGACCCCGAGAAGACCGCCGCAATCTCACTGGCGATCGATTCCGAACTCATGCCCAAGGCACGGGCCTCGATCTGGTTCACCTTGATCGTCACGCTTTTCTGCGGTTCACCCGCCGTGAGATTGACGTCACGGGTATCTGGATTTTGACCGATGATCGCAGCGACTTTTGCCGACAGGGCACGGACCTGCTGATAGTCCGGCCCCGAAACCCGAAACTTCAGCGGCCATCCGACGGGAGGACCGAGTTCAAGAGGCGAAACGCGCGTGACGAGATCCGAAAAACGCTCATTGAGCACAGCTTCGATCTTGCGGCGGACGGCCTCCCGTTTTTCGACGCTTTTGGCGACGACCACGGTTTCCGTAACATTATCGTTGTCGAGTTGCAGATCCATTGGCAGATAAAAGCGAATGGAGCCTGAGCCGACATAGGTGATGAAATGATCGATGTCGCGGTCGGTTCGCAAGACCGCTTCCAATTCGCGCGCACGGATGTCTGTCGCGGCCCGCGATGCATTTTGCGGAAGCGTAAGACCGACCAGCAGTTCCGGTCTATCGGAAGCCGGGAAGAACTGCTGCTTCAATTGCCCGAGCCCAGCAAGGGACAGGGCAAAAGCGGCAACCGCAAACAGGATCGTCAACCACCGATGCTGAAGGTTCCAGCCCAGTATTTTGCGATAGGTGGCCATGACGATACCCGTCTTCTTATGGGTATGCGCGAGGCTGCGGGGCAATATCCAGGTGCCAAGGATCGGCGAAAACAGCACGGCAACGATCCAGGACGATGACAGAGCAATCAGGATCACCATGAACAGAGAGAAGGTATATTCTCCAGCACTTGAGGCGGCAAAACCCACCGGAATGAAGCCAGCGATCATCACCAATGTGCCGGTCAGCATTGGAAATGCGGTCGTCTCATAGGCATGGGTTGCCGCGACCAGACGCGACCTGCCCTTTTCAAGGCAGGAGACCATGCTTTCGACGGTGATCATCGCATCATCCACCAGCAGGCCCAACGCAATGATCAAAGCACCCAGCGAAATTCGCTGAAGTCCAACGCCGGTCAACTCCATGCCAAGGAATGTCAGGGCAAGAACGAGAGGAATGGACGCGGTGATAACCAACCCGGCCCTTGCCCCCAAGGATATAAAGGAAACGGCCAGTACGATAATGATCGCCTCCACCAGAACTTTCATGAAACCGTTGACGGCATCCCTCACGACCGTCGATTGATCCGCGACCTGGATCATCTCGATCCCGTAGGGAAGCTTTGAGGCAATCGCGTGCATGCGATCTTTCAGGGCCTCGCCGAAAGAGAGAAGGTTTCCATCCTTTGCCATCGAAACGGCCAGAGCAATGACCTCCTTTCCGTTGACGCGCACCGAGGCGGCGGGCGGATCGGTGATCGTGCGGGAGATCGTCGCGATGGAGTCGAGCCGGAAATATCGGCTGCCAAGCTTTAACGTGATGTCTTTCAGGCTGTCTTCGGAGGCAAACGCTCCGGTGACGCGAACCGAGATATTCTCTTCACTGGTCTGGACTGTTCCAATCGGATTGACGGAATTCTGGGCACGGATGGCTTCGATTGCGCTGGACGGATCGATGTCCAGGCTGGCAAGCTTGCTCTGCGAGAATTCGATGACGATCTGTTCGTCCTGCGCACCGAGAATGTTGACTTTGCCGATGTCAGGCAGGGAGAGGATTTCACTGCGGATTGCCTCCACGCGGTCACGCAGTTCGCGTTGACTAAAGCCCTCCGCACGAAACGCATAAATGCTTCCATACGTATCGCCGAATTCATCGTCGAAAGCTGGTCCTTCGACCCCCTCCGGCAATATCGAGGAAATGTCCGCCATTTTTTTGCGAACCGTGTACCAGACGCCCTCGACCTCACTGGGCGGGGTGTCGTCACGCAGGTTGACCATGATGACCGACTGGCCGGGCCTGGTATAGCTTTGCGTGTAATCGAGATGTGGCGTCTCCGAGAGCTTCTTTTCAAGCTTGTCGGTCAGCAGATTGACGGTGTCGGCTGCACTGGCGCCTGGCCAGCGGGCACCGACAACCATCGTCTTGATGGTGAAGGGTGGATCTTCGTTGCGCGAAAGCTTTTGATAGCTGAGGATGCCACTGAGGACTGCGGCAAGCATCAGGAAGATGACAAGCGATTGATGGTCGAGCGCCCATTTCGACAAATTGAAACGGGGACGCGACTGGGATGATTGTTCGCTCACGATTGCACCCCTTTCTCAAGAGTGACCGCCTCGCCGTCGCGCAACTTGCTAACACCGGCGATCGCGACGATATCGCCATCGGCCAGGCCTTCGGAGATGAGCATGTCGTTTTCGCCGTATCGTTCTATTTTGACCGGGCGAAGCTGGAGCATTTTGGAGGTCGGTAAGTAGACGAAAACGGCTTGGTTCTGCCCCTGACTGGTTAATGCAGACGCGGGAACCTTGAAGACAGGCTTTGGCGAAAGGGTTACCTTACCCGTGACCACAGCGCCCAACGGCGCCCCGTCCAACGTGCCATTCAACGTAACCTTGACACGGTAGGTCCGCGTTGCAGTATCAGCGGAAGGCGTGACCTCGCGAACCTTGCCCTTGGCGACAACGGCCGGATTGGACATCAGGCTGACGTCAACCTCGCTATCGCCAAGGTTCTGGGTTAGCATCTGTTCAGGCACATCGAAGACGGCATCAAGTTCGGTATCAGAACTGAGGGTCAGGACCGTTTGCCCCGTGGTGACGACCTGACCCACATTGATGGAAACGCCGGATACGATACCGTCTCGTCCCGCTTTCAGATCCGTATAGGAGAGGTTCTGTTGTGCGCTCGCCAAAGTCGCGTTGGCGACTTCAAGCTTTGACTTCGCCGCTTGCAGATTGGCATCGCTCTGCTGGACCTGGGCGCGCGACACCGCATTCTTGGCGATGAGGTTCCAGTTGCGAGCCGCGTTAACATCCGCCAGCGCCAAATCCGATTTTGCCGCATCGACTTGCGCGGATGCGGACGCGACATTGATCAAGGCCGGTGTCTTTTCTACTGTTGCAAGCACATCGTCTTTTTTGACGGATGATCCCGTCTCGACGCGAAAAGCCACCAGTCCATCGATCCTGAAGCTCATCGGCGTTTCATAACGTGGGCGGATCTCGCCGGTCTGGCGAAAGACTTCCCCGATAAGCTCCGATTTGACTGTGACCCCTTTAATGGCGCGAGGTGTCTTTGGCGTGCTGGCTTCATCCGAACAGGCGGTTAGAAACACGGCAAGAACGCCTGTGGTACATAGGATCATTCGTCTCAGCATGAGCACTCCAGTGTTTGCTGGCGTGCCTCCGGTAAAAGAGGCAGCAGATTGAGTGCCGTTCTCTCCCACATGGATGATCGGTTGGGTGTTTCATTCTGTTAAGTTTTGTTAAAGACCTGCTGTCAGCTCCGGTCGATTACAACAAATCTTAATATATAAGACGTCCGAAGCCGGAAACGATTATGGTAAGAGAAGGTCTTGGAGGGGAAGCGACCCTTTTTACAAGCGACAGTGGATAAGCGATGTCAGATGCGCCCAAGATCCTGATTGTAGAAGATGACGAGCAGATCGCCGGCATGGTCCGCGATAGCCTCAACGAGCAAGGAATGCTTGTCGAGGTCGCAGCGGATGGCGCCGCCATGGACGCCAAGATGCGCGCACTGGAATTCGATCTCGTCGTCCTCGATGTGATGCTGCCTGGAGAAGACGGGTTTAGCATCTGCCGCCGGCTTCGAGGCAGCGGCGATATTCCCATCCTGATGTTGACCTCGGTGAGCAGCGATATCGACCGTGTCGTCGGTCTGGAAATCGGCGCAGACGACTATGTCACAAAGCCATTCGTTCTCCGGGAGCTGACGGCACGGATCAAAGGCCTTCTCAGGCGCTCCAGAGTGACCTCTCAGCGGCCAGACAGTTTACGGAAAAGCTTTTTCCGCTTCGATGGATGGCAGGTCGATCCGGCTCGGCGGCAGCTTCATGATCCAAGCCATGCGCGCGTTGCGATGACGACCCATGAATTCGATCTGCTGCTGGCCTTCTGCCAAAATCCTGGACGGGTGCTGACCAGGGAGCAGTTGCTGAGCGCGACCCATGCGGGCCTGGCAGGCCCGATCGAACGCAGCATTGATGTCCATATCAGTCGCTTGCGACAGAAGATCGAAAAAGACCCGCGTGATCCAGCGCTTTTGAAAACCGTTCGCTTGGGTGGTTATGTCTTCACTGCCACTGTGGAAGAGGTTCATGTTTAGGAATCTCCGTGCGGTACCAAGAACCCTTCGTGGCCAAATCACCGTTATCATTCTCTTGGCATTGGTCACCGTCATCGCGACCGGCAGGGCATTGGAAAATGTTGCGCAGAATGATTACGCCATTCCCAATCTGGAAAGCACCGCCACACAGGTCAGGACCCTCGCCCTTCTTTTGGCACAGGCCTCTCCTGAAGAACGCACCTCCATTCTAACCAATGCGCAACGCGCAGGCTTGGAGGTTTCGCTTCAACCGATATCGCTGGCTGACAAGTTCAAGACCTCCCCGGAGTTCCAGGGCTTTGCCGAGACATTGGTCGATTTTCTGTTTCCGCCTGATGGAGAGCCGCCCCTTGGCGGCTGGCGCGCTTTTTTGGATGGCCGTCGTGTGTTTGCCGAGAAAGTGGATGACCGGACAATGCTTGTATTTTTCGGTCTTCCCGATACGATTCTGACGACTTCGTTTCTCAGTCAAACGACATATTACTTTATCGCCGTGGTCGTCTTGATCGCTTTTTTCTTTGCCTTTGCGATCAGGGCGGTAACCGAACCGATCAAGAGAATATCCGAGGCTGCAATAAAATCGGATATCAACAATAGCTCCCAGATCTTCGAAGAACGCGGCACGGTTGAGATCCTGTCGCTGGCCCGTGCCCTAAACGGTATGCGAAACCGTATTCGCATCATGGTGGACGGCCGGACCCGAATGCTGCGGGGGATTAGCCATGATGTTCGCACTCCCTTGACGCGGCTCAGATTGCGCTCGGAGCGCATGGAGGCCGGTGCCTTGCGGGAAGCCCTGCTGACGGATATCGATCATATCGATGATCTTCTGACCGAAAGCCTGAACTATCTCCGGGACGATTTTGCAACCGAGGGCATTGAACGCGTTGATGTTGCGAGCATCCTGCAAACCGTTTGCAGTGACTTTTCAGACATAGGCTTCGATGTCGAATATCAGGGGCCGAACAAGCTGATCGCCAACTGCCGACCGCTCTCAATCATGCGGGCAGTCACCAACCTTTGCGACAATGCAACCAAGTTTGGAAAGACCATCCTCGTCAAACTACAGGTCAGTGGAACGGTTTTTTCGATCTTGGTGATCGATGACGGACCAGGCATTCCCAAAGATCTCAGAGAAAAAGTTTTCGAACCGTTTTTCAAAGGAGATGCTTCCCGCAGCAAACGCGCCGGTTTTGGCCTCGGCCTGTCGATTGTCGCAGATATAGCACATGCCCATCAGAGCAAAATTACCCTGCTGTCCAATCACCCGACGGGCCTTATTGTACGGATCGACATACCACAGCTCGCGCTTTAGGGACGCCGTGAGATGCGTGATACGGAATGGCATTGGAAATGTCCCTTCTTACCGTATGGTGAAGGGCTTTTCCTCAATGGGTCTGGCGTGCGCTCCGCGTATGGCTGTGATCCAGCGCAGACCCAAGCGCTTGCGTGCCATCTACATTACGGGCCTGCCATCCCAGTCCCGGCGCAATTTTGGTGACAAAATCCTGTAGAATCTGCCGGTATTCGTCCTGCTCGAACTCATAAGGCAGTTCAAGACGCAGCTCCGTCACCTCGCTCAGGATCGGGTCGGCATGGAGCCATTCGAGAATATCGTCGGAACTGCCAACCAGATCACGCGGGAAAAGCGTACGGCGCTCCCCATTCGGGTGCAGCGTTCGCTCCAGGCGCCCAGCGGCAAAATCGAGATATTTGCGCCGGGTCGGTGCATCGGCACTGTCGAGCGGCACGATCACCCGGCCTAGCGCCACCCGGCTAGCACTCCCGCCTGCTGCACGGTAAAGACTGAGTTGCCGGGCCTGCGCCTCATAGAAATTGTCGGTGTCCTCACCGGACGTGACATTGCCGATCAGCAGGTTGAGACCGTTGCTGCCTGCCCATCTGGCCGAAGCGATGGAACCGCCGCCATACCAGATCCGGTCGATCAACCCTTTCGCATGCGGTTGCAGCCGGGGGCGCTGCGGACCGAACGGCGTTTTCAGCCTTGTATCTTCGCCGCCAAGATAGTCGCTACGCAGATTGTCGATCAATCGCAAAACACGGTTATGGGAAAAATCATAGGTCGTCCAATCGCCATCGAACACCTTTTTGCCGATCAGTTCAAGATGGGCGGGCAGGCCAGCGCTGACGCCGATATTCAACCGGCCAGCGGAGAGCACATCAGCAAGCGCCAGATCTTCCGCCAGCCGAAAAGGACTTTCATAGCCCAGCGGAATGACCGCCGTACCAATCTCGATCCGGCGGGTCCGCTGACTGGCGGCAGCCAGGAAAACCGCAGCAGAGGAAATACCCGGCTCCAGATGGCGATGGCGCACCCAGGCCGAGTCGAAGCCGAGATGCTCGCCGAATTCAAACAGGTTCAGCGTGGTTTCCAGACCGGACAATGGGTCCCTTTCCGGATAATTACCCGGGATCAGGAAACCGATATGATTGATCGCAATGGCCATGGAGCGGTCCTTTTACGCGAGAGAAATGAGCGCCGCAGGCGCTTCAATAGCTTGGCAGGCCAGGCGGATTGACCTGCGATTGCGTCAGTCCTTCCTGGGAAAGACCCCAGCGCGACAATGCTGCCTGATATGTCCCGCCAGCAATCAAGTCGTTGATGGCAACGGCGATCGGTTCCGCCAGACCGCTGCCCTTGCGGGTGGTTACGCCGACATCTGCTGTCAACGGCCAGCCAGCATTGACGGTGCCTACCAGCCGCTTGCGGTGCAGCGTTGCCGCCTGCCAGGCCTGCATGGCATTGGGTCCGAAATTGGCATCGGCCCGGCCCGATTGCAGTGCCAGATCGGCGGCAGCCTCGTCATCGTAATATTGCAGTTCCAGCGGTTTCAAACCGTTTGCCCTGTTCTGCTTGTCCCATTCCAGAAGAATGCGCTCCTGGATCGTGCCGGAGGCGACGATGATCCGCAAACCGGCAACATCCTTCTGCTCTTTCAGCGCTGTGATCGGGCTGTCGTTCTTGACGTAAAAGCCATGCAACCCGTACCGGTAGGTGGAGAAGTCGAATTTCTGTTTGCGCTGCTCGGTGACACCGACATTGGAGATAACCGCATCATATTTGCCAGACGCTAGTCCCAGCGGCCAATCCGCCCAGGCGACCGAAACAAGGTCCAGCTTCAGACCAAGGCTTTCCGCCAACAGAAGGGCAAGATCTGGATCGAAGCCAACCACCGTGCTGGCGTCGGTTGCATAGGCCGCAATCGGCGGCGAACCAACTGCAACGGCAACCGTCAAGGTTCCAGGGGAGACGAATTTATAATTCGCCGGAAGAGCGGCTACGGCCTTTGCATCCCGTTCTACATGCAGGCGGCCCGGCTGCTGCGGCGACAGATCGAAGGGTTCGGCCAAGACTGGCGAAATCGCTTGCAGTAAGAGCATCAAGGCGGCAAGAGCCCGGCTTATCCGCCGCGTGGCATGGTTCATGGAAACCTCCTGAAAAAATATGGGGCGGAGCTGATGACCGCCCCAAAGCTGTACAGGTTACGAACCGCTCTTCGGCAGGCCAGGCGGGTTGGTGCGGCTTTCCGGAATGGCTTCCGCCGTCAGGTTCCAGCGCTTCAAAACTTCGGCGTATTTGCCGTCTTTGATCAGAGCGTTTGTGGCAATGGTCAAGGCATCGGCAAGTCCCGCATCCTTGCGGGTCACGGTGGCGATATCCGCCGTCAACGGCCAGCCGCCATTGACATTGCCGACCAGCCGCGTGTTGCCCTTGATCAGCGAACCGTAGGCCTGGCTGGCATTGGTGTTGAACCGCACATCGGCACGTCCCGACTGGAGCGCCAGATCGCTCGCGGCGCTATCCTCGTAATATTGCACCTCGATTGGCTTCAGACCGGCGGCGACATTCTGGCGATCCCAGTCCAGAATGATTTTTTCCTGGTTGGTGCCGGATGAGGTAATCAGCTTCAGGCCCGCGACATCCTTCGGCTCCTTGATGTCGGTAATCGGGCTGTTCTTCGCGACGTAAAAGCCCAGCAAGTCACGACGATAGGTGGAAAAATCATATTTCTCCTTGCGCTGCTCCGTCACGGTGACGTTGCTGATGACAGCATCATATTTGCCAGAAGCGATGCCGAGCGGCCAATCCGCCCAGGCGACCGGGACAATTTCAAGCTCTAATCCCAACGAATCCGCCAGCAATTGGGCAAGATCCGGGTCAGCCCCAAGGATCGTTTTGGCATCGGAAGCATACGTGACGACCGGCGGATCGAAAGGGCTGACAGCCACCGTGAATTTGCCTGGTGTGGTGAATTTGAACCCGGGCTTGATCGCTGCAATCGCCGCCTGATTTTTCTCGGCCCGCACCCGGTTCGATATGTCAGGGCTCAGATCGAATTTATCGGCGGCAAAGGCGCTGTTTGCCGCAAATGCCGTGAATGCCGCCAGTGCCAGGCCCGGCAGGATTTTCCGAAATGTCATGCTGCTCTCCAGTCAGAAATGAGGTTGATGAGTTTGAGTTTCAGTGCGAACGCTCACAGCACCTTGGCCAGGAATTCCTGGGTGCGCGGGTGAGCGGCATGGCTAAAGATCCGTTCCGGGGTATCGACTTCCAGCACACGTCCGCCTTCCATGAAGACGACCGTATCGGCGACTTCACGGGCAAAGCCGATTTCATGCGTGACGATCACCAGCGTCGTACCGGTGCGCGCCAGTTCCTTGATCACGTCAAGCACTTCTCCCACCAATTCAGGGTCAAGTGCTGAGGTCGGCTCGTCGAACAGCAGAACCTTGGGCTTCAACGCCAGCGCCCGGGCAATCGCCACACGCTGCTGCTGGCCGCCGGACAATTGCCGGGGATAGGCATGGATCTTGTCGCTAAGGCCGACACGGGCCAACAGGTCCTGGGCCAGCAGAATGGCCTCGTCGCGTGGCAGGCCAAGCACGGCAATCGGTGCTTCGATCAGGTTTTCAAGCACCGTCAGATGCGGAAAGAGATTAAAGCTCTGGAACACCATGCCGATCTCAACGCGGCGTTTCAGGATGTCCTTCTCCTTCAACTCGTAAAGCATATTGCCGCGTCTGTTATAACCGACCAGTTCGCCATCGACCGAGATGAAGCCGTGATCGACACGCTCCAGATGGTTGATGCTGCGCAAAAGCGTCGATTTGCCAGAGCCTGAAGGGCCAAGAATTGCCGTGACGCTTCCGGCTTTCAGCGTCAGATCGACACCATCCAGAACCTTGAGATGGCCAAAACTTTTCGACACATTCTGGATGCGCACCACACCGCCCTGGCGAAGCGCTGTCAGATCCTTGAGGGCAGACCGGCGATTGGCCGTCACCGCTGGCACCGTCGATACCCTACGCCCGAAAAAAGACCGGAATGGCAGGGGCTTCGGATTGCGCAGGGCGCCCTTGGAAAAATGCCGCTCGATATAGTGCTGGGCGACCGAAAGCACCGTCATGATCACCAGATACCAGGCCGTAGCGACCATCAGCAACGGAATGACTTCCAGATTGCGGCGATAGATGACCTGCACGGTATAGAACAATTCCGGCAGCGCCAGCACATAGACAATGGAGGTGGCCTTGGCCAGGCCAATGATCTCATTGAAACCGGTCGGCAGGATGGTGCGCATCGCCTGGGGCAGCACAATCCTGAAGGCCTGACGACGGCGCGGCAGCCCTAGGGCAGCAGCGGCCTCCAACTGCCCCTGATCGACCGAGAGAATGCCGCCGCGAACGATCTCGGCAAAGAAAGCCGACTGATTGAGCGTCAACCCGATAAAGGCGGCGGCAAACGGTGTCAGCAATTGTACGGTCGGGTAATCCACCAGCACCTAGCCGGTAAAGGGTACGGCAATGTGAATGGTTTCATAGAGATAGCCGAGATTGTTGAGCACCAGCAACAGTACGATCATCGGGATGGAGCGCAGCAGCCAGATATAGCCCCAGGATAGGCCAGACAGCAGCGGTGAGCGCGATACCCGCGCCAGTGCCAGCGCCGTCCCCAGGACCGAGCCGCTGATGGTGGCGAGCACAGTCAGCAACAGGGTCCGACCCAGCCCGGCCAAAACCGGCTCCGCGAAGAACCACTGCGCAAACACGCTCCAGCCCCAGCGCGGATTGGTGAAGGTGGAATAGAGCCCGGCAATGATGACAACAGCCGCAAACACCGTGCCGATGATCCTGGCAGGGTAGCGGGCAGGAACGATCTTCAACCGTGAAAGATCATGGGGTTGATCGCTGGCGACATCCACATGCCGGATGCCTGGAAAGTCCGAAGTGAGAGCCATGACGCCATCCTTTCTGAAGAGGGTGGGCTGAAAGGTTGAGAAGAACTATACGGAGACCGCACGGCGCTCCGGGCGAAGCTGCGGCTTTTCATCGCCTACGGCGAGATGGCGGATGTCCTTCTCGAAGGGCAGTGTCCGATGGATTTCGGGATCGACCGCCGGATCGAACAGGGCGCTATAGCCATTCTTCAGGTAGAGCCCAACCGCCTCCGGTTGGCGAAAACCGGTGGTGAGGTAGATGCGTTCATAGCCCTGCCGCGCTGCCTGGGCTTCCAGTTCTTCCAGTACGATGCGTGCAAGCCCCTGGCGCCGATAATCGGGATGGGTCCAGATGCGTTTGAATTCGGCGGTGGTCTCGTCATAAAACTTGAAGGCACCCCCGCTGATCGGCTGGCCATCGCGCAGCAGCAACAGGAAAGTGCCGAACGGCGGCTGAAAAGCTTCCGCAGGATAGCGGTTGATTTCCTCTACCGCGCCCTCCGCGCTGAAAAACGTCCCGTAGCGGCTGTCATATTCACGGATCAGATCGTCGATCAGCGGCTTTGCCAAGGGATCGAGCGGCGAGGTGTAAACGAATGTATCGGTCATGGCGGTGCACATCCTCTAGAGAGTGGCGGTCGAAACCGGGGATGACAGGTAGCTCTCCACCAGCCGCACCCAGTAGTGAGCGGCGGGCAGAATGATCTCGTCGTTGAAGTCATAGGACGCGCTGTGCAGCGGAGCGCTGTCGCCATTGCCGACAAACAGATAGCTGCCGGGCCGCGCCTGCAGCAGAAAAGCAAAGTCCTCGCTTGCGGTGCGCGGTTTGAAATGGGCAATCACCCTGTCATCACCGAAGGTTTGCACCGCCACCTGGCGGGCAAAGGCGGTTTCATCGGCATGATTGAGAACGGGCGGAAAACCGAAGCGATAATCGACCTCTGCCCTCGCCCCGAAGCTTTCGGCCTGGGCACGCGCCAGTGCCGGGATGCGTTCGCTGAGCTGTTGCCTGACATCTTCGCTGAACGTGCGCACCGTCAGCTTCAAATCGACACTTTCGGGAATGACATTGGACGCCGAACCGCCATGGATCGAGCCGACGGTAATTACCGCCATTTCACGCGGATCGACATTGCGCGATACGATGCTTTGCAGGGCGGTGATCAAAGAGGCCGACGCCAGCACTGGATCGACGCCCCGATGCGGTTCCGCCCCATGGCCACCCTTGCCGACCACGGTGATATGGGCCTGATCGACGGAGGCCATGGCCGGACCCGGCACGAAGCCGAAATGACCGGCGGGAACATCCGGCCAATTGTGCAGGCCAAACACCGCATCAACGGGAAAGCGCTCGAACAACCCCTCGGCCAGTAATTTCTTCGCGCCCGCGCCGATCTCTTCGGCGGGCTGAAAAATCAGCCGTACCGTGCCATCGAATTTACTTGTCTCGGCCAGATAGCGGGCCGCCGCAACCAGGATGGCGGTATGTCCGTCATGGCCGCAGGCATGCATCACACCCTTGGTGCGGCTGGCATGGGCAAGCCCTGTCGCTTCGTGAATGGGCAAGGCGTCCATATCAGCGCGAAGACCGATAATACGGCTACCACTCCCCTTTTTCAGGCTGGCGACGATACCCGTTCCAGCGATGCCATGCTCCACCTGATAGCCAAAAGAGGCCAGATAGGAGACGACCAGATTGCTGGTGCGCTTTTCCTGAAAGGCCAATTCCGGATTTTGATGGAGTTCCCGCCGAAAGGCGATGATCTCATCCAGATAGGCACGAATTTTCTTTGCCACCCGGTCTTGCCCCAGGTGACTGTCAATGGCGATGTTCATGGTTGCTTTCAGCCGATGCGCTTAGAGCATTTCCAGCAAAAATGCGGTGCGGTTTTGCGTCCAGAAATGCGTTAAAAAAACAGTTAGAGTATTCATGCGTTTCCAGGAAACGCGGAAATGCTCTAGCTGGCTGCCCTTGTTGTGGCCTTGTCAGCTGATGTCGCCGCATAGCGGCTTTCACGGAAAGGCAGGCCGAGATGATCGCGCAACGTGTCACCCTGTAGAGTGCGATCAAAATAGCCCCGCGCTTCAAGACGTGGCAGCACATGGGCGACAAAGTCATCCAGTCCTTCCGTGATGACCGGAAAGCCCAGAATGAAACCATCGGCAGCACCGCCATCGACCCAGCGGATGATCTCGTCAGCAATCCGGTCGGGTGTGCCGACAAAGGTGCTGCGCGGCGTTGCGGCCTCCAGCGCCACTTCGCGCAAGGTCTGGCCCTTTTCTCTGGCGTTTTTCTTGATCTTGTCGGTGGTGGAGCGGAAACTGTTCTTGCCGAGATCACCAAGCTCCGGGAAAGGCTCATCCAGCGGATACCGGCGGAAATCATGATGATCGAAGAACCGGCCCAAAAACAGCAATGCTTCTTCAATCGTTACCAAGGCGCTGATTGCCCGATATTTTTCATCCGCTTCTTCCTGCGTTGCGCCGACAATCGGCCCGATGCCGGGGAAAATCAGCACATCGCTGGCGCTACGGCCTTGGGCAATGGCGCTCTGCTTGACTTGCTTGGCAAAGGCCTGCCCTTCTTCGAAACTCGCGCCATTGGTAAAGACGGCATCGGCATGTTTGCCTGCCAGATGAATGCCTGAATCCGAAGACCCAGCCTGAAACACCACCGGTTGACCCTGCCGGGAGCGACCAATATTGAGCGGACCCTCGACGCGGAAGAAGCGGCCCTTATGATCCAGCCGATGCAGCTTTTCCCGGTCAAAGAACGCACCCGTATCGCGGTCGCGCACGAAGGCGTCATCGTCCCAGCTGTCCCACAATCCCTTGACCACATCCAGATATTCCTCGGCAATCTGGTAGCGCAGCGAATGCTCGGGATGTTCGCGGCTGTAATTGCGGCCAGAGCCTTCCAGCGGCGTTGTCACCGCATTCCATCCGGCCCGTCCGCCGCTGATATGATCGATAGAGGCAAATTGCCGGGCGACGGTGAATGGGTCCGAATAGGACGTGGAAATCGTCCCGACCAGCCCGATTTTCGAGGTGGAGGCGGCCAGCGCCGAGAGAATGGCAATCGGTTCGAACCGGTTGAGAAAATGCGGAATGGAATGCTCGTTGATATACAGTCCGTCGGCGACAAAGGCGAAGGCGAGGCCTGCGGCTTCCGCCTTGCGGGCCGTCTCCACATAAAAGGAAAAGTTGACGCTGGCGTCAGCGGGAACGCTTGGATGTTTCCAAGCATTCATGTGACCGCCCGGACCGTGCAACATCACGCCAAAATTGATGGATTTCTTGCTCATGGGAACATCTTTCTCTAAAATCAGGCGGCAAGAGACAGGCGCGAACCAGCAATCAACTCAATGGCATTCAGCCGAAGAGCCGACTGCGGAACGGGGATGTCGATGATGAATTCGCTCACTCCAAGCGTGGCATGAAGGGCATCGAGCTCCTTGCGGACTTGCTCGCCCGTGCCTGCCAGAACATGCGGGGTCTTTTCTTCAACCCGGTAATCCGACACACCGGACTGACGAGCAAACTCGGCGGCCTGTTCGGCATTACCGACATTGACGCTTTGACCATTGGCCAGAATCACCTTGAAGATCTTGATGTCAGCCACGAGGCTTCTCGCCGTCTCTTCCGCGTCGGTCGCCAAAGCGGCCAGAGCCAGAACGGGAACTTTGCCACCGGTTTCACGACGGTAAACATCAAAGGTCTCCTGCAGATTATGCTGGTCACCATTCAAATGGCCCGCGAAAACCAGCGTCCAGCCTTTTGCCGCCGCCAGCTTTGCGCTCGCGACACTGGCACCAAGCAGGAAACGCTCTGCCGGAACGGGCGGCACCGGCGTTGCCAGCAAGGCATTGGCAGCAGCGGCATCCGTCAGCAGATAGCGGTTCAAATCCTCAAGCTGTTCCTCGAAATCGGCAGGGGCAGCCGCTTTCCGACCGGCTTGCAGGGCATGGGTGGCGTAGGGAAATCCACCCGGTGCCTTGCCGACACCCAGATCAACCCGGCCCGGCGCCAGCGCTGCCAGCAGGTTGAAGGTTTCTGCAACCTTATAGGCGCTGTAATGCTGAAGCATGATGCCGCCGGAACCGATTCTGAGCCGCGACGTCCTGGCAAGGAGATAGGCAATCAGCGCCTCTGGCGCCGAACTGGCAAGCGCCGGCAGGTTGTGATGTTCCGCAAGCCAGAAGCGCCGATAGCCAAGGTCTTCGGCGCGCAAGGCAAGAGCGACCGTGGCTTTCAAGGCATCGGCGGCAACAGCACCCGGTTCGACCGGGCTTTTGTCAAGCAGGCTAAGGGCATAGCTCATGGTAGATCGTCAGCTCCAATTCTTATTTATCCATTAAATAGGTAGATTTAATGTTTTATAAGAAATGGTTTTTCATTTTTTCCCGTGATGGTGGAAAATTGCAAGGGAAAAGGAGGGTGTGGAAAACCGTTCAAGAGAGACGACAGGCGGCATTGAATGTGTTGACGGCCAGAGCTGTGCCATGGAGTTGCATGGTAGAAGCCGCCGGCAAGTGTCCAAACTCAACAGAGAACCGATCAAGTTGGCTCGCTGGTTACCGATATGAGCACGAGCGGTGGGCCAAATCACTGGGCATCAGATACTGGCATCGGCTGGAACAGAATTCAATCGGCACAGTACAATCGTGATTAGCAATCAGACCGGTCTACAGGGCAAACAAATTGTCACCCATTCCCATAACGGCAATTCTGCTGCTCGTGCATCGATCCAAACGGAGGCTTCAGCCGAGTTTGGAAAAATCGATGCATAAACAAAAAATGAGTGCACGAAAGCATGAACGAAGTGAATGCGTGGGTGCACGAGAGTCTGTCAGGTTTAGATTGACCGGCCATTCCTCTTTGTATCGTTGGCCGCTCCGGGCAATCACCATCGATTGGCAAGTCTGTCACCCGGCCCCCTGATACAGTCTATCTCGTTTGCGGGGCCGCTGTACTTTCCCGAATATGCAAGCTGACCGATATTTCCCGGGATTGAGGCGAGGCTATCTCGCCTCCAAGACACAGAACGAGTTGTTCTGCGGCAATGCGACCGATTTCCTTATTATCGACAAACATCGTGGTGAGTGCCGGAGACAGTCGGGACGAGAGTTCCAGATCGTCGAAACCCGTCACCGAAAAATCGCCCGGAACGCTTGCTCCCATCTGTGCCAAGCCCATCAGCACGCCGAGTGCCAGAGTATCGTTTCCGCAAATGATCGCAGTCGGACGGATGTCCGTTGGCTCTTGCGCGAGCCGCTTGGCGCTTTCGATGCCAAAATCCAGACTAGCCTTGTCGCTGATCAAATGATCGGGCGAAAGTTCCAATCCTGCTGCGCTAAGAGCGGCTGTGATGCCACTGAGGCGCGCTACCACGCGGTCATTATTGTCTTTGGGCTGCATGACGACAGCGATGCGTCGATGGCCAAGGCCGAGAAGATAATCGGTCATCCGGGCAAAGGCTGCGGCATTGTCGAAGCCCACCATGGCATGCGAGGCGCCCTGTCGATAGGCATAGGTCAGCACATAGGGAATGTCGAGATTGTCCAGATTGTCATAGAGCGCCTGAGGATGGGATTCGCCAGCCAGCGCCAGCGCTTCCACGCCGCGCTCGATCATGGCTTTTGCCTGTTGGAAACCCAGTTCAGGATCGTAATTCGAACAGGCGATCAGCAGGTTCAATCCGTGTTCGGCAAACACCCGCTGCATTGCACCGACCTGATGGGAGAAGATTTCATTGTCCAGCGTTGGAATGATGACACCGGCAATATGGGTGCGGTTCGATGCCAACGCCCGGCCCGCAGCATTGGGAACCCAACCCAGGGCCTTGGCGGTTGAGAAAATCCGCTCGCGTGTTTCAGGAGAAACCCTTTCGGGCGTGTTGAACGCACGAGAAACCGTGGCTGTCGAAACGCAAGCCCGTCGCGCAACCTCCTCCAGCCTTGCCCTGCCGCTGCCTTCACGGGTGCGTTTCACAGGCGATCCAGGCTGCTCGGGCGTTCCAGTCATTACGTCTTCCACTTATACCAAGCGTCGAAGATGCTCCCGCATCCTCGCCTTGAAGGCATTACCGTATATCGTTTCGGGAAAGCCGGTTTCCACTTTTCCTTTGGAAACTCTAGCTTGAAAAACATCCGCCTGAAATGCCACCGCATCTGAAGGTGGCACAATGCTAACCGATTTAAAGTCGAACGCCGGTCTTTTGGACCAAAAAGTCCGTTGACAGATTTCTGAAATAATTTCATGTAAGCGCTTACATTCAGTCGCGGGGAGGAGCTTGCGATTGCCATGGGGGAGATCTTTCAATCCCAACAGCACGGTAATCCAAAGGCGACGCGGGATACTCCAACCGCAACGGACATCCAAGGAGGAGAGACGTCATGAGCACCATTGTCAGTTCCGAGCCCTCGGCCCCGCTGGGGTCAACCCAAGCCAAGGCACCGCCGCGTATCCGGCGCATGCAGATCACCTCGCTTTGCCTGCTGGTGGTGGCTGGCGTCATCAATTACATGGATCGTGGGACGCTGGCGGTTGCCAATCATCGGATCACCGAAGACATGGGTTTGACCCTCGGTGAAATGGGCCTGCTGCTCTCGGCATTTTCCTGGAGCTATGCGCTGGCGCAGCTTCCGGTTGGAGCAATGGTGGACCGTCTCGGACCGCGTCGCCTTTTGGGTTTCGGTCTGGTGTTCTGGTCGCTGGCCCAGGCCGCCGGAGGTTTTGTCACGTCCTTTACCCAGTTTATCCTGAGCCGTATCGGTCTGGGCATTGGTGAAGCGCCGCAATTTCCGTCGGCTGCCCGGGTTGTCAGCAACTGGTTCCCGGTGAGTAAGCGCGGCGTGCCAACAGGCATCTTCAATTCAGCCTCTCCACTGGGCACAGCTATCGCGCCTCTGCTCCTGACACAGCTTCTGATCGTTCTGGATTGGCGCTGGGTCTTCATCATCACCGGTGCTGCTGGCCTGGTCATGGCCGCATTCTGGTTCATGCTGTATCGTGACCCAAAGGATATGGGGCTGACCGCTGAGGAACGCTCGTACCTCTCTTCGGAGACGGAAGAAAAGCAGCAGAAGGTGACGCTTGCCGATTGGGGCCAGCTGTTTTCCTATCGCGCCACCTGGGGCATGATCCTTGGCTACTTCGGCAATGTTTACCTTAACTGGGTTTATCTCAGCTGGTTGCCATCCTATCTGGTCAATGAACGGCACATGAGCCTTGCCCGCACCGGTTTCATGGCCTCCGTCCCGTTCTTCTGCGGCTTTATCGGCTGCCTCGTGGCTGGCTGGCTGTCGGACAAGATCATTAAGAAAACCGAGGCTTCACCGGTCCGTGGTCGTCGCATTCCTGTTGTCATCGCCATGCTCGGCATGGCCGCCTTCACCGTGCCTGCGGCGCTGGTTGCCGACAATAACATTGCGATTTTCTGCATTTCCGTGGTGATTTTCCTCACCAATGCCGCCTCTGCCTGCTCTTGGGCGCTGGTGACAGCCGTTGCTCCGAAAAACCGGGTGGCGTCACTCGGTTCCCTGCAGAATTTCGGCGGATTCCTGGGTGGCTCCCTGGCTCCGATCGCAACCGGGTTTATTGCCGAATACTCGTCTTTCGTACCCGCCTTGCTCACCGGAGCTGCCATCGCATTCGTTGGTGCCGCCAGCTACTTCTTCCTGGTTCGTGAACCGATGGACCAGTGAAGAGGCCCAACGCCTTTCCCTGACATACCGCTTTCCGGATTGTACCGGAAAGCGCATTCGAAATCCAATAACGGACATTGATGATGACCAGCAAAGCTCAATCTATCCAAGGTATTATTCCCGTCATGCTCACGCCTTTTCTTGAGGATGGGCAGATCGATTACCCCGGTCTGGAACGCCTCATCGAATGGTATGTCGCCAACGGCTCCGGGGCCTTGTTCGCAGTGTGCCAGTCCAGCGAGATGATGTTCTTGTCGCTGGATGAGCGTATGGCGCTGGGTCGTTTCGTGGTGGAAAAGGCAGCGGGTCGCCTTCCAGTCGTTGTGTCCGGCCATATCAGCGACGATCTGGACAAGCAGATTGAGGAATTACAGGCCATGAGCCGGGTTGGCGCAGATGGGCTAATCCTCGTGACCAACCATCTCGACCCTAAGAAAGAAGGCACAGCTGTCTTCAAGGCAACGCTGGATAAGCTGCTGTCCGTGCTGCCGGAGGACCTGCCGCTTGGTCTTTACGAGTGCCCGGCCCCTTATCGCCGTTTGCTGAGCGATGAGGAACTGACCTATTGCGCCCACACCGGTCGTTTCATCATGCTCAAGGATGTGAGCTGCGATCTTGACACGGTCAAGCGTCGCCTCGAACTGACCAAAGGCACACCGCTGAAAATCCTCAATGCCAATGCGGCCATTGCCTGGGATGCGATGAAGGCTGGCGTGCCGGGCTTCAACGGCGTTTTCACCAATTTCCACCCCGATCTTTACAACTGGCTGTGGCGTGAGGGTGAAAAGCATCCACAGCTCGCTGAAGAGCTGGCCACCTTCCTGGTACTGTCGGCTGTTTCGGAAGCTCTCGGCTATCCGGCACTCGCCAAACTCTATCATCAGCGGATTGGCACCTTTGACAGTATTCGCTGCCGGGTGATCGATTATGACATTCGGGAGCGCTTCTGGGCACTGGACGCCGTGCTGGACAAAATCATCGACGGTACCGAGCATTTCCGCAACCGGATCGCCAAACTCTGAGGCGAGTGCCGTGATCGGGATCAGAAGCGCCAACTGCGTTCTGATCTCGGCCCCAACCCGCATTCCCTATTATTTCAGGAGATTTCCCATGATCACCGGCTCTCTTCATCATTGGCAATTTTACCGCGCCACTTTGCCGGCCTGTATCATCAGCGCCATAGAGGCCGTCACGGCTCTCGATCTGCCCAACCTGCCCACGGGACGACATGAGATCGACGGCGAGGACATTTTCCTGCTGATCCAGGAACTGTCGACCAAACCGGCCAACCAGCTTCGGCCAGAGGCTCATCGCCGCTATATCGATATCCAGATCCTGCTTGAGGGACGGGAAGCCTATGGCGTGGCCTTTCCCGACCCACACCTTGTTCCGATTGACGACCGCCTGGAGACGCAGGATATCGCCTTTTATCCCGCACGACCCAGTGAGTATTCTGTGGAGCTTAGCGCCGACGATTTCATCGTGTTCTTCCCGGGAGAGTTTCACCGTCCCTGCTGCGAGATCGGAGCCCCCTTAGCGATCCGCAAAGCAGTCATCAAGATCGATGCCAGGCTGCTGGCGTCTCATTAACTTTTTCAATGATCCAAGCGGATGATAGAGCCATAGCGCGCAGGCCATAATTTCGTCGCACAAGGCACCGCTTGTGCGACAGCGTCTTAGACGCCTGTCAGGTTCGCGCTGAACCAGACAGGCTCTACTGGTTAATTAAAGCGGCCTTACCAATTACTTGCCGGATCAGGAAACGCGATTGGAGTAGTAGAGTCCGAAATTCAACGCCAGCATGACCAGCAAAATTCCGATCGCCACCACAATAAAATAACCGATCCTTTTAAGAGCACTCCAAGGTTTGTTCTTTCGGCTGAAAGCTGCAAAACCAGCAGCGCCGAGTGAGATACCAAGAATGGCGGGGAGTGACAGCATTTTCATCATCTTTCTTCATTTCTAGCACCGGTTTGGTTTTATTCAGTGCACAAACCAACTTACTGGCGCATGCTGTCCGCAGCCTGCAGAATGCCGACTTGCGGAAGCTATCTGTCCATAGGTGTGAAGTCCCCCGATACCCCCTGTCGTGCGCAATAACGCGGTGGGTGGAAAGCGGCAAACGGAAATTTCAGCCGAACGCATCTCGGTACGAACAACCAATTCTGATCACGCTGGTTGCAAAAGAATGGAGCAGTTTTAACATAACGCCGCTGATAGGTTTTGCTTATCGTGCCTATCAATAAATCCAACTTAAATTTAACATCGACCTCCTCTATGAAGAGGCTAGGGATAATTTCCGTCAGGCCCTTTATGCCATTTCCCGGTTAAAATCGGGCGAGCCGTCATACGAGAGCACATTGTCGACACTACGAAATTGAATGGTCGACGGAAGATGCCCCTGATTGAATAAAGTATGAGGATATCAAGGGAGAATCCTATGGATACCAAGGTTGAAACTGGTGGAAAATGTCCGGTTGCGCACGGGCCAGCTGGCGCGAAGGGTCGGGGCAACCGCGATTGGTGGCCTGAACAGCTCGATGTGCAGATCCTTCACCAAAAGAACAAAATCGCCGATCCAATGGGCCCTGACTTCGATTATGCCGAAGAATTCAGGAAGCTCGACTATGAAGCCCTGAAGAGCGATCTTCATGCGCTGATGACCGATTCTCAGGATTGGTGGCCAGCCGACTTCGGCCATTACGGCGGCCTCTTCGTCCGCATGGCATGGCACAGCGCCGGCACCTATCGCATCACCGATGGCCGCGGCGGAGCAGGCGCCGGGCAGCAGCGTTTTGCGCCGCTCAACAGCTGGCCGGACAATGCAAATCTGGACAAGGCACGCCGTCTGCTCTGGCCGATCAAGCAGAAATACGGCAACAAGATTTCCTGGGCCGATCTCTTCATTCTGACCGGCAACGTTGCCTTGGAATCCATGGGCTTCAAGACCTTCGGTTTCGCTGGCGGACGCGCCGACACATGGGAACCGGAAGAACTGTTCTGGGGTCCAGAAGGCACCTGGTTGGGCGATGAACGCTACAGTGGGGAACGCCAGCTGTCTGAACCGCTTGGCGCCGTGCAGATGGGCCTTATCTACGTCAATCCGGAAGGCCCCAATGGCAATCCTGATCCGATTGCTGCGGCGCGTGATATCCGCGAGACGTTTAGCCGCATGGCAATGAACGACGAGGAAACCGTCGCATTGATCGCCGGCGGTCATACTTTCGGCAAGACGCACGGCGCGGGCGATCCGTCGCTAATCGGGGCAGAACCGGAAGGCGGCGCACTCGAAGACCAGGGCCTTGGCTGGAAAAGCAAGTTCGGCACTGGTTTCGGCGCAGACACGATCACCGGCGGCCCTGAAGTCACCTGGACGCAGACCCCGACCCGTTGGAGCAATTTCTTCTTCGAAAACCTCTTCAACTTCGAATGGGAACTGACAAAAAGCCCGGCTGGCGCCCATCAATGGAAGGCAAAGAACGCCGAACCCTCCATCCCGGATGCCCATGATCCGTCCAAGAAGCACCTTCCAACCATGCTGACGACGGACCTGTCGCTGCGTTTCGATCCGGCTTACGAAAAGATTTCTCGCCGCTTCCTGGAAAACCCTGATCAGTTCGCTGATGCTTTCGCCCGCGCCTGGTTTAAGTTGACCCACCGCGACATGGGGCCAAAGGTTCGTTATGTCGGTCCGGAAGTGCCGTCTGAAGATCTGATCTGGCAGGATGTTATTCCTCCTGTCGATCATCCGCTTGTCGACGATAGGGATGTGGCCGATCTGAAAGCCAAGGTTATCGCGTCCGGTCTTTCGGTGCAGGAACTGGTTTCGACAGCGTGGGCATCGGCTTCGACCTTCCGGGGTTCCGACAAGCGCGGCGGTGCCAATGGCGCTCGCATCCGTCTTGCTCCGCAGAAGGACTGGGACGTCAACCACCCGGCGCAGCTTGCCAAGGTCCTGAGCGTTCTCGAAGGGTTCCAGCAGGAATTCAATGCCGGCCAATCTGCGGGTAAAAAGATTTCCCTGGCTGATCTGATCGTGCTTGCCGGTGCAGCCGGTGTCGAGAAAGCAGCAAAGGCTGGCGGTCACGATGTCACCGTTCCGTTTACCCCAGGCCGGACAGATGCGTCGCAGGAACAGACCGATGTCGCCTCCTTCAATGCATTGAAGCCACGCGCCGATGCTTTCCGCAACTATCTGAGCGGGCATCAATTCATGAAGCCGGAAGAAGCGCTTGTCGACCGTGCACGACTTCTGACCCTGACGGCACCTGAAATGACCGTTCTCATCGGTGGTCTGCGCGTGTTGAAGGCCGGCCAGCCGGAACATGGTGTCCTCACCCGCAATCCCGAGGCGCTGACGAATGATTTCTTCGTCAACCTGCTCGACATGCGCACGCAGTGGGCGCCAGTTGCAGGCAAAGAGGGCGTCTATGAAGGTCGAGATCGCAAGAGCGGCGAACTGCTTTGGACCGGGACGCGCGTGGATCTGATCTTCGGATCGCACTCGCAGCTTCGCGCCTTGGCGGAAGTCTATGCGCAGTCGGATATCAAGGAAAAATTCGTCAAAGACTTCGTTGCGGCCTGGACGAAAGTGATGAACGCCGATCGTTTCGATCTGGTCTGATCGATGACATCGATGGGACGCGGCAGATGCCGCGTCCCATCAGATTGCCGGCAGACCTGTCAAACGTCGCGGTAATGCCGCCTTTGAAAAATGCAGCGCCTTATCGCATCCCTCCCCTTTTGCATCCCCCCTCACATTCAAAGCCAAGCGCACCGTTTACTGCCGCGCCGAGTGGACGCGCATTGCTGAGCCGGAAAGGTGTTTGCAGCAATTTTCTCCAGTTACCCACAATTGAGCATCAGCGTTTGAAGACGCACTGGCAAACCGGGCACACCATCCTTGATAAGCTACACTTTAGCGGTACAGCAACGCAGCAGGTTACGTCGCCATTGAATCCTGATTGCACAAAGGGTTAAACAGGAATAGCGCCATGCATGTTGGGCAAGAGACGACACCAAAGCGGATATTGTAGAGTCAACCAAACGGAAAAATGATTTGAAATCCAACGGTTTTATTCGGCTTTTCGGCATGCGCAACGATGCTTCATTCGATACCGAGCGGGCGCAGGCAATCATGCGCATTGCCGTTATTTTCATAACCGCCGCCTATGTCATGCCTCTGGTTGCAAATGGTGCGACGCCTCCAGAAGGGCAAAGTTTCTATTGGCTGTTTGCGATCTACATCCCCTATTCCTTCTTGCTGCTCCTGTGGATCGTTCTGCGGCCAGGCGTCAACATGCTGCGGCGAACCCTCGTGACGCTGCTCGACTACACGTTCACGACGTTTGCGATGTCCGTCGGCGGGGCGCCACTTTTCCCGATTGCAGCGCTGGTCGTCTGGCACACGGTTGTCAGCGGCTTACGTTTCGGCCCCAGGCATTTGCTCCCAGCGACGGCATTAGCGTTGAGTTCATTCGCAATCGCCACCTATTTCAATGTCTATTGGCAGCAGAACCCTTATGTCGTGCTGACATTCATAATGATGGCAATCCTCGCCCCGTCCTACACATTGGCATTCTTGCTGCGACTTCAAAGTGCCTATGCCGCCGAGCAGGAAGCAAACCTGTCGAAATCGCGGTTCCTTGCCCATGCAAGCCATGACCTTCGTCAGCCTATCCATGCCATCAGCCTGTTTACGGCTTGCCTGCGCGACGCAGGGCTGAAACAGGAAGAACTGGCGATGGTCGACAATATCGATCGATCGCTGCAAAGCGTGTCACGGCTCTTCAAATCCTTGCTCGATATTTCCACCCTGGATAGTGGAAAACTGATCCCGCAGATGGAAACGGTGCCAATTGCCGATATCCTCAACGAGGTTGTCGATCAGAATATGGAGGCCGCACAAAAAGCCGGCTCACAAATACGGCTCGTCAATTGCACGCATTTTGTTGCGGTTGATCGGTCTCTGCTGAATACGATTCTGCAAAATATCCTGAGCAACGCGATTAAATATGCCGGGGGCCGTAAAATCCTGATCGGCTGCCGCCGCAGGGGCGGCAGCCTGACCATTCAGGTCTATGACCAAGGCCCCGGCATTGCGCCAGAGCATCACCTTCGCATATTTGAGGAGTTTTATCAGGTCCGTGAGCGTGGCGACAAGGATGTCGACGGGGTCGGCCTGGGCTTGGCAATCGTCAAGCGCCTCGGCACCCTGATGGGGTTGCAGGTCTCATTACGGTCGGTTGTCGGGGCCGGAACGGCAATCTCCGTGTCGGGATTAAAGATTGCCGTCCCCATGAAAGTTTTGAGCGCGGAGCAGATAATCTCGCCCGTTGCCAATCCGGCTCATGGCCTGCGCGTGCTGCTGGTTGAAGACGATGAGGCAGTGCTGCTTGCCACAGCCAGTCTGCTGCGCAAATGGGGGTGTACGGTTCAGGCAGAAACAGCGATACCCTCCGTGCTGCACCATTGCGATCTGCTGATAACGGATTTTGACCTCGGCGGACGCATGACAGGCACGGAATGTATCGCAAAGGTGCGCCAGCTTGCCGGTTGGAAGGTTCCGGCCGTGGTGATGACGGGACACGCTCCGTCAAGAGTGATCGAGGATATCGCCGACAGTGACATACCGATCCTCTCGAAGCCGGTTCGCCCCGCCGAGCTTCGTTCAGCAATCCTGCTACCTGGAATTGGAGCTCCGCTCCGATGAGCCAGGAGAGGTCGGCACCAATCCCATGGCAATCCCCTTGGTTACGGCACCGGCGCGGGTCGCCACGCCAAGTGCACGGAAAATAGCAGAGACATGGATGCGAACCGTGAACGGGGAAATACCAAGAATGATAGCGATCTCCTTATTGGTCCGGCCCTCGGCAAGGAGATGCAAAACGTCGAGCTGGCGTTGGCTTAGCGCCGGGCTGGCATAACTGGCAATGGCATTCGTCGATACCGGCACCTGAACAACGACGTCACCTTCGCGAACCGCCCGCAGGATTTCCTTTATCTCATCCGGCAGGGCTGCTTTATTGATGAACCCGTTGATCCCGGCATTCATGACGGTATCGACCAAAGCTTTGTCGCTGGCCATGGTGACCACGACAATCGACGCCAGGCGAAATTCTTCGCGAAGCGCGCGCAAATTCGATACGATGTTGTTTCCCTCAAAAAACAGGTCCAGGATGAACATGCTGGGCGGGAAAGGATTGGCTCTTGCAATTTCAAGAGCGGCGTCGAGAGTATCGGTGGACGCAATTTTTGAATGCGGCAAAAGCTGCCGAACCAAAGCGAAAATGCCCTCCCGGAATATCGGGTGATCATCAGCGATAATAATGAATTCGTCAGTCATATAAATTTATGATCCGCTTCATCTCCATGTACACCAGGGCTTGAAGATGCTTGCGCATCCTCGCCTTAAAGGCATTGCAAATATCTCAAATGCATCAGGTACTTGAGATATTTACAAAGGGAATACGAAGTGTGCTTTCAATGACTCTTCGCATTACACAACGCGTCTCGCTGAATGTCCATTCCTGTCGGATGAAAACAGCCGGGCGTGTCCTTTGTATCATATGCGACACCTTCACTTCGACAGGACAGCGATCCTGTCGAGCCCGCTTGCCAGACCTTTCAAGGAAATCGTGAACGGAACCTCTGCACCGCCACCATATGCGTAAGCAATGAGTTTTAACGATTTACCACTTTTCAATGCGTTAGCCCCCTTATCTGTAAAGGTCAGGGATACGAGGCAGCCGGAGGGAACGCATGTCGAGAACCGAGAGGACTTGCCAGGTGGCGTATCGTCTATCGCAAATGCGACCCCCTTATCCAGGTCGAGCCCAAAAGGCAGAACGAGCGAACCCTTTATGCTCTTGTCGGCGGCAGGCGTGAGTTCGATGCCAAGAACCTGCTGCCCATTTTGCTGCACCTGTCGTTGAAATGTCGAGCAGACACGGCTTTCGTTGCGCTTCGAGCAGGCAACCGTCCAGTCCTCATAGGTTTCGGAAAGCGAAGACGGAGCATTGGGGCGACCATTGCTGTCTTGTGAAAAAGCGACGGTGGACGCGGCATTCGCGGCCACCATGATCGCAACAATTTTGGCGATCTTCATCAGAAACGGACATCCAGCTTTGCGTTGATGCTGTTTGAGGTTTCATTGCTACCGAATTCACCGGAATAGCCAATGCCGATCGTGGCGGTATCGCTGAGCCCGACATCGAGCCCGAGTTCGACAACGGCCGCATCCTTGGTCAAAGGTGTACCGGACACAACGTAGCTCTGGCTACCGACAAATGCCAGGCGTGAAGTTGGGTCGGTATCACCGAAGGCGTGCTGCCAACCAAGCATGCCTCTGGCCTTTGCGATATAGCCGCCCAGCATGAAATCGGAAGAGGCGCGCAAGCCAAGGGTCGTCAGTGTCGTGTCCAGGCTGTCGCTCGGGCTCGACAAGGCTGCAATGCCACCACGCTCATTAAAGCCGTCTCTCTGAACATTGACATGGGTGAGGTTGGCGAAGGGCTCGAAAGCCACGGTGCTGACATCGATGCGATAACCGAGTTCACCAAAGGCCTGGAAGCTGCCAGCGTCGTAATCAGCCTTCAGATGGTCGTTGAAACCGGAGAATGCCACGGATCGATTGGTCGACACCTGATGCCAGGTATAGGTAAGGCCTGAGCGGAAGGACAATTCTCCGTATTGCGCTCCGGCATACATGCCGAGATGATAGTTATCGCTATGGCCAAAGGATGAGCGGTCATTGGCATCGAAGCTGGACCGGCTATAGCCGCCAACGGCACCCAATCTCCAATCGGCGGAGACCGGAACGTCGAGACCCGCCACGAAACCGCCGGTGGACGAACTCAGGTCCGCAGCATTGCCATTGCCGTCGATGCTGTTCCATGTGCCGAAGCCCTGGCCCCAGGCCGTAAATAGGGGGATGTCCTTGTAAGCCGTATCGAACTTACTATCACCCTCCGCATAGGCCATGACCGGTGTCGGACGTGCGCCCACCGTGTTGAACGATGCCCGCATCCGGTCATTGACCGAATTGCGCAGCAACGTGCTGCTGGTGACCAGCGTATTCATGGCAGATGCGTGGACCTCGCCGGAAAGCGCTTCGAAGGCATGCTGCGCTTCTTCTGCACTTAACGGCAACAGGCTGTTATAGAGCGCAAGCGACTGCCCGCTCTGCTGCAAGGTATTGAGAGCCCGAGCGACATTGCGCTGGTTGCCGGTTACGGCGACAGAATCGAACAGGCCGGGCGATGGCGTGCCAGGGTTGGGTGTTCCGGGGTTTGGGGTTCCCGGATCGGGATTGCCCGGATTGGGTGTTCCTGGATCGGGATTACCAGGATTTGGCGTACCTGGATTTGGGGTTCCAGGATCAGGATTGCCGGGATTAGGTGTTCCGGGGTTAGGCGTACCTGTATCCTTGACAGCGATGGTCAGATCGACCTGGTTTGACGTTTGAGCCAATGCCACATCCAGAAAGGCCGACTTCGAAATGGCTTGAGCGAATTGCCCCTGGATACCGCCAGCCGATGACAGAATCGTATAGGTCTGGCCGGTTTGATAACTGGTTGCAGCATCGAGAGCTGTCACCTGCACGGACACATTGTTAGCGATTGAGGTTTTACCCGCGCTATCCACATAGGTCGGATTATTCTGGGCATCGGTTCCGGTCCATGCCTTCAGGGTTTGAACGACGATTTTGTCGCTGGTGCCATTTCCGGCAATATCGACATCATAAGCCGAGCCTTCCCCGAAAGAAATGTTGCCGTTCACCGTGAAGGTGCCGATGGCATTGTCGGAATTTCCGGGTGAAATCAGCGCACCCTTTTCCAGCGTGACATTGCCGACGGCTCCAGACCCGATCAGCCGTCCGAATGCCGTACCAGCATTCCGATCGCCCCAGACATCGATATTCGATGAAAAATATTCGCTTCCAAGGAAGTTCTTCCTGATAGCGCCCGTGTCCGCCTTGACGTTGAAGGTGCCGTTCTTGACATCAATATTCGTCTGCCATGCGAAGACATTGTCGTAATTGGTAACGGCTGTTCCCAGATTGCTGGCCAGAACCAATGTACTGCCACCGTCGACAATGATTCCGCCGAGATTATCGGTGGCCTCGAACTTGCTGAGATCCCCCGTCAGAATTGTTTCGCCCGACATGGACTTGATGTTTCCGTCACCGGTCAATGCATTGGCAAAGATATAGCCGGTTTGGGTGTGGTTAAAATTCAGGTATGCCCTCTCGGATGAACCGAAGGAAATAACCGCGTCAGGATTGATATAGCCGGCAGCAGCGGCGGCTTGGCCTTTGGGCTCGCCTCCAAGGGCCAGATTTCCCAGATCGATCTTGCCGCCAATGGTCAGGTGACCGCCCGTTGCCATTGTGATGCCGTTCTTGACATTCAAGTTGGCGCTATCGGCAATGGATATATTCGAGTTAGGGGCATACCCACCATTGACCGTCAGTGTGCCATTGACGTCCATGCGGGATTGGGCGCCTGTGACCACGAAATTCTGAAAGCTACCGCTTGTGCCGATTCCAACATCCTGGGCGACGATAGCACCGCCGTCTTCGATGCTTGCATTGGCGCCAACCGTCAACGTTCCGGTACTTGTCACCTTCGAGCCAGCGCCGCGGACAACAAAATTTGCAAGGCTGTTATCCGTGCCGTCCGCCGGGAGGCCACTGAACTCTGCGTCGATCGCATTGATCGAGCCCCCATTCGCGATGAGGACCGTTCCGGAATTGGAAATGCGGTCCGCAGTCAAGGTCGAGCCACTTCCAGTCACATTCAGCTGCGACGTGCTCGCGAACGTAAAATATTTTGCGTCGACAGTACCGCCATTCTCGATATTGAGAGTGCCGTTTTGATTGACCGTAATATTATTTGCCAGGACGTAATTGACCCTGGGAATGATCCAGGAAGAACCGGGACCGCTGACAATGACAGTCCCTGAACTACCAACCCGGTAGCCTACATAACCATTTGTGCTGTACACTTTCGCGCCATTGGCAATCGTCAGGCCGATGTCTTTGTTGTTGTATCCGACATAGAGATCACCATCGACCAGCGTATCACTCGTCCAGGTCGTGTTACCGCTATCAAGCACGACATCTTGAGCAAGACTGACGCCTGAACAGGAAACCACGGCCGTTACAGTAATAGATGGAAAAACAAGGGATTTTGAGAGGTATTTAACGATGCCAGGAAAGATGTTCTTATGTTTTAAGAGTGTACCGCCAAAATTCTTGCTGGATGTCTTGCTCATTACGTCGCCCCGTATTCCAGTGAACATTTGCAAGCAACATTGTTTTCCACAATAACAATATTGCCTATATTATTTGTCGACATGTCTATGTCGCATTCAGCACAGAAACGGGACCGAGGCCATTAGTGCAGATGTGCTATACGCGACATCGAACCCGGCAGAATGATCGACCTTTGCATGTCCGGGCCTGCGCCGGAGCCGTATTTTTGAGGTTTGGGCCGCTGGAAATGGGTCGGTTTTAGGCCTTAAAGAAGAACCCGAAAGACCGCGACAGGCCTTGAGCCACGCGCTGATAAACGGCCATCGTACGCGCTCGATGCGCTTTAGCGGATGTCCGCATTTCTCTTCACCACATTGAGAGAGGAAAAAAACCAAGCTACAGGCGCATCAATTGAATAATTAAAATCTATAAAATCGATAGATTAAGAATGATAAATCTTTCCCTGATTTCCATGCTCGTCTAGCTTGTTGTCACAGCTTCTCACCAATCAAGGCAGGAATGCACCGTGACCATCGCAGCGACAAAGCGTGCCACCTGTTTGCGCTCGCAATCAAAATAACCTCCGCAAACGAGGCTGTCCGTCCGTCCCGACATAAGACGCCACCCGACCAGGACCTATCTCATGATCAAACATTCCGATTCTATGGCTCTTTCTCGACGCAGGTTGCTGCTTGCCGGTTCTGCAATCCTCTCTGTCGCTCTTGTCGCATCAACTGGCTTGAAGCCCGCTCATAGCGCGGGCAACGCGAAAGACGGCGGCGATATTACGTTCCTGATCGACTCGTTGGGCAATACTTGGATACCCAACAACAGCGCGATCTCCAGCTTTCAGGGGCATGTCTGGGGCCACGTGGCCGACAAGCTCGTCTATGTCGATGCCGATGGCAAAGTGAGCCCGTGGATTGCTGAGCGCTGGGACCAGAATGAAGGCGCAACCGAGTTCACCCTCCATCTCAAGACCGGCGTGACCTTTTCTGACGGCACGCCACTCGACGCGGCCGCTGTCGTTGCAAATCTCGATATCTGGTATGCAGGCCGCAAGAGCGAAGGCATCAACCCGATCGGCCTTTTTCCCAAGACCTACGATCATGCAGAGGCGATTGATCCGTCCACGGTGAAAGTCGTCTTCAAAAAGCCGACGCTCGGCTTCATTCCAACCCTCGGCTATCACGGCTCGATCCTGATTTCCCCCAAGACCATCAGCCAACCGGCGACCCAGCAGGCAGATCTCGGCAAGACCTCTGGCAGCGGCCCTTATGTGGTTGAATCCTGGAAGGAAGGCGATTTCGTCAAACTGGTGAAGCGCAAGGATTACAATTGGGGACCGGCAGCTGTGGGCCATACCGGACCAGCGTTTCTGGATAGCATCACCTACAAGCTGGTCTCCGAACCATCGCTTCGGGTTGCGGCAGTTCAATCCGGGCAGGCCGATATTGCCTATAATGCCTCGCCCCAGGAGTTGAAGTCGCTCAAGGACGAGGGCTTTACCGTTGCCACGCCGCGTTATCTCGGGTTCGTCAATGGCTGGGCGGTGAATACCAAGCTCGAGCCCTATAACGATGTCAGGGTGCGCCAAGCCCTTCAGTCTGGCATCGATCGCCAGGAAATCATCGATACGGTCTATACATCGGATTGGAAGCTGGCGACCTCGTTCATCCAGAGCAATGTGCCGGGCGCAACCGACCAGAGCACGCTTTTGGCCTACGACTCCGCGAGGGCGGAAAAGCTGCTGGATGACGCAGGCTGGACGAAAGGCGCCGACGGCATCCGCGCCAAGGATGGAAAGCCGCTTCTGCTGACGCTTTACTCCAACCCCTATCTTGCCACGTCGAAGGCGGTGGATGAACTGATCGCCCAACAGCTCGGCAAGATCGGCTGGAAGGTCAATATCCGCACCTATGACGTGGTGACCTTCACCGAAAAGGTCAAGTTCGCAGGCCCAGCCGTACCAGCCTACGAAGTTACCCGCAGCTTTATCGATGCCGGCACCGTGGCCAGCATTCTGACCGATGCCAATAATGGCGAAAACTGGTTCGCGCTGGACCAGAGCGACCAGAAGATCAATGAGCTACGCGATAGAATTGCAGGTGCCCCTTCGTTAGAGGTGCGTGATCCGCTGCTGAACGAACTACAGAAATACGTCATCGAGCAAGGGTATTTCATCCCTCGCACCCAGATCGTTCAGCGCATTTATGTCCAGTCCCCGAAGCTTTCAGGCGAAGTCTATAACGGCATTGCCTATGCCAGCTACTACACCGCAAAAATCAGCCAATAACCAGCAATGTAAGGAGGCCTCGGTATGCGCAACGCCTACTTGACATATGCTGCAAAACGACTGGCCCAAGCTTTTGTGGTCATCCTGATGGCCTATGTCTTTACATTCGTGGTGGTCAGCATTCTGCCGGGCGACCCGGTCACCTCCGTCCTGCGTGATCCGCAAAACGGCTTCACCGAGGCGGAGATTGCCGAGATCATCGCCGCCCAGGGATTGGACAAGCCGATTTCGGTCCAATTGTGGACGTCACTCTCTCACTTCGTCACCGGCGATTTCGGCCTGTCGATGCGCTCCAGCCGCCCGGTGGCGGCGCTGATTGCCGAAGTCCTGCCCTCAACGCTGATCCTTGCATCGACGGCCCTTGCCTTCGCGCTTGCCCTGGCGCTGGTGATTGCCTACGGCACGCAGTTTCTGCCAAAACGGTTCGGACAGGGCCTGCTGCGGGGTTTTCCCTCCCTGTTCCTATCGGTCCCGAATTTCGTCATCGGGCTGGCCCTGATCCATATTTTCGGCTTCCAGCTGGGCGTTTTCCGGGTCATTGAACCGGATAGTGTCTGGGCAACCCTGTTTGCGTCAATTGCACTCGGCATTCCCGTCTCCGCCCAGATAGCGGAAGTCCTGATTGCCAACCTCGACCATGAAGCAAGCCAGGACTATGCCACTGTAGCGCGGGGTCGAGGTCTTTCCCAGGCGCAGATGTTTTTCAAACACCTGTTGAAGCCCTCATCATTGCCGGTGGTCACAGTGATCGCCCTGACCGTCGGCGAGTTGCTGGGTGGTTCGCTGATAACCGAAACGGTTTTTGGGCGAACGGGCATCGGCAGCCTGGTGCAGCGCTCGGTCACAACACAGGATCTGCCTGTTCTTCAGGCGGTCGTATCGCTGGCAGCAGTGGCCTTCGTTCTCGTCAACCTGATCGCAGACCTCGTCTATCCCCTGCTTGACCCGCGTGTGAAACTGCTTGGCGTCCAACGGCCTCGCACGTCCGCTGAGGACACAAGCTCTACCGAAACCTCCCGTGCGGTGACGATATGACGATCGCTTTTTCCTCCTCGAATGGTGGTTTGCAGGCAGCCAAAAAATGGTCGGCAGTCCACATGCCGCCAACGGTGTTCATCTCATTTGCCATCATTGCCCTGGTGATCGCCTGGGCGCTCGCCCCCGGCTTGTTCACAAGCCATAGCCCCGTCATCGGCGTTCCCGCTCAAAAACTGCTGGCACCCAGCGCACAGCATTGGTTCGGCACAGACCAGCTCGGGCGCGACCTTTACGCGCGCGTCGTCTATGGCACGGCGTCTTCGGTGACCAGTGCGCTGATCGCGGTTGTCATTGGCGTTATCGTCGGTGGCCTCATTGGCCTTCTGGCCGGCTTTCTCGGTGGCTGGGTCGATATCGTGCTGGCGCGCCTGGTCGATATGCTGCTGGCGATCCCCAGCTTCCTGCTGGCGATTATCGTCGTCACCGCACTCGGCTTCACCACCACCAATGCCGCCATCGCGACCGGCGTCTCCGCCGTGGCGGTCTTTGCCCGGGTGATGCGGGCAGAGGTGATCAAAACCCGGCAAGCGACCTTCGTCGAGGCGTCGTTTCTGCTGGGAGGGTCACGTTGGTATATCCTTCTTTGGCACGTGCTCCCAAATGCTTCACGCTCCCTTCTCACCCTCGCCGTCCTGCAATTTGGTCTTTCCATTCTGGTGATCGCCGGTCTTGCCTTCCTCGGCTACGGCGATCCGCCACCCGCCTCGGACTGGGGTCTGCTGATTTCAATCGGCAAGGATTATCTCAAATGGCCGTGGCTGGTTTACGCGCCTGCGTTCGCCGTGATCGCAACCGTCCTCTCCGTCAACAGGATCAGCCGATGGCTCCGCAAGACAGACTGACCTCCACACTCCCCTGGTTTGCAACCGCTGCTCCAGCGCTCCAGCCATCCGCTCCGCTGCTGAGAGTTGAAGACCTGTCGGTATCCTACGGGGCTCGCCAAGTCGTGACGACTGTCGGGTTTGAGCTGGACCGAGGCAAGAGCCTTGCGTTGATTGGAGAATCCGGCTCGGGCAAATCAACCATCGCGCGGGCCATTCTGAGGCTATTACCTCAAGGCGGACATGCGACGGGAAAAATCGAGTTCAACGATCAGAACATCTTGAGCCTTGCCGAACGTCAGTTCCGGCCTCTGCGGGGGCGCGCTATCGGCTTTGTTCCGCAAGATCCCGGCAACGCGCTCAACCCGGTGCGCACCATCGGCGCGCAAGCCATGGAAGCGGCAGCCCTTCTCGGTGAACAAGACAAAGCCATCCGCAAAGCGCTGATCCTGGACACATTCGCGGAGGTCGGCCTCGACAACCCGGGTCGCGTCTACGATTCCTATCCGCATCAACTGTCAGGCGGCATGCTTCAACGGGTGCTGATCGGCCTTGCCGTACTGCCGCGCCCGGCCCTTCTGGTGGCGGACGAGCCGACCTCCGCGCTGGATGTGACGATCCAGAAGCGCATCCTCGACCTTCTGACACGACTTCAGCAGGATCTGGATATCAGCCTCCTGCTGATCACCCACGACCTCGCAATCGCTTCCGAGCGGGCAGATCAACTGGTCGTGCTGAAGGATGGCGTTGTGCAGGAGGCGGGCAATACCCAGGCTGTCTTTGCCGCACCGGCTTCGGCCTATGCCAGAAAGCTGCATGCCGATGTTCCCGCCCTCAATCCTGACCGCTATGCCAAGCTGCGTGATAGCGGGTTTCGTAACATCGAGAATACTGCGGGCGTTGATGCCAAGATCGAGGTCAAATGTGTGACAAAGACCTTCACGGTCGATGGCAAATCCCTGACAGCTGTCGATAATGTGACATTCTCCGTACCATCAGGCACCACACACGCGCTGGTTGGCGAATCCGGCTCTGGCAAGACAACGACGATCCGGCTGCTTCTGGGCCTTGAGGAACCCGATACCGGCCAGATCTCGGTTGCCGGTGAGCAGTTTTCAAGCCGTAATCCCCAGTCCAGACGAGCCGTCTGGCGCCATCTTCAACTCGTCTACCAGAACCCGTTCACCTCACTCGATCCCACCTGGAAAATCGAGAATCTGGTACGCGAGCCGCTGGACCGGTTCAAGATTGGCACTGCGCGGGAGCGAAGCGAGCGGGTGCGCGAAGCCTTGTCCAATGTCGGACTGGGCGAGCATCTGCTTGGCCGCAAGCCGGGCGCACTGTCCGGTGGCCAGCGTCAGCGCGTCGCCATTGCCCGATCGCTGGTTTTAAAGCCGGATGTTATCGTGCTGGATGAGCCGACCTCAGCGCTCGATGTCAGTGTCCAGGCCGATATTGTTGACGTGCTTTTGACGCTACAGGCCAATCTGGGTCTGACCTATGTGTTCGTTTCCCACGATCTCGCCCTGGTGCGCCAGCTGGCCCATACCGTCTCGGTCATGCATCGCGGGCGCATCGTCGAGCACGGCACCGTCAAAGCCGTCTTCGACACTCCCCGCCAATCCTATACCCGGTCGCTGCTGGCTTCGATCCCGTCGGGTGGCAACTACGCGACGCAGTTGGATTCAAGTCTCGACTTCAAAGAGCCCGTTTCCCAAAAAGAAGAGATCGCATGACCGTAATCGCGCAAAGCAAGACGTCGGCGCAGCCCTTCCGCACAAAGCATCGGCTTGGCTTTAATACCCGCGTGTCTTTCAACGATATCGACGGACCGGCACACGGTTTGCGCGAGGGAATTGAACTCTATCAGATTGCCGAGCAACTCGGCTATCAATCGGGCTGGGCCTACCAGCGGCACTTCGATCATTACCTGTCTTCCCCGTTGCCCTTCTTTGCGGCAGCCGGTCAACACACCAAGCGCATCACATTGGGGTCGGCGGTCATCCCGATGCGCTATCAGGACCCTATCCTGCTGGCAGAGGCCGCAGGAACCACTGACCTGCTGGTCGGCGGACGGCTGGAACTGGCCATTTCGACGGGTGCGAACGCCACATTCGACGCAATCTTCGGGACAAGTGACACGGACGCCCGTACTGAGGCAAAACGGCGACAAGCCCGGTTTCTGGCAGCCATTGCCGGCGACGTCCTTCATACGGTGGACGGCCCCGGACAAGGCGCGCCAGAGGGTACCGAACTTCGAGTGACGCCGCATAGCCCAACCCTACGCTCACGGATCAGGCAGGGCGCGGCAAGCCTTGCCTCTGCCGTGCAGGCCGCAGAACTTGGCATTGGGCTGATCACCGGCACCGTCCAGCATGACCAAGCTGAAGGCGAAAGTTTCGGCGCATACCAGGCGCGTATCATCGAAGCTTACCGCACGACATGGCGCAAGACGTGGTCAACCGAGCCACCCCCGGTCGCAGCCGCAGCCTCTATTCTGGTTGGAACGACATCCGAACTGAGAGAGAAATATGCAGCCTACGATCTGGAACGCCGAACCCAGGGCATCGCGGCATCAAGGCCCAAGGGCGCCCTGCAACCCGCTTTCCGGCAACCATCGGGAAGCCAGATCTCGCCTGTCTTTCAGGGAACACCCGATCAGGTCACCGAGGCGGTCTTCAACGATCCGGGCCTTGCCAGCGCCGATGAAGTCATCCTGTTTCTGCCGCCTGCCTTCGGTCTTGCGGAAAATGTCAGGCTTTTGACCGATCTTGCCCAGACGGTCGCGCCGAATTTTGGCTGGCGACCAGACCAATGACCTGCCCCTATTGGCTATTGTAGGTTGCCGGCAGCAAACCGGCTGCATCACGACGTATTAAAATATTCTATTAAATACATAGAAAAAGAATGGATTTTCTTTCTCCCGGATAAACATCCTCATAGGTTGTACCAAAGGCTCAGAACCGAAATGGAGACCACCCAGAATGGCTGCCGAATTCATTAGCGCAAGTTTCGCCAACGGATCGAATGATCTTCGCCCCATCCCCGATGCGCCGGTGGACCCCGATTTCCTGCAACGCTACGCACGTGCGCTGGACGATTACGGTTTCAACTACACACTGATCCCCTATTCTTCCGCTTCCTTTGATCCTTTCACGCTGGGTGCGACCATTCTGGCCCATACCAAGCAAATCAAGATCATTGTCGCCCTGCGCCCGAACACCATCTACCCGACCGTTGCGGCGAAATCGCTGGCAACACTGGACCAGTTGAGCGGCGGCCGTGTTGTCGTCCATTTCATCGCCGGCGGCAGTGATGAGGAGCAGGCCCGCGAGGGTGATTTTCTGACCAAGGAGCAACGCTACGAGCGTCAGGAAGAATATATCCGCATTCTGCGTCTGGCCTGGACCTCGACAGAACCCTTCGATTTCGATGGGAAATACTACCAGTTCAAACAGTTCCGCAGTGCCGTGCGCCCGACCAACGGCCTGATCCCGATCTCGCTGGGTGGCTCGTCGGATGCGGCCTATCGGATCGGCGGCTCGTTATGCGATATTTTTGGCCTTTGGGGCGAGCCTTTGGCAGAAACCAAACAACAGATCGACCGCATCTATGCCGAGGCGGCCAAGGCCGGACGCAAGGATCGTCCGCGAATCTGGGTCACATTCCGTCCGATCATTGCCGAAACGGACGAACTGGCCTGGCAGAAAGCGCATCGCATTCTCGACACGCTGAACGAAAATCGTGAGAAAGGCCTTAGCAGAACACCCTTGTCCGCGCCTCCTCCAGCCAATGTCGGCTCACAGCGTCTTCTGGATATTGCCAAACGCGGCGATGTTCACGACAGGGCTCTCTGGTATCCGACAGTGACGGCGACAAACGCCAGCGGCGCAACCACCGCTTTGGTCGGTTCGCCTCGCACCATCGCCGATTCCATACTTGATTATATCGACCTCGGCGCCGATCTGATCTCGATCCGTGGGTACGACAACTACAATGATGCCGTGGATTATGGTCGCTATGTCCTACCGCTGGTCCGCGAAGGCATCCGTGAACGCGAAGAGAACAAGAAGAAGGCCGCTGCCTGATTAAAGCATCGGACCGAAAAGTGGAAACCGGTTTTCGGATAAATCCGATGCGCAAACAAAAACTGAGAGCATCGTGCTGGTTCCAATTTCTGCACGATGCTCAAGCCTCACCCGGCGGCTTTATAGACAGACATTCAAAAGGCTTCAAAACCATGGCCCATGATCAAACCCTGCTGGACGCAACCGTACGGATCGTTGCAGAGGCCGCGCCGGATGCCGACCGCAGCGGACAGTTTCCGTGGGCAGGCATTCGTGCCGTTCACGAAAGCGGACTTCTCGAAAGCACCGTTGCGACGCGATATGGCGGCCAGGGTGGGACGCTCTACGATGCCGCACATATTCTGGCGGCTCTTGGCCGTGGCGATCCATCGGTTGCTCTGATCAGCGCCATGACGATCTTCAATCACCTCGGCCAAGCCTCAAGAAACCATTGGCCTGAAGATCTCTATCAACGGCTCCTTGCCGAGGCAAAACAGCGCCCCTTGCTGCTCAACGCAGCCCGGGTCGAGCCAGAGCTTGGATCGCCAGCCCGTGGCGGCCTGCCGGCAACACGTGCCCGCCGCACCTCGACAGGCTGGTCGATAACTGGTCGTAAGCGTTTCGTAACGGGTGCGCATGGCCTCACGCATTTCCTGGTCTGGGCGCATACGGACGAAACGCCAACCCGCGTCGGAACCTTTATTGTGCCGAATGGACTGCCCGGCATAAGCGTCATCGAAAACTGGAACAGCCTCGGCATGCGGGCGACAGGCTCGCATGATGTTGACTATAGCGATGTCGAAATCCCTCTCGAAAATGTTCTGGATCTGACCGGTACAGAAATCGCCCAGCAGGATAATCGCGGCCACGCGGCGATTACACTTGCGCTGACGGCGATCTATCTTGGGGTTGCTGAAGCGGCACAAGCAGCCTTCAACCATTTCGCCCATGACCGTGTTCCAACCAATCTGGGCCATCCCATCGCCCTTACCGAACGGTTCATAACGCTATCAGGCGAAATCGACCTGCTGGTCGGCGGCGCGCGCCAGATTATCTTCGATGCGCTTTTGTCCGGTCAAGGCGATGCGGAACGCCTGATGCGTGCCAGACTTATCGCTGGCCGCCAGTTGCGGAGCGCCGTGGAAATCGCCGTGCGCGGCATCGGCAATCCGGGCCTTAACGCCGATATCGGGCTTGAACGCCACTTCCGTGACATTCAGGCCGTGCTTGTTCATGCTCCGCAGGAAGATACCTCCCTGTCGATCCTTGGCCGTGCGGCGTTTGAACGCTGGCAGCGCCAGGAAGCAACGCCGCAAAACTCTGTCGTGAAACACTCCATCCTGAAAACCGCCTGATGACACGATACATTATCATTGGCGCGGGTGCGGTCGGCGCAAGCCTTGCAGCAGAATTTCACAGCAAGGCCATACCCTATCTTCTCGTCGGACGCGGAAAGCAGATCGCACATATCGCGGCCCATGGCCTGACTTACCACCGCCCGAAACAAAGTCGCGTCATCCGTCTCAACGTGCTCGACACCGCACATCCACCCGATCTTCACCCGGACGATGTTCTTCTCCTGACGGTGAAGGCACAGGATGTTGAGGCCGCAACCCAATTTTGGGCATCTCAACCTGTGGGAAATACAGGTCTGGCATCAGAACTACCCTTGGTGACGTTTCAGAATGGTCTTGCCGCCGAAGACATCGCATTGCGGCGCTTTTCCAAGGTCTATGCGGCAAGCATTCTCATTCCAGCGCGTTTTACAGTGACGGGAGAGGTCGTCGTGGGAGGCGAGCCGGAGGTGGGCGTGGTCACGCTCGGACGCTATCCGCAAGGACTAGATGACAAGGCATTTGCCATCGCTGCCGACCTGTCAACAGCTGGTTATCTGGTTGAAACACGGGCCGATATCCGGCGCTGGAAAGCAGCAAAGCTCGAGCATAATGTCACCAATGTCGTAGAGCTCTTTGCCGGAACGCCCGAAGCACGGTCAAACGCAGCGCAAGCGCTCGCGGTCGAAGCAAGCCTGGTGTTGCGAGCCGCTGGCTACGATCCGGCGTCCCGCTCTGAAAGAAACATCGATATATCCGGTTGGCATGTTGCCGAAGACGCCGGCATTGAACCGGGTCAGCAATCGACCTGGCAAAGCTTCATGCGAGGCAGTTCGAGCGAAGTGGATTATCTGAACGGTGAAATCACTCGCCTCGCCCGGTTTCATGGCATTGATGCGCCGATCAATACCGCTTTCCAGCAAGCCGCCGCCAAACTCGCACGGGACGGAAGCAAACCCGGTTCGCTTCCGATAGAAGATGTGATCGGAAAACCGCCTGTTCCTCTTCCATCCCATGCGTGAGTTTCAGTCATGGCCGGGATACGCCCAGATGATCGCGCAAGGTCACGCCGCTATAATCTGTCCGAAACAGGCCGCGTTCCTGAAGGATCGGAACCACCAGGCGGGTGAAATCCTCCAGTCCCTCCGGGAAGAACGGGGGCATGATGTTGAAGCCGTCAGCGGCGCGTGTTTCAAACCATTGCTGCATACGGTCGGCGATATCTTCGGGCGTGCCGAGCACGATATGATGTCCCCGCCCGGCAGCAACCCGTAGGGCCAATTGCCTTATGGTCAGATTTTCGCGCCGGGCCAACGCGGTCAGCAATTCGGCGCGGCTGCGCAGCTGGTCGGAAATCGGCAGGTCCGGCAATGGACCATCCGGATCGTAATCGGCAAGGCTATGGCCGATCCGCTCTTCGAGCAGCGGCATGGCGCTTTTCAGTTCGGTCCATTGGTCGAGTTCGGCCAGCTTGTCGGCAGCCTCCCGTGCCGTGCGACCGATGACAGGCAGGAAGCCCGGCATGACAGCGACATCATCGGGATGCCTGCCAAACCCGGTGACACGATCCTTGAGGCTTTTGTAGAAAGCCTGCGCTTCATCGAGGCTTTGTTGGGCCGTGAACACCACATCGGCCGTTCGGGCCGCGAGATCCTGCCCCGGCCCGGATGATCCGGCCTGAATCAGAATGGGATGACCCTGCGGCGACCGGGGAATATTGAGCGGACCCTTGACCGAGAAATATTTACCCGTGTGGTCAAGGAGATGCACCTTATTGGGATCGGCATAGATGCCGTTCAGCTTGTCCTTGATGAAGGCATCGTCATCCCAGCTGTCCCAAAGGCCGCGCACCACATCGACAAATTCTTCGGCGACGGCGTAGCGTTCATCATGGCCGGGATGGGATTTGGAAAAATTATTGGCGGTCCGGGCATAGGATGTGGTGACGATGTTCCAAGCGGCCCGCCCCTGGCTTAAATGGTCAATGGAGGAGAAGGCACGGGCAACATGGTAGGGTTCGCCGTAGGTGGTCGAGGCGGTTGCGGCAAGGCCGATCTTTTCGGTGACCATGGCAAGTGCGGCCAAGAGGGTCAGCGGTTCGAACCGGGCAATGGTCGAGGGATGCGCATCAACACCACTCGTCAGCCCGTCGGCCAGGAACACCATGTCGAATTTCGCCTGTTCGGCGAGCTGCGAGACGCGGCGCAGCAGGTCAAAATTTTCGCTGCCGGCTTCCGCATTCGGATGCCGCCAGCCGGAGACATGGTGGCCAGCCCCTTGCAGGAACAGGCCGAGGTGGATTTCTCTCTTGCGGGTCATGGCACAGTCTTTCGTCACGTGTGGGTCAGGCGTCATTTACGGATAAGCAAGGCGTCCTGGTTGAGAAGGGCAAGCAGGCGGCGCAGATCGGCACTGCTGCTCATATGCCGGACGAGCGAAGGGATTTCGGCAAAGCAGGCATCCGCCCCAGTCGCCTCGCGGAATTTGTCGGCTGGATCGGCAAGCCCCGGCAGGCCGTCGAACCGGCGCTGGATGGTACCGCCGTCTTTCAGCACGATATCGAGGATAACAAATCGCGTCGTCGGATCGCTCGACATCCGCGGCGCACTCTCCTGATGCCGACGACCGGCACGGGCCGCGAGTTCCATCAACCGGGGTTCCACCGGTCGCTCATCGAAATGGTCGAGCCGCAGAGCTCCATCGATCAGGCTGGCGGCAAAAACATATTCCGGGCTGAAGCGCGCCTCGATCCCATTCGTTGGCTTGGTAACGACAAGCGCGGCATCCGCTCCGGGCGGATAGGTGAAGGTGATCGTGTCGATGGCATCAGCGGCAAGGCCCTCGCGATGCAGGTCTATGCCGAGGGATGCGACCGGATGGCTGGCCGTGCAGCAGGGATAGGCTTTCAGCGTGAGGCCCGGCGAAACGATCTGCCAGGGCGCACCCCAGTTCTCAACCACGGTTCCCGGATGCCCTGCCCCGAAAGCATAGGCGGAATGAAAACCAACCGGATTGTCCAGAAAATCCGGCGCGCCCCCGAAACCCGCCGAGGCCAACCGCGCTGCCAGCAGGCCGGAGCGCGCCGCCATGCCGGCATGATAGGGCTTGGCGTCGAAACCGAACTGCAATCTGAGCCCGGAGGATTGCGTTGCGGCAAGGCCAAGCGCCACCGCTGTTTCTTCCGGTGATGCCTGCGTCAAATGGCAAATCGCCGCCGCAGCACCCACCGTGCCAAGGGTCGCCGTAGCGTGGAAGCCGTTTTCGTAATGCCGGGCACCGAGCGAAAGGCCCAGCCGCGCCATGGCCTCCAGCCCGACACTATAGGATGCGATCATTGCGTCGGCGGTAAAATCGCGCTCCGCAGCCAGCGCAAGCAATGCCGGAATAATCACGGTCGTCGGATGGCCGCGCACACTGGAATGGACGTCGTCATAGTCAAGCACATGGCCCGCATAGGCATTGACGACAGCCGCTACCAGCGGATCGGTGCGGCGCGCGCTGCCGATCAGGACGGCTTCACCGCCGATATTCCCGCCGAGTGCGGTTGCGACGATAGCCGTTGTCCGCTCGCCTGCGCCAGCAATCGCGCAGGCCAAAAAATCAATGATCGCCGTGCGGGCTGCTGCCATCGCCGCATTGTCGCGGGCGGGCTCAGATTGCACAATTGCCCGTGCGAAAGCACTGGTCAGTGGCGCGGCTGTGGTCGTCGTCATGGCGGCTCCTATATGCCTTCGCCTTCGCGCACCGTACCCCGGCCCGACAACCCGCCGACGAACTGGCGGATGCGCGCATTGTCGCTTTTATGGAAGATCTGCTCAGGCGAGCCTTGGCCAACGATGCGGCCATTCTCGGTAAATACCACGGTGTCGCTGATCTCTTCGGCAAAGCGCATTTCATGGGTGACGAGAATGCTGGTCATACCCTCGCGGATCAGGTCACGGATCACCCACAAAACCTCGCCGACGGTTTCAGGATCGAGCGCCGATGTGACCTCGTCAAACAGCACGAGATCGGGTTTCATCGCCAGCGCCCGGGCAATCGCCACGCGCTGCTGCTGCCCGCCGGAGAGCTGGCCGGGATAGGCATCGGCCTTTTCGCCAAGCCGCACCTTGTCCAGCAATTCGCGCGCAACCTTTTCCGCTTCGCGTCTTGCCGTCCCCAGAATGCGGGTCGGGGCAAGCATGATATTGTCGAGCACCGTCAGGTGCGGAAAGAGATTATATTGCTGGAAGACGATGCCGACCCGCTTGCGCAGCGCGATACGTTCGCTTTCCTTGGTCAACTGGTCCACGCGGGTCCCCGCCACGGTGATGCGACCGCTTTGGGCCGTCACCAGCGCGTTGATGCAGCGCAGGATGGTGGATTTGCCCGAGCCGGAGGGACCGATGATCGACACGGCATCGCCCTTGTTGACCGTCAGGTCGATGCCCTTCAGCACCTGCGTCTGGCCGAAGGACAGGTGCACGTCTTCCAAACGGACGATGGCATTGTCGGTATTTGCAATCATTCTCTCAAATCCTCAGGCCGCCTTGAAACGGCGCTCCAGACGGCGGGTCAGACGGGCGATCGGGTAGCAAAGCGCGAAGAAAGCAGCCATCACCACGACATAGGCAATGACGGTAAAATCAAGCCGCCGCACGGACGTGCTAGCATCGGTGGCGGCATGGAGAAGTTCATGGACGCCGACCAGCGAGGCCAGCGAAGTCCCCATGGTGATCGAGGCAAGCACATTCATCCATGGCGGCAGCGACCGGCGCAGGCATTGCGGCAGGATGATCCAGCGCAGCGCCTGCCAGCGCGAAAAGCCCAGGCCTTGTGCCGCCTCCCATTGCGCGGTCGGAATGGACAGAATGGCACCACGGGTGATTTCGGCGATATAGGCGCTTGCCGGGATGGCCAGACCGACCATGGCTTTCACCCAATCGGGAAAGGACAGATAATTGCCAAAGACGATGATCTCGAAGGGAAAGATATAGGTTGTCGCAAAGATCAGCACCAGATGCGGCGCATTGCGAAACACCTGCACATAGACCGCAGCCGGGTAGCGGACCAGCCGGAATGGCACCATTTGCAGCATGCCGAGCAGGATACCCAGCACGCTTCCCAGCGTCATCGCCGACAGGCTGATGACGATGTTCATCGCAAAGCCGGAGCCGAGATAAGGAAGCCATTGCACCAGTTCACGGCCAAGCGACAGATCGGCCAATGCCCAGATAAGGATTGCTAGCGGCAAGGCGACAAGAGCTATATTGCGCAGCGCGGGGCTGCGGCCCGCAGGGTTGTGAAGCATTGGCGACATCATAGCCCATATCCCGGAATAGCGAGCTTGCGCTCTGCCCAAAGGCCGACGCGGGCGACGACCAGATTGATGAGGCTGAAGAAAGCCAGGATAACGATCATCAGTTCTATGACATTGTCACGCTGGGTCCAGACCATGATCGACGCATAGGTGATTTCGCTGACAGCAATTGCATTGCCGACCGTCGTCAGCTTGACGAGATTGATCAGGTTGTTGACGATGGCCGGTAGCGAAGCCCGAAAGGCGAGCGGCACCTCGACGTAACGCAGGATCTGGAACTGGCTGAAGCCAATGCCGCGAGCCGCCTCAATCGTCGAGGCCGGTACGGCTTCGATCCCGGCGCGGATCGCTTCGGAGTGCAAGGCCGCCACATGCAGGCCCACCACAGCAACCACCCAGAAAAATGGCGTCAGCGGATTGTTCTGCGCGCCACCGACAAGATTGGACACAACCGTGTTCAACACCAGAAAGCTGAACATCAGCTGTACCAGCGTCGGCGTATTGCGGGTCACTTCCACGAACGCCCGGACTGGCGCGGAAAGCCATGACCGGCCCGATGTCAGGCAGGCGGCAAACAAGAGACCAAACAGCAAACTGACGGGAATGAGCAAAGCCACCAAATAAAGCGTGGTTAGAAAACCATCCCGCCAGATCTGCGCCTCATATCCCGTTGCCAGGAACTCAAAATTAAGACCGATACTGCCCGTCAGACGGACGAACAGATCGGTGAGATTGATATCCTGCATGTGTCTCTACCGTTGCGCCGCTGATACCACGAGTCTTGTACCATAAGTCTTGGAAAATGACGCGCCGTATTTCATTTTCGAATATCCCAAGCCTTTGATGGGTTTGAGATATTCGAAATCTTCTGAAGTCGAAGATGCCTGAGCATCTCCGCGCCTTCGTCTTACTTGGTCGCAGCGAGCGCCTTGTGTTCCTGCTCGAGATAGTCGATATTCAGCAGGCGGCTGGACTTGGCGAAATCGAGCAGTTTGCCGGAAACATGCAGTTTTTTAACGGCGTTGTCGAGCGCGGTCTGGGTATCCGCCTCGCCCTTGCGCAGCCAGATGACCGAGTCCGAGGGAACCAGTTCGGTCGGGAACGGAATGGCATAATCCTTCCATTCCTCCGGGCGATCCTGCAACAACAGCCCAACGGTTGCGCCGACATGCACAGCCGCCACGCAATTGCCGCCTTGCAGCGCCAACAGCGATTCCGGCTGGCTCGGCAGCGCCTTGACGACCGCGCCGTATTCCTCGATCAGCGGCTGGGTATAGTTGGAACCCTGCGAGACGCAGACCGGCTTGCCCTTCAGGTCCGCCCAATCCTTCAAACCGCTATCCTTACGCACCACGGCAGCACCGCCGCTGCGATCATAAGGCGTCGGCACAAAATCCAGCACCTTGGCACGGTCTTCGGTATACTGCATATTGGCGATCAGGATATCAACTTTGCCCTGCTGGAGAAACTGCACGCGGTTGGGCGGCGTAACCGTCACCGTCTCCAGCTTGACCCCGAGATCATCAGCCAGCGCCTGGGCAATATCGACATTAAACCCTTTCTGCTCCTGGCTTTTCGGATCGATATAACCAAAAGGTGCGCCAGACAGGATGACGCCGACAGTGAGCTTGCCACGCCCCTTAATACGGTCAAGCGTGGCATCTGCCGAGGCCTGGGTTGCGACGAGGGCGGATAGAGAGAGAACAAAACCGAAGATTGTCTTGGTCATGGTGGCGGCAAGCATGGCGAGGCTCCTTATTTTGGCGACACCGTATTGAAGAGCCGCATCGATCACGAGCAATGGCGTTCCTCCATACGCAGCCATCAAGGATCGGTCTACCGGAGATTACGACTAAAGTAGAATTTTCTTTGCATCTGACTGGCTTCGCCTGCCTGGCAGACGCACAATCCTGTGACCTCTAAGGCGGCATCAACAAGGCAACACTTGCTTTCCCTGACAGACTCCGGGGATTGATGTTTGCGATCACGCCCGGCGCGCCGTCTTAGAACTCAGGGCCAGCACAGAGAAAATCAGCAGGCCCGTTGCAACCTGTTGCCAATAGAAATTCAAGCCGGACAGCAACAACCCGTTCGAGACGAGGCCAAGCAGCAGAACGCCGAGCACGGTGCCAATCACATTGGGCCGACGCAGCGGATGGAGCGTGGTGCCGATGAAGGTTGCGCCAATGGCATTCAGCAGGAAGGCATTGCCGGATGACGGAATGTAGACATTGACCGTTGCCGTCAAAAGAATGCCGGCAATTGCGGCAATCAGCCCGGCCAGAATGTAGGCGCTTGCAACAACTGAGGCGACAGACAGGCCGGAATAGCGCGCCACGCTGGCCTGCGTGCCGATGGCCGTCAGGACCCGCCCGAAACGGGTCATTGACAATAACACGACAGTCAAAACAATCAGCAGGAACGTGACGACCAGCGGCACGGGTACGCCGAGCAGCTGCCCATGACCGATAAACGAAAAGCCTGGCGGAATGGCGGCTTGGGACAGATAGACCGGATTGCCGCCATTGGTCAGCAATTGCTGCACGCTGCGGCCGATGAACAGCGTTCCAAGCGTCGCCAGAAACGGCGAGATGCCGATTGCCGAAATCAACAGGCTATTCAAGGCACCGACCAGTCCGCCAGCGACGATTGCCGCCAACATCGCGAGGCCGACGGGCACACCACCCAGCACCAGCGAGACGAAGGTGAAACTGGCAAAATCCACCGCCGTTGCAACCGAAAGATCGATGCCGCCGGAAGCGACGGCAAAGGTCATCGCAATCGACACGATGGCGAGCAAGGCGACATTGTTGACCAATACGCTCATCAGGTTGGTGCCCGTCAGGAAACTCGGCGCCACCGTTGAAAATATCGAAATCACCACGAGGATCGCGAAGATCAACGCATAACGCGCCAGATATGCACCGCGACGGCGGCCACCCGCCAAGGCCCCAGCCGTCCAGGTCTTCGTGTCCACCGTTGACATGATGATCCTACCTCCTGCGCAGCAAAGTGGTGGCCGAGACGACCAGAAGGATCAGCGCGCCCTGGACGCCAGCCACCAATGTGCTCGACAGATTGAGCAGTTGAAATCCATTGATCAGCACACCGACAAAAATCGCCGAAACCAGCGTGCCGGGAATGGTTGGCACCAGCCGCCGTGAAAAGACCGAGCCCAGCAGTGTGGTCACCACGACGGGCAGCAAGATATCGCCAGCACCGGTGGAACTGCCGCTGAGATAGGACGTATTGAGGATGCCGGCGATACCGCCCAGCAGACCCGCGGCGATGAAGGCACCTGCCGTCAGGGTTTTGACCCTGAGGCCCGCCGCCCTTGCGGCTTCCGGAAATTCACCGACCGCGTAAAGCCTCAAACCCAGCGCGGTGTATTGGACGACAGCTCCCACCAGCAAGGCCGCCCCCAGCAGAACATAGGCCAGCACCGGCAGGCCAAACGGCCCTGTGGCTGAAAGCAGTGAGAGAAAATCGGTGGAGGCAGGAATGACGGTGTTTTGGGTTAACACCAGTTCGAGACCGGCCACCACATTCATCACCGCAAGCGTTGCCAGAAGCGGCACAATACCGACAATGACCACGGCCAAGGCATTGACGAGACCGATGACCAATCCGGTGGCCAACGCCCCCAAAACGGCAACACCATCGCTCCATCCCAGTTGCACAAGGCTGGCATAGACCGCAGCACTGAGGCCCATATTGGCGGCCAGCGACAGATCGATCCCTCCCGTCACGACATTCGACCCGCCCGCGATAATCACCACCGTCAGCCCGAAGGCCAGCACCCCGAGAATGGCCGATTGCGCCAGCACATTGCCCAGATTGCCGACACTGAAGAAGAAGGGAGCGGTCAGCGAAAAAAACAGGAAGACACTGAGGATTCCGAATATGGAACCGGCCCGCAGCAGCCAGGCAGCACCCTTGCGGGACTGGGTAAAGTCGCGCGCCTCGGAAGAGCCGTTATGACGTGTGCCAGTGGGTATAGGCGACCTCACGCCAATCGAAACGGAATTCACCTCAGCCGACATGGCGCAATCCTTCCTTCGACCCCGTTGCGGCATCCGAGCCGGTCGCGCTCGCAAAGACTGCGTCCGCCGTCGTCTGGCTGGACATGAGTTCCGCCGTGATCCGACCCCGGAAAAACACCAGAATCCGGTCGGTTATGCCAACCAGTTCCGGCAGGTCGGACGACAGGATGATGACGCCAGCGCCCTTTTCGACCAGCTCGCCGATCAGCTGGTAAATTTCGACTTTCGCGCCGATATCGACGCCAACAGTCGGCTCGTCCAGAAGATAGATTTCCGATTGGCGGCTCAGCCATTTTGCAATCGCCACCTTCTGTTGATTGCCACCGGACAGGGTTCTTACCGGTGCATCGCGGCCTGCCGTCTTGATCTGCAATTGCGCGATCAGCCGGTCCACCGCACTCTTCTCAAGACCGGTCTTCAGGAAACCCGCCCTTGAAAAGCGGTCGAGACTGGCAAGCGTGATGTTTTCCGCCACCGTGAGGTCCAAAGCCACGCCATTGCCGCGCCGGTCTTCCGGCACAAGCGCCAGATTGCGCGACACGGCCTGATGTGGGCTGTCGAATGACACCACCGTCTCGTCCGTTTGAATGGTGCCCGAGCCTGCTGTTTCCAGACCAAACAGTGTCTGCAACAGTTCCTTGGCACCGGAGCCTAAAAGACCGGTGATGCCGAGCACTTCGCCCCGGTGCAGGCTGAAGGACACGTCCTGATACTGGCCTTCGGCTGTCAAGCCACGAACGTCCAGCAGGCGCTCGCCCTTGGCGACGACCGATTTTGGAAACATCTCGGCAATATCGCGCTCCACCATCAGGGTTGCAATCTGTTTTGCCGAAAGACCGGCAAGCGAGCGGCTGGCAACGACCTCACCATTGCGCAGCACGGTCACGTCGTCGCAAAGCGCTTCGATTTCGGCCAAGTAATGCGAGATGTAAACGATCGTCACCCCCTCGTCCCGCAGCCGTCGAATCAGGGAAAACAGCATATCGGCCTCGCGCCGCACCAGCGCCGCCGTCGGTTCGTCGAACACCAGCACCTTGGGCTTGGCCAGCAGTGCGCGTGTGATCTGGACGATCTGCTTTTGCGCGGTGGTCAGCTCGCCGATCAATGCATTGGTCGGCAGGCTCAGGCCGAAATAGTCCTGCAAAATCGCCTGCGCCTGGCGTTTCATCGCGCGCCGATCCAGAAATGGCGTGCCGGCAATCTTCGGTTCGCACCCCAGAAACAAGGCCTCGCCAACCGTGAAGGACGAGACCAGAAGGCGATCCTGATGAATGAAATGGATGCCCAGTTTTTCGACCAGCGGCGGCGTCAGATTCTGTATTGCGACCCCGTCGATCTTGATCGTTCCGTCATCCTGCCGGTGAAGACCGGCGAGAATCTTGATCAGGGTCGATTTTCCCGCGCCATTCTGGCCGACAAGCCCATGGATCGTTCCAGCGCGAATGCCAAACGATACCTCGGCCAGCGCTCTTGCTCCGCCAAACCGTTTGGAAATGCCATGAAAGCGGATTGCATCGCCCTCCGCAGGCTGTCTCTCACGCATAAAAATGTCCTTCGCAAAGCCGCTTGTCGCCCCCGGCATAAGCTGTGGCGTTCCAACACCCTGCCTTGGCGATCAGCCGATCCCGAGCTTCCTGGTGACCTCGTTGACAGTCTGCTTGTTGGCCAGCAGGGCTGGCACATAGCTCTCACGCGGCAAGGTCTTGCCGGACAGCAGCAGCGCCACATTCTGAATGGCCTGGCGACCGAGTTCGGCGGGCTGCTGCGCGACATCGGCGGCGGCAGGCGAGGCCGGGTCCGCCACCAGTTGCAACACTTCAGGGCTGCCATCGACGCCGTAGGTCTTGATTTCCGTGCGCCCGGCTGCCGCCAGCGCCTGGGTTGCCCCCAATTGCGGAATGTCCCAGGCGGACCAGATGGCTTTGATCGAGCCTTTTTCCGGATATTTGTTCAGAATGGCGGTGACCTGGGCGAATGCGTCCTGCACGGTATTGGGGATGACGTCGCGCAGTTCCGGCTGGATAATCTTGACCTTCGGGAAATATTTGATGACGTTGACAAGCTGGTCATAGCGGATAGCGCAGGGCGTCACGCCATAAAAGCCATTGAAGACCACGACATTGCCTTCGCCACCGATGTCAGAGACCAGTTGCAGGGCCAGATCCTTGCCGATGCCCCAATTGTCGGAGGTCGAATTGTTCAGCGAATGGCTGGAGCCGACATCGATGGTCAGAACCGGAATGCCAGCGTCGCGCGCCCGTTTCAGCCAGGGGTCGATAACCGTCAAGGTGCCGAGCAATTGCACGATGGCATCCGGCTTTTGGGCGATCAGGGTTTGGAGTTGCGCCACCAGCTTGCCATCGCTACGGCCCGCATCGACGGCAAGAGGTTCGCCGCCCAGACGCTTCACTTCGGCAATCTGGGCATTATAGGCCTGGAGGTCGAAGAAATGGTCGGTCCCTGCCGTGCTGATGCCGATCCGTTTGCCCTTCAGGCTGAGAGCTTCATCTGCTGCATGGGCAGCATTGACACCAAGCAGGCTTGCCCCAGCAACCGCTGCGCCGGCAAAGGCCGAGAGCTTGATGAGCTGACGCCGTCCAATTTCAGTGTTGAATTCGTCGCCTGACATGTCGTCTTCTCCGGTTGTCTAGTTTTTCTATAGAGTAAGATTATTTGCTGTTTGGCCGAGAAAGGATTTTGCGTCTTGATAAACCAAGTGGGAAAAACCGACCCAATCAGCACCGAAATGGCGCAGCGATCATCCCAGCCAGCTTTTCGCTCAGACGTTAAGAGGCAGCAGACGACCGGCTCTTCCCTCAGGCGCAATTTCTAAGCGGTGTCGAAAGAAGGGAAGAATATTTCTCTACTTAATCGATGGATTATTCCATCATGCAACCGTCACAGAGGCCAAAGGCATAGCAAAAATCCAGGGCGGTGACTGGCGGAAATTCAACACAGGACGGGAGTTATAGATGAGCAGCAAACCATTGCATCCAGAAACGCTGGCCCTTCATGCCGGCTGGCGCGCCGACCCGACGACGGGGGCTGTCGCCGTTCCGATCTATCAGACCACGTCTTTTCAGTTCCGAGATACGGAGCATGCGGCCAATCTGTTTGCCCTGAAAGAGCTGGGCAATATCTATAGCCGCATCGGCAACCCAACGGTGGATGTGCTTGAGCAGCGCATTGCAGCCATCGAAGGCGGCGTTGCGGCATTGGCGCTTGCCTCCGGTCAGGCGGCGTCTGCCTTTGCGATCCAGAACCTTGCCAAAGTCGGCGACAATATCGTCAGCTCCACCGATCTCTATGGCGGCACATGGAACCTGTTTGCCAACACGCTGAAAGATCAGGGCATTGAGGTTCGTTTTGTTGATCCGACAGACCCGGAAAACTTCCGCCGCGCCACAGATGAGCGCACCCGCGCCTATTATGCCGAAACCTTGCCAAACCCGAAACTGACCGTTTTCCCGATTGCCGAGGTGGCAAGCATTGGCCGCGAATTCGGCATTCCGCTGATTGTGGACAATACCGCAGCCCCCTTGCTGGCGCGGCCTTTTGATCATGGCGCGGCTGTGGTTGTTTATTCCTCCACCAAATATCTTGGCGGCCACGGCACGTCCATTGGCGGTTTGATCGTTGATGGCGGCAATTTCGATTGGGAAGCCCACAAAGAGCGCCAGCCCGCGCTGAACACACCCGATCCAAGCTACCACGGTGCCGTCTGGACGGAAGCCACCAAGCCGCTGGGACCGATTGCCTATATCATCAAGGCGCGTGTGACCCTGCTGCGTGATCTTGGAGCTGCACTCTCACCCTTCAACGCCTTCCAGCTTTTGCAAGGTATTGAAACCCTGCCGCTTCGCATTGAGCGCCACGTTAAAAACGCCGCAGCCGTTGCAGACTATCTGGCCAAGCGGCCAGAAATTGCCAAGGTGATCTATCCATCCCAGCAGAGCGGCGTATGGCGTGAGCGGGCCAATAAGTATCTTAAGGGTGGTTACGGCGGCCTGGTTGGCTTTGAGCTGAAAGACGGGCTGGACGCTGGACGCCAGTTCATCGACGGGCTCGAATTGCTCTATCACGTTGCGAATATTGGTGATGCCCGCAGCCTCGCCATTCATCCGGCCTCGACCACCCACTCCCAGCTGACCGCCGAAGAACAGGCCGCAAGTGGCGTTTCGCCGGGCTATGTGCGCCTTTCCATCGGCATTGAGCATATCGATGACATCATCGCCGATATCCAACGTGGTCTCGATGCGGCATCTTCTGGCGTGCAGAACAGCAAGGCAGCCTGATCAAACATGGAAAACGGAAGCACCGTGAGGTGCTTCCGTTTTTGTCTGCGCAGAGCCTGCTTGGGAGGGAGGTGCTCAAAAAGCAGCAGACGGAATCCAGCTTGCCGTGACAGCAGAGCTTGTCGAGAAGCTTGGAATTTTCTTGGCCAATTCTTCGATGGTCTTGACGTTGGCATCCCGCAATTGCTTTTGCGTCACCAGAACCGGATCGACAATAATCTGATGCGGCACCGTTTCGCCGGCAATCTGCAAGGCGGCAGCGCGGATGGAAACGGCACCCACGACTGCCGGATTGGTGGCAGCGGTTGCCACCCAGGGGCTGCCATCCTCAACAATTTCCTGAATGTCAGCGGTGGAAATATCCGCCGAATAGATTTTCAGCTTGGCGCTGATGCCCAGATCGGCGGCAGCGAGTTTGACGCCACGGGCGAATTCATCATAGGGCGCAAAAACTACGGAAATATCCGGGTTGGCACGAAACACCGCTTTGGCCTGATCGGCGGTGGAGGTGGCTGTGGTGTCGCTGACCGTGCCGAAACGTGCTTTTTCAACAATGCCGCTGTTGGCAGCTTTGACCTTGTCCCAGATTTCATTGCGGCGATCCAAGGGTGCAAAACCAGCGACATAGGCATATCCAGCATTGAAACTCTTGCCATTATCCTTGATCGCCTGATCCAGCGTCAGTTCGGCCAGTTTGTGGTCGGATTGTTCCACCTGCGGGATTTTCGGGTTGTTCAGGTTCACATCGAAAGCCACGACCTTTATGCCCTTGTCGAGCGCCTGCTGGACGACATCGCTGAGCGATTCCGGCAGGCCGTGGTCAATGACAATGCCTTTCACGCCGAGATTAATCGCCTGTAAAATCTGCTCGCGCTGCTCGGCAGCATCCTGACGACCGGGGAAAATCCTCAGATCAACCCCCAGCGCCTTGGCCTGCGCCTGTGCGCCCGCCTGATAGGCCTGAAAGAAATCGCCAGCGGAAATATAACTAATCAGCGCCAGCTTGACGCCACCTTGGTCAAACGGCGCCGGTGCGCCAGCAATACCAGCCGCAACAGCCGAGTGCGTTAAAACCAAAGGTGAAAGAGCGGTGAATGCCAGAAGGCGCAGGATCGATGTCATCGGGTTCCCCATGTTGAACAAAGGCCACCAATCGGGCCACATGGGGATTATTATCAATAAAATCTACCGTATTATAGATTTTTAATACGTGAAATTCCGGTCAAGAATAGATTTCTTTGCCCTTTGTGCCGCATTCTCCGGTTATTTTATCCGCGGAGTTTGCGATGCCGGCTGCTCCAGCAATCGTTGATAAATGCCAGTTTTGATCGCGCTATGCGACAGTATAATGATCGGCACACCATAGCAGGCATCGTTCGGCCCACCTGTTATGCAAATTTATTCTATATATTAAATGATGTTTGAAACTGCCATTCTTGCTGGCGGTCACCAAGGGTTTATCACCTGATCAACACAATTGGTGAACCCAACATGCCCCTTCTCGATGTCCAAACCATCTCGCGCTCCTTCGGCTCCACCAGAGCCTTGATTGATGCATCTCTGGTGATCGAGCCGGGCGAAATTGTTGCCCTGATGGGCGCAAACGGGGCTGGGAAATCCACGCTGGTGAAAATTCTCTCAGGCGTGCAATCGGCGGATTCCGGCAGTATTTTGCTAAAAGGCCAGCCTTTTGCCCCGCAAAGCCCGGCAGAAGCCGCCAAATTTGGTGTGGTGACGGTTCACCAATCCACGGATGTGGTGGGCATTCCGGGCTTGAGCGTGGCCGATGCGCTGCTGCTCAATCACTATATCGATGGCCGTCAGCCGTTTTTTCTATCAACCAAAAGCGTGCGGCGTGAGGCAGCGCGCATTTTGAGTGACGCGGGTTTTAACCTGCCTTTGGACCGCGATTTTGCTGATCTTGGGGCGGCCGATCGGCAAATGGTGGCCATTGCCCGTGCGCTTGCCAATAAGGCCGAATTGTTGATTTTGGACGAGCCAACGGCCAGCCTCTCAACGCAGGAAGCGGAACGCCTCTATGCCATTTTGTTGGGCTTGAAAGCCCGTGGCATAGCCATTCTCTATATCTCGCATCGCACGGCCGATCTGGCAGCCCTTGCCGACCGCGTGGTTATTCTGCGAGGCGGGCGCAATGTCGGGGCGCTCCGTCGTCCGATTGATTTCGATGCAGCCCTTGAGACCATGATTGGCCGCGCATTGAACATCGCGCGCCCGGATCGGCGCACAGAATTTGGCAAAACCGTGCTGGATTTGCGTGGCATTCGACTGCTGAACAGCAGCAAACCCTTTGATCTTACGGTGCGCGAGGGTGAAGTGGTGGCCATAACAGGCGTGCTGGGCGCGGGCAAAAGCAGGCTGCTATCAGCATTGTTTGGAGCGGGCCAATTTGTGGCAGGTGAAGCCGTTCTGGATGGCAAGCGCTATGCCCCCAAAAGCCCGGCAGAGGCCATTGCCTCAGGTGTCGCGCTTGTTGCGGAAGATCGCCACCGTTCGGCCCTGATGCCTGCCGATTGGCCGGGCGAAAGCGTGGCAGCCACCATCAGCCTGCCGCATCTCAAGCGCTGGTATCCTTCGGGTTTTCTGGCGTCGGATGCTGAACGGGTGAAGGCAAAGGCTGCCATTTCCCGGCTTGGAATCAAAGCGGCGGGGCCTGATGCTTCCGTCTGGTCGCTGTCTGGTGGCAACCAGCAAAAGACGGTGATTGCCCGCTGGGAAGTGGAGCAAAGCCGCCTGTTGTTGCTGGATGAGCCATTTCAGGGCGTCGATGTCGGGGCCCGGCAAGATATTATCACCACCATTCGCAGCCACGCGGATCGCGCAACCCTGATAGCCACCTCGGATTTTGAGGAAGCACAGGAGGTGGCCGACCGCATTTTGCTGATTGATCAACACACGCTGATTGAGCTGACGCCAACGGCTGCATCAGCCCATCACCACAAGGAAATCGCCTGATGACGACGGTGAATGACATTCCCAAAGAGACGCTGGCCCAAGCGCAGGACCGCCAAAGTTTGGCAAGCCTTGTGCGGGAAACCATCCGGCGCGGTGCGGTGTTCATTTTGCTGGCGGGGTTGATTGTGATCTTCAGCCTTGCCCAGCCCGCCTTTATCAACATCAACAACTTGATGAGCATTTTGCAAGCGGTTGCCGTGGTGGCCATCATTGGGGCAGGCGTGACGGTGACGCTGGCAATTGGCGGTTTTGATCTCTCGGTGGGCGCGGTGGCAGCCTCCAGCGTGATGGCATCCAGCTATGCCATGATTGTGCTGGGCTTGAATGCCTATCAAACCGTACCGCTGGTGCTGGCCTTTGGCGCGTTGATTGGCTTTGCCAATGCCTTTTTGATCGTCAAGCTCAAAGTGCCAGACCTTCTTGCCACGTTGGCGATGATGTTTCTTCTGTCCGGTCTGCAATTGATCCCAACCGCAGGGCGTTCCATTTCGGTCGGTCTCATTCTGCCCAATGGAACAACGGCAACGGGCAAATATGATCCGCTGTTTTTGACCATCGGTCGTTCCAGCCTGTTTGGCCTTATCCCCTTCCCAGTCATTCTGCTGGCCATTGTGGCGGTGACGCTGTTTGTTTTGACAGAGCGCACCCGTCTTGGTCGGCTCCTGTTTGCCACCGGCGGCAATGAAGTGGCAACCCGGCTGGCGGGGGCTAATACCGCCAAGATCAAGACATTCGCCTATGTCCTCTCCGGCACGCTGGCGGCCTTTGGCGGGATTATCGTGGCGGCGCGCGTTGGCCGGGGCGATGTCTCTTCGGGGGCATCGCTGCTGATGGACTCGGTTGCAGCCTCACTCATCGGCTTTGCCGTGCTGGGCCTGCGCCGTCCCAACGTGCTGGGCACCATCATTGGTGCGGTGTTTGTTGGCATTTTGCTCAATGGCCTGACCATGCTCAACGCCCCCTATTACACCCAGGATTTCGTCAAGGGTTTCGTGCTGGTTGGCGCCCTTGCCCTCACCTATGGCGTCAGCCGCGCCCGCACATAAACATCGACCTTCTCATCTGAATGGAACCAACATGATCAAATCTCTTCGTACCCTTGGCGCAGTTCTTCTGGCCGGATCGATTTTTGCCACCACGGCCTCAGCCGCAGGCATTGCGGGCGCGCCTGCCCCGTTTGATAAGAAAACCGTCAACATTGCCGTTGTAAGCTATCTCGGCGGTGGTGATTGGCTGCAAGCTTTTGAGGCAGGCGTCAAGCGGCAGGCTGATGCACTGGGCATCAACCTCACGGTTTCGCAGGCCCGCAATGACAATGATGCGGAACGCGCTTTGATCGAGCAGGCCATCAACCTGAAGGTCGATGGCATCATCATCAACAATGGCCGCCCGGAAGTGTTGCAGGATGTAGCGCAAAAGGCGTTGGATGCGGGCATCAAGGTGGTGGCCTATGATGTGAACCTCGACAATCCCAACATTCCGCAAATTGAGCAAAGCGATGCCGATATGGCCAAGCTGGTGCTGGATCAAGCCGTGAAGGACAAGGGCGATGGCTTTAACGGTGGCGCTATCTATGTCGCCGGGTTTGCGCCGCTGGATCGCCGCTATGCGGTGTGGAAGGACTATGTGGCCAAGCATAATCTGAAGGAAAAGGCCGTCTGGGGCGTGGTCAATGACACGGTTCCGGCCACCGTTGCCGACCAGACCAAGGCTGTGCTGCGCGCCAACCCCGATATTTCGGTGATTTTCACCCCATGGGATGAATTCGCCAAGGGCGCGAAATTGGCCATTGATGAGCTTGGCCTGTCCAGCAAGGTCAAAATCTATGGTGTGGATATTTCCACGGCTGATATTCAGTTGATGATTGAGCCAGACAGCGCCTGGGTGGCAACCGCTGCCACCAATGCTGCCGTGGTGGGTGAGGTTTCGGTGCGGGCAGTCTCGCTTTCCGTTGCCGGACAAAATCCCGGCCATTCCGTGTTGCTCAAGCCAACCTTGATTACTCGCGATGATCTGGTGAACAACAAGATCGGCTCGATTGAGGAATTGCAGCAAAAATTCCCGGCGTTTTTGAAGAGCGATGCCGCCACGGCTGCGTGGATTCCATCAACCGTCAAGTAATGCCGCAAGCCGACTGAAAGAGAGAGAAGCCCAATGACCACCCTAGACCTGCCAAAGCCAGACTTTGCCCGCAATATGAAACTGATCGGCCATAGCGACATTGGCGGACGCGGTGATGGGCTGCAATTGATGGTGCATCATGGCCATGCCTATGTGGCGCATCCGTGGTCGCAGGGCTTCTCCATTATCGATGTGCGTGATCCGAAACATCCGAAAACCGTGAACTACGTGCAGGCCCCCGCCAACACATGGAACATCCATCTGCAAACCCATGGTGATCTGCTGTTGGTGATCAACGCCCTTGATCTGTTTGCCGATGTGGAAAGTTTTACGGATGAAAAAGCCTATTACACCCAATCAGTCGGCGAAACGGTCGCTGCCAGCAAGCGCGAACGGGCGTGGACAGCGGGCATGACGGTCTATGACATTTCCACACCAGCCGCCCCGCGCAAGATCGGGCAATTGGATGTGGATGGCGTGGGCTTTCATCGGCTCTGGTATGTTGGCGGGCGCTATGCCTATGCATCGGCGCTGCTCGATGGCTTTTCCGATTATATTTTCGTGACCATCGACATGGCTGATCCCACCAAGCCGGAACTGGTTGGCCGCTGGTGGTTGCCGGGCATGAACACAGCAGCAGGCGAAAGCCGCACATGGGCGGATGGCAAACGCTATGCCCTGCACCACGCGCTGGTGCATGGCGACACGGCCTATGCCTGCTGGCGCGATGGCGGGCTGACACTTCTCGACATCAAGGACCATTCAGCACCCAAACTCATCAAGCACCACAATTGGTCCCCACCCTATGGCGGCGGCACCCATTCGCCTTTGCCGCTGCCGGGGCGTGATCTGCTGGTCGTGGCAGATGAAGCGGTGCTGGATAATGAAGAAGATGGCCGCAAGCACACATGGGTGTTTGATATCCGCGTGCCGGAAAATCCGATCAGCATCTCCACCTTCCCGATCCCGAATGAGATCGATTACACCCAGAAAGGCGGCCATTTTGGCCCCCATAACCTGCATGAAAACCGGCCCGGCTCATTTGTGTCCGACACGCTGATTTTCGCCACCTGGCAAAATGCAGGCATCCGCGCTTTTGATATTTCTGATCCATACCATCCGGTGGAAACAGGCGCTCTGGTGCCTGCCGCCCCCACCACGATGACGGACCGCAGACCCGGTCGCCCCAAGGTCATCCAGTCGGCGGATGTGTTTGTGGATGCCAATGGCTTAATCTACGCCACCGATTACAATGCGGGGCTGGAGATCATTGAATATGGCGGCTGATTGTCTCGCCATCTGAAATGTAAAACGGCCTGAACATTTCTGTTCAGGCCGTTTTTGTTTGTCCTTACACCACTTGATCGTGGGAAGGCTTTTCCCAAAGGTTGATGCCACCTTCGACCGCATAGCGGTCAATCTCGGCCAGTTCTTCGGCTGTGAAGGAGAGATTGTTCAAAGCATCGACATTTTCCTGAATCTGCCGGGCAGAACTGGCTCCAATCAGGGCCGATGTCACGCGCGGATCGCGCAAGACCCATGCAATCGCCAACTGCGCCAGAGATTGGCCACGGCGGGTGGCAATTTCATTCAAGGCGCGGGCGCGCACAATGTTTTCTTCCTTCAAATGCTCGGGCCGCAGGAAATCACCGCCGGGGCGGTTGACGCGGGCATCGTCTGGAATGCCGTTGAGGTATTTGTTGGTCAGAAGGCCTTGTGCCAGTGGCGTAAACGCAATGATGCCAGCGCCAACCTCATCGGCGGCATCAATCAGATCTTTTTCAATCCAGCGATTGAACAGGTTATAGGCGGGCTGATTGATCAACAGTGGCACCTGCCGTTCTTTCAAAAGCGCTGCAATCTCGCGGGTCTTGGTGCCGGAATAGGATGAAATGCCCACATACAGCGCCTTGCCCTGCCGCACGGCTTGCGCCAAGGCATCGGCGGTTTCTTCCAAAGGCGTTTCGGCATCATAGCGGTGCGAATAGAAGATATCGACATAATCAACACCCAGCCGTGTCAGGCTCTGATCAAGGCTGGAGAGCAGCGCCTTTTTCGAGCCACCGCCGCGACCATAAGGCCCCGGCCACATATCCCAGCCAGCCTTGGTGGAAATTATCAGCTCATCGCGCAGACCTGCAAAATCCTCGCGCAGGATGCGGCCAAAGTTGATTTCGGCGCTGCCTGCTGGTGGGCCGTAATTGTTGGCGAGATCGAAATGGGTAATGCCCAGATCAAACGCCTTGAACAGGATAGAGCGTTGGGTTTCAACTGGCGTGGTATCGCCAAAATTATGCCAGAGGCCAAAGGACAATGCGGGCAGTTTCAGACCACTTCGGCCTGTGCGGCGAAAATGGGCGTTATCATAGCGCTTGGGATCAGGCTGATAGGTCATGTTGTGGTTTCCTATGGTCAAGAAAAGGCCGGGTGCAGAGGTATGCACCCGGCGGATAGAAAATCTGAACGTCAGATGGCCCCGTGGCGTGGCGGCAGCTGATCATTCAGGTAGAAATTGCCGATATGGTGATATTTCCAGCGCACTGGATCGTGCAGCGAATGGGTGCGAGCATTGCGCCAATAGCGATCCAGCCCATAAGCCTCCAACGTGGAGCGCGCACCACCAAGCTCAATCAGCTTGGTGGCGGCCAATTGCGCCACCTCCGTCCCCAATGCTTTCACTTCGGCCACGGCAATCGAGGCTTCTGCCACCGTTTGCGCGGTGGGATTGGCCGTTGCAATGTCCAGAATGCGCCCTGCCCGCGCCAAGAGCGCATCGGCGGCATGGACGCGGATGGAGACATCGCCCACCGCATGGATGGTGTGTGGGTCTTCATAGCCATGCTCAATACTCAGCTCGAAAAACGGCCTTGCATGGGCGCGGACATAGGAGATGGTTTCAGCCAAAGCACCCCGCGCAATACCGACTTGCACTGCCGAATGGATGATCTGGGCAAATGGTCCCATCGGCGTTGGCTTATCGAAATTCTCATCATGATCCACCACCTGAAACGGGGTGATTTCCACATCGTCAAAGGTCACCGTGCCGCTGCCGGTGGAGCGCTGACCAAAGGAGGTCCAGTCATCCACCAGATCAAGACCGGGTGTGGCGCGATCGATAAACACCAGATGCACGCGGCCATTCGGACCTTTGGCAACGGCAACAATGATGTGGGCAAACAGCGATCCGGTCGCGTAGAATTTCTGTCCGTTTAACAGCAGCTTGCCATCGCGCTCCGCAAAATGGGTCTTGTAATCCACCGGGGTTTTGGTGCCGATTTCGGTAAAGGCATTGCCCAGCCGATCCCCATCGAGAACCCGCTGAAAATAATGCGCCTTCTGCGCATCGGAACCAGAGAGCCGCAGCGCTTCCACCATATAGAAATGGTTTTGCGGAATTTGCCCGATGGAGGAATCTGCTGCCGAGATGATCGCCGTCACCTCCGCGAGTGTCACCGTCGATACGCCAGCGCCGCCGTAAGCCTTTGGCACTGAAATGGCCCAAAGCCCACTTTGGGAAAAGCGGTCAATCTCGGCCACCGGCAAACGCCGCTGCCGATCACGCTCTGCTGCGCCCACGGCAAAGTCACGGGCCAATTCCTTGGCAACAGCGACTGCCTCGGCATCGTCCTTGATCACATGCGCTTTGGTCCGCCGTGGCGGAATATGCGGAGCCGGGCGACCAGCCGTCAGGGCCGCCTGACGGTGGAGTGTACGATCTGTGGTGCTCATTGCTCTGCCTCAGTTCCCCACTCAATTCCATGCATGGCGCGGCGGATGCTCGCCGTTCAGGTAGTAATTGCCAACGTGGTAGAATTTCCAACGCACCGGATCATGCAATGTATGCACCCGCGCATTGCGCCAATGGCGGTCCAGACCATGTTCCGCCAATGTCGAGCGGGTGCCCGCCAGCTCAAACAGCTTGTTGGTGGCGAGAATGGCAATTTCAGTGGTCAGCACCTTGGATTCGCCGGTCTTGATGGTTGCTTCAGAAACCGTGTCCAGCGTTGCATTGGCCCGCGCTGCATCAATGCTGCGACCAGCAATCTCCAGCAGCGCTTCCGCCGCATGCAGCCGGATTTTCAGATCGCCAATGGCTGCAATGGTAAACAGGTCTTCGCTGGCCCTTTGCTTGCCGCTATCAATCCACGGACGGCTGAGGGTTTTGACAAACCTGATGGTGTCATCAATCGCCCCACGGGCGATGCCTGCATCAATGGCCGACTGGATGATCTGTGAGACCGGACCACCCACCGTGGGATGATCAAACGAGGTGACTTTCAAAGCGCGAACCTTCGGCACCCGCACATTCTCAAGTTTCACCGAGCCAGAGGCCGTGGTGCGCTGGCCAAAGCTGGACCAATTGTTGGTCACAGTCAGGCCGGGTGCTTCGCGGTCGGCAAACACCAGATAGCCTTGGCCGGTTTCATCAACGCCAACAATCGGTACAACATGGGAGAGAAGTGCTCCGGTGGTGTAGAATTTCTCACCATTAACGATCACGTCGTCACCGTCATGCACCACCTTGGTTTCAAAATCGGCAACCGTCTTGCTTTTCAATTCCGAAAACGCATTGCCGTAGCGCAAGCCCTGCAAAGCCCAGCCAAAGAACAGCTGTTTCTGCTCTTCGGTGCCATCGAGATCAACGGTGGCAACAATGGCCAAATGGTTTTGCGTCACCTGCGCAATGGCAGGATCGGCGCTCGCGATGGTGGAAATCACCTTGGCAACGGTGGCGTAGGACACTTCCGGCCCGCCATAGGCTTTCGGAACGTTGATGCTCCACAGCCCGCTTTGGGAATATTCATCCAGCTCGGTAATCGGCAACAATCCTTCCCGGTCACGCAAGGCAGCATTGACCTTGAAGCGCTCGGCCAGCCGCTTTGCAATCTCAATCGCCTCGGCATCGGATTGCACGATATGGGCTGGCACGGCTGGGCGCGGGCGCGGAGCAACCGGATCGCTGGAATTGACGCGCGGGTGAACGGTGTAATCGATCTTGGTGTCAGTAACGGTACCCATATCGTGCCTCGTTGCTTGAAATTGGGATGAAAATTTAGCTGGCATTAGCCAGCGGAGCCTTTTGGGCGCGCTTGAACGCCTCAATATCGCGGTATTGATCGGCGGGATGGTTTTGCGGCAAATATGGCCCTTGGCCGAACAGCTTTTCGCGCAGGGTTCCGGGTTTGTAGGCGGTGGGATAGGCTCCGCGCTTTTGCAGTTCCGGTACAATGTGGTTGACCACATCCTCAAAACTGCCGGGCGTGACCGCATAGGCAATGTTGAAGCCATCCACATCGGTGTCCGCCACCCATTCTTGCAAAATATCAGCAACCTGATCGGGCGCGCCAACAAACACCGGACCCAACCCTCCAATGCCACCGAATTTTGCCAGTTCTTCAATGGTCCAGGATTTGTCGCCGCCAGCGATATGCTCGACAAACGAATGGATGGCGTTGGTCTCTACCTTCTGGATCACATCGGTTGGCGCATATTGGCCAAAATCAATGCCGCTCCAGCCGGACATGAACACCAGCGAGCCATCGTAGGATACATATTGCTTATAATCTTCAAACTTCGCCCTGGCCTTTGCCTCGGTCTCATCGGTAATGATGGTGATCAGCGTGTAGATTTTGAGGGCATTCGGATCGCGCCCGGCAGCGGCAGCCTGCTGGCGAATCTCGGCAACATAGGCTTTCAGCACCGATTTGGTGGGTGCCGCCACAAACACGCATTCCGCATGTTCCGCCGCAAATTTCTTGCCCGGACCGGATGCGCCCGCCTGATACAGCACCGGAGTGCGTTGCGGCGAAGGCTCGGTCAAACCATAACCGGGAACATCGAAATGCTTGCCCTTATGGCCGATTTCATGAACCTTGGCCGGATCGGTGAAAACCCGCCCCTTCGGATCACGGATGATAGCGCCCTCTTCCCAGCTGCCTTCCAGCAGTTTGTAGATCACCTCAAGATATTCATTGGCAATCTCATAGCGATTATCATGGCGCTTCAGGCCGGATTGGCCAACATTCTTGGCACCGCTCTCCAGATAGGAGGTCACAATGTTCCACCCTACCCGGCCCTTGGTGTGGTGGTCGGCCGTCGCGAGTCTGCGGGCAAACGTATAGGGATGCTCAAACGAGGTTGATGCGGTGATGCCAATGCCCAGATGTTCGGTGGCCAAAGCAATGGGTGCGGCCAGTTGCAACGGATCGTTGACCGGAATTTGCGCCGCCTGCTGGATGGCGTGGAAATTGGAGCCTTTATAGACATCGTAATAGCCGATCACGTCAGCAATGAAGATGCCATCAAAGATGCCGCGCTCCAGGGTACGCGCCAAATTCTGCCAATAATCCAGATCCTTATAGGTATAAGACCTGTCGTCTGGATGCGCCCACAATCCAGGCGATTGGTGTCCGACGCAATTCATATCGAAGGCGTTGAAGTGAATTGTCCTGGTCATCGGCGCCGTCCTTTGCTGCAAACATGCCGAGGCAGCATCGCAGACATTGACGGTTATTGAAGTTAATCTATGTTTTTTATGCACTAAATGAAGGTATGTTTTTCTGTCAGGCTGGGCCATGGAGAAAAACGCACTGCCAATGCGGCGGACTCGTCATGGGCATTGAAGAAGGCTTTCAGATGCAGGGCCTTCAGTCACGAAACATTGCCAGGCATAAAAGTTCTCGCCGCGATGTCGCGGCGCTACCTTTCCGTGTGTCGATAGAGGCTGCCGGCATGGCGAGCGGGAAGCCGGTTGCCTTCGCCAAACAGCCGATGGCGCAAGGAACCGTCACCATAGCTGGTCTTGTAAGCGCCCCTGCTTTGCAATTCCGGCACCACAAACTCGATAAAATCCTCGTAGCTCTCCGGCGTCACGGTCCGGGTGAGATTGAAACCATCGATATCGCCTTCATCGATCCAGGACATCAGTTCCTCCGCCACCTCGCCAGGCGCGCCGGTGATCAGTGGATAGCGCCCGCCGATGGAAAGCTCGTTCAGCAATTGCCGCTTGGTCCAACCCTTCTGTTTGGCAAGCTGCGTGACGGACTGGATGGCGTTGGTGGGGCCGTACTGGATAGGATCATCAAGCTCGTAGCGGGAGAGATCGATACCGCTTCCGGCCGAAAAATGCGCCAGGCCCGCTTCCGGGCTGGCATAGCGGCGATAATCCGCCAGCTTGTCGGCGGCGGCTTCCCGGCTTTTGTCGGTCACCACAGTAACACCGAGAAAGATCTTGATATCATCAGGACGGCGCCCTGCGGCAACCACCTCTTCCCTTAGAGCCTGGGAGGTTTTACGCGCCGCGGCCTTGTCCGTGGCACCAATAAACACGCATTCGGCGTGGCGCGCGGCAAATTTCCGGCCACGGCCCGATGTGCCGGCCTGATAGAGTACCGGCGTACGCTGGATAGAGGGCTCGCTCAGATGGTAGCCCTCGGACTGGTAATAGGGCCCGTTGTGCTGCACCTTATGAACCTTGGCAGGATCGGCATATATCCGTGCCTGTTTGTCGAGGCGCACGGCCCCCTCCTCCCAGCTGCCTTCCCAAAGCTTATACAGCAGGTCCATATAGTCATCGGCCTGGTCATAGCGGGCGTCATGCTCTGTCATGCCGGTCTTGCCCAATGCCTTGGCGGCGCTGTCGAGATAACCGGTGACGATATTCCAGCCGATCCGGCCTGAGGTGAGATGATCGAGCGTCGAGATTTTCCTGGCAAAGGTATAGGGCGCCTCAACACTGGTATTCACCGTAATACCGAAGCCAAGATTGTCGGTCACAGCAGCCATGCCAGATACCAGCAGCATCGGATCGTTGACGGGTAGCTGGATCGATTCCCGCAATGTCAGGTCGACCGAGTTCTGGTAAATATCGTAGACCCCGACAATATCGGCGAGAAACAGCCCATCGAACAGACCACGCTCCAGTGTGCGGGCCAGATCAGTCCAGTAGCGAAGAGATTTATAGTCGTGCGAACGGTCGCGCGGATGCGCCCAGAGCCCGTGATTGATATGCCCCACGCAATTCATGTTGAAGGCATTGAGGATGATCTGTTTTCTGGGAGACATATCGGACATTCACCCGGATGATTTGAGGTTAAAAATTATCCCGCTCGCAGGCGGCCAGCGATGAAATCGCCAAGAAACGTGTAGCAAGAAGATGGTGCGGGTCACAATGACAATGAGTGAAATCACAACTGCCGATCGAACTGCTGATCAAATGATGAGACACTTTACATACATGCAAAACTCACGCCACTGGCCGCTTTGAGGCCTCTATACCCGAGCGAATGGCGAGACTGGCAATTTTATACGGAAAGACGTCATAAAAAGCCTGATGGCGTTAACCGCAGTTTATCCAAATTAGCTTTCAATGAGTTGAAATTTGCAACCACTGGAACTTACCATGACGCTCTCCATCAGAAATGTGCTCATTAGCGTTTTCGCCCTGCTCAGCCTTATGCTGAATGTGCTGGTTGGAAATTCCATGCTGTCTTCGTACCGGACCTATCAGGTCAATGCCGAAGTTTCGGAACTGACCGGTTTTGACAAGGCGTTGTTCAAGGCGCTTTTGGCATTTCGCAGCGAGCGCGGCGACAGCGCCTCCGCCCTGTCGATCTCCATTGCCGATGGCGCTGGCTCCGTCCAATCGGTGCAGAAAAACCGGGCGGTTGTCGATGCTGGTATGAATGAGGCAAAAGTGATCGCTGGAGGGATCAAGGCTACCGACTTGTCGGCGCCGATCGCAACGGTGTTGGCCACTTATGAAAAAGTCGCGACCTATCGTAAAACCATCGATGCCGAATTGGCAAAGCCGCTTGAGGCTCGTGACGCAAGCATCACCAAGGCGTCAATGGATCTGGGCGGGACGTTCCTGGCCGATCTTGAAAAGGCGTCCGAGGCTGCGGAAGGCCGCATGCGCACGCTCGACGCGGCGTTGATGCCGATGATCCAGATGCGCGCCTATGCATGGTCGACCCGTGCCCTTGGCGGCGGCAGTGCCTTGATCCTCAACAACGCCGTGACCTCTGGCCAGCAGATTTCAGCTGAGAACCAGGTCAAACTGGCCGCGGGAGACGCCAATGTCGCCTATGCGTGGAAAGCTGTTCGGGTGCTCGTCGATCATAAGGATACGCCCCAGGCCATCAAGGATGGTTTCAAGGTTGCCGATGCAGCATATTTTACCGGCGACTACGCTAAAATGCGCGCCGACGTCATTGCCAAACTGAGTGCGGGCGAAAAGTCGCCGCTGACAATCGATCAATGGAGAGCGCCGACCACGGCTGCCCTGGGGAAGGTTGCGGATATCGCATCGCTTGCCATGGATACGTTGAACGCCAATGCCGCAACGGCAAAGTCTACAGCGCTGACCCATACATTGTCGTTCCTGGCGCTCTTCCTGTTGGTGTTGGCGCTCGGCATCATCGGCTTGGCCGTCATCGTCCGCAAGGTCATTCGCCCGATCGGCGCGTTGACACGTTGCATGGGCGCATTGGCCGACGGCGACCTGTCGGTTGTCGTTCCCGGCGCCAAACGCCGGGACGAAATGGGCGAAATGGCGCGTTCCGTGGAAGTATTCCAGATTGCAGCCATCCGCAACAAGGAGCTAGAGGCCAACGCCGAGGAAAACCGCAGGATCGCCGAGCGCGATCGCATCGAGACGCAGCGCCGTATAGAAGAGGAGGCCGAGGAGCGACTGACCCGCGCCACCGGCGCGCTGGCAAGCGGTCTGCAGAAACTTGCCTCCGGTGATATGCTCTGTGAGATTTCCGAGGAGTTTGCGCCGCGCTTCGAGGAACTGCGCCAGGACTTCAACGCCTCCGTCAGCCAGTTGCGCACCACACTTCTGGCCGTCGGTGGCTCTGCCCTGGCCGTGTCGGGTGGCAGCAGCGAAATCTCGCATGCATCGGACGACCTGGCCAAGCGAACCGAGCAGCAGGCTGCTTCGCTCGAAGAGACCGCCGCAGCCCTTGAGGAAATCACCGCCAATGTGAGAGCGACCTCGAAGCGAACCGGCGAGGCCCGCGATCTGGTGCGTGATACCAAAAGCCGTGCCGAGCAATCGGGTGTCGTCGTCAATAATGCTGTCACAGCAATGGAACGCATTGAACACGCCTCCCGCCAGATCGGCCAGATCATCGGCGTGATTGATGAGATTGCCTTCCAGACCAATCTGCTGGCCTTGAATGCCGGGGTGGAAGCCGCCCGCGCCGGTGAAGCAGGTAAGGGCTTTGCCGTCGTCGCCCAGGAAGTCCGTGAACTGGCGCAACGTTCGGCCAATGCCGCCAAGGAAATCAAATCGCTGGTCTCCAATTCGGAAGTCGCCGTCAGCGAAGGCGTCAAACTGGTCAACGATACCGGCGAAGGGTTGACGGCGATCGCCAGCCTCGTCCAATCGATCAATCAGCATATGGATGCAATCGCCACGGCAGCGCAGGAACAGTCCGTGGGGCTTGGGGAAGTCAATACCGCTGTCAACCACATGGACCAGGCGACGCAGAAGAATGCGGCCATGGTCGAGGAAATGAACGCGGCCGGCGCTGGCCTGGCCCAGGAAAGCGGCAAGCTGACCGAATTGCTCGGCCAGTTCCGCACGGGAGATAACCGGCAGGCCGGACACGCGCCCACTGGACGAGCCCCTGCCAGACCTGCAACTCGGCCTGCCGCACCATCACGCCAGACCTATGCCACTCAGGGCAATGCTGCGCTGAAGGGCGAGAGTTGGGAAGAGTTCTGAGGATGGCTCTGTTTACAATGGACGCCGTCCTGATGCTGTCCAGTTGGTGAGCGCGTCACGCCTGACAGAAATGGTATAGATAACCCTCTGACACGCGGAAACCGTGTCAGAGGGTATCAACGATACAGCGCAAACGCCTTAAACCCCGCCTGAGCGAAAGCTTCGCTTCGACATTCTGTTTCAGAAGCCTTCGGTTTACGATGCCCGTCAGACGCGGTCATATGACATGGTCATTCGCAACCCGATTGTTCTGCCCGAGATAAAAGGATTTCACATCGTCTCGCTCGCGGATCTCGCGGGCGGTGCCCGTCAGCACATCCTTTCCATTTTCGAGAATGGTGGCGCGATGGGCATAGGTGAGAGCAATCGCCGAATTTTGTTCGGCGACGAGAATGGATAGCCCCTCCTCCCGGTTCAATCGGCGCAGGGTGCGAAATATGTCCTGCACCACGATGGGGGCAAGACCCATGGACGGTTCGTCAAGAACAAGCAGACGGGGACGCGACATCAGAGCCCGGCCAACTGCCGTCATTTGTTGCTCGCCACCGGAGGTGAGGCCCGACAGTGTCCGGCGCTTTTCTTTCAGTCGGGGAAAGAGCCCATAAATACGCTCGAGATCATTGGCGATTTCCGCCCGCGAACTGCTACGTCCCAGACCACCACACGTCAGATTTTCCTCGACGGACAGGCTATGGAAGCAATGGCGCCCTTCCAATACCTGTACAAGGCCGGCGCGCACCAGCGCCGCCGGGCTTGTTTTGGTGACATCTACGCCGTCAAAATGGATAGACCCGGCATTGATCTGTCCGCGCTCTGCCGAAAGAAGGTTTGACACCGCCTTCAGCGCCGTCGTCTTGCCCGCTCCATTCGCGCCCAAAAGTGCTAGGATCTCGCCCCGCGCAAGCGAAAAGCTGACACCATGCAAAGCGGTGATGGCATGATTGTAGGTGGCGTGCAGCCCATCCACCTGCAACAATCTGGCGTCTTTCATGGGATCAATTCCTCGTTGGTCTGGCAAAAAATTGCCCCGTCGCGGCGTCACTTCAATTGAGCGCTGAACCGCAAAATCAGCCCATCTCGTTGTCGATGGGCTGTTTTTCCAAGGCAAACATCTCAAATCCATCAGATGCTTGGACTATTTGCAAAAGGAACAGGAACTGACATCTTCAGTCCCTACTGGTGTTAATTGGTAACGCCATCCGCATCGGCAGCCGTGCGGATCTTGATGCCTTTATCCTTGGCATAAGCCTCGGAGGACTTTTCAATGATCGGCCGCAGCAACGCCCAATCCGGTGCAATCCAATCAGACACGACGTTCCATTTCTTGCCGTCCCATTGCTGGAAGGTCACATAACCATTGCCCTCGTGATTGTCCCAGGTGACATTGATGGAGTGAAACAGGTCTTTGGCGCCAAGTTCCTCAACGCGCTTCTGGTCCAGTTGCAAATGCTCGAAGCCCCAGCGTACTTCGTCGCCGGTCAGCGTGCGCTTGCCGAATTTTGCCTGCGCGATGCGGATCGCCTCGACATTCAGGATACCATTGACGATACCCAGGTTGTGATAGACGGAGCCGATGCGTTTTTTGTCTTCCAGGTTGCCCTTGCCACTATCATAAAGCGTCTTGACGATTTCCTTGACGACTGGATACTCGGCACCGGACGCCTGGGTGGTGATGGCGGTATAGCCTTTGGCGGCATCGCCTGCCGGGATCACATCTTCTTCAGAATTGGACCAGACATTGCCAATGATATGGTCCACCGGAAAGCCGGTTTTGGCAGCTGTTTTCAGGGCCACCGGGTTCATCACGCCCCAGCCGCGCAACACGACATAATCGGGTTTGGCGCGACGAATGGTGAGCCATTGGGCCTGTTGTTCGTTACCGGGATGCGGCACCTCGATCTGCTGGACATCAAAACCATATTTCTTGGCCAGCAATTCATAGATCGGAATGGTTTCCTTGCCATAAGGCGAGCCGTGATAGAGAACCACGATCTTCTTGCCCTTCAGGTTTTCGATCCCGCCGAGCTTGGAGCCAATATAGTTCACGATACCGGAGGTTTCGCTGTAGGGATTGAGCAACAAGGGGAAAACATAGGGAAATACGCGGCCATCGGTGGAATCCGTACGACCGTGGTTGATGGTGATCAACGGTGTCTTGTCGGCGGTAATGCGGTCGATCATCGCATAGGCGATGCCCACGGATAACGGGTTCCAGGCGGCGACGTTCGGATTGCTTTTCAGGCGCTCATAGGCTTCGACGCCACGCTCGACCTCGTATTGGGTTTCGGCCTCCGACCAGGTGAGCTTGACGCCATTGACGCCGCCATCACGGGTGTTGATCAGGTTGAGATAATCGATAAACCCGCCAAAGAAACCGGTTCCACCTGCGGCATAGGGACCGACGCGGTAGCTCTGCAAGGGAAAATACTGCTCATCGGCATGCGCTGCGGGAAGCGCGACACTCAACGAGATGCCGATCACCAATGCTGTGGCCTTGAATTTCGAAAGAATGCTCATGCTTGGATACACTCCTGGTATTGCCCGGTGCGATGCGCATCGGACGTGTTCATGGATGATGGATGGATTGCGGATAAACGGCGTGCGGAGAGAGAGCCGGATCAGGCTGGCCAAACCGGCACGCCGAAGCGTTTTCGGATCCTGTCGATAAGGGCGGCAAGCCCATCAGGCTCAAGGATCAGGAAAAGAATGATGAGTGCGCCGAGCACGATACGCTGCGTCATATCGAGCACGCCGCTATCGAACAGGTCACCAAAGACGAAGGCCCCAACCCGCGACAGCACCACCGGAAACACCACGATCAGGGCCGCCCCGAAAAAGGCGCCGCGCAGCGAGGCCAGACCGCCAATGATAATGATGAACAACACCTGGAACGAACGATCCAGGTTGAAACCCGCCGGTTCGACGGTGCGCAGATAGGCAAAGGCCCAGAGCACACCGGCGATACCAATGATAAAAGACGACACGGCAAAGGCCAGAAGCTTGGTGCGTAACACCGGAACGCCGATAATGCGCGCCGCCGTTTCGTTATCTCGCACCGCGATGAAATTGCGACCCGTTTGAGAAATCACCAGCCGATGGGCGAGAAAGGTGACGAGTGTGACGATGATCAGCGCAAAATAGTAGCGCCCGACCGGCCCTTCGAAGGTAAAACCGGCAAGCGTTAGCGGCGGCGCATCGATCACACCCGAAGCGCTATCGTTGGAAAACCAGCTGAATTTCGTCAACGCCCACTGGACGAAGAACTGTGCAGCGAGGGTGGAAACCGCGAGATAGAAGCCGCGCAGCCTAAGGCTTGGCAAGCCGAAGACAATGCCAATGGCCGCAGCGGATAGACCCGCGAGCAGGATGCTGACGATAAGCGGCAGGGAACCGGCCCGCAGGTCAAAATTGAAGCAGGCAAACGCGCCAACCGCCATGAAGGCCGCGCTGCCAAGCGACACCTGGCCTGCATAACCGGTCAGAAGATTGAGCCCGACCCCTGCGAGGCTAAGGGCCAGAAAGGGCAGCAGGATACCATCGAACAGGTAGCTCGTGCCGATCACTGGAAGAATGCCATAGGCCAACAAAAGCACCAGCAGGGTGGCGACGGAGATCGGCATCGCTTTTGCTGGCGTGATCCTCGCAGGCGTCACGTTGGGCGAAACAGCAGACATGGATCAAACCCTTTCCACGAGCTTTTGGCCGAAAAGACCGGAGGGGCGCACAAGTAAAAACAGCAGGGCAATCACATAGGCGAACCACCCTTCAATCCCCCCGCCAAAATAGGCCCCGATATAGACTTCGGCCAATTTCTCCGAAGCGCCAATCAGCAGCCCGCCGATAATCGCCCCCAGGATGGAATCAAAACCGCCCAGCACCAGCACAGGCAGTGCTTTCAGCACGATCAAGGACAAGGAAAACTGCACGCCGGAGCGCGCGCCCCACAAGAGCCCGGCAACCAGCGCCACAAGCCCGGCGGCGGCCCACACACTTGCCCAGATCCAGGGAAGTTTCAGGCCCACGGCGAGAGCCGCAAACGGATCATCGGCCACCGCACGAAAACCAAGCCCAATGCGGGTATAGCGAAAGAACACGGACAGGGCGACAACAAGCCCAAAGGCGACGACCGCTGCGAAAATATCGAACTTGCTGATAAACACACCCGCGATATCGAAAGGAACATCCTCAATGCCCAGATCAAGCCCATGTACCTGCGTGCCCCAGAGCAGTTGGGCTGCCCCTTCAATCATGTAGGACAGGCCAAGCGTGGCCATGAACATGGTAATCGGCGGCTTGTTGGTGAGCGGACGAAGGACCGTCCGCTCAATGCCAATGCCGAGCAGGATCATGATGGCGAAGGTAACCAGGAAGGCGAGCGGAAAACCAAACCCGCGCTCTGTGAGGCTGACGAAGGTCAGCGCTGCAAACAGCAGCATGGCACCCTGCGCAAAGTTCAAAACACCCGATGTCTTGTAAATCAGCACGAAACCGATTGCCACGAGCGAATACATCACGCCGGACAGCAATCCGCCGACAAGCACTTCGGTAAAAAACAACCCGTCAAAATCGGCCATCAAATGCCATCTCCGTCTTCATTCTCTGGTGCAACACCGAGATAGGCATCAATGACTTTCTGGTCAGCGGAAATTTCCGCTGGTGTGCCATCGGCAATTTTCCGCCCGTAATCCAGCACCGCCACATGGTCGGAAAGGCCCATAACGACGCCAATATCGTGCTCGATCAACACCACAGTGGTGCCAAATTCATCCCGTGCGGCGCGCACATAATGCGCCATTTCGTTCTTTTCGGTGGCTGTCATGCCTGCCATTGGTTCGTCCAGCAGCAAGATGTCGGGTTCTGCGACCAGGGCACGGGCAAGCTCCACCCGCTTTTGAAGACCATAAGGCAAAGTACCCGCAAGGCGATCCCTGAGGTCGGTGAGATGCAGAAAATCGAGAATTGCCACCGATCTGTCGCGGGCATCCTTATGCTCACGGGCAGCCCTGCCATAGCCGATGATCTGCTCCACAAAACTGGATCTATTGCGGTAAACGCGGCCCGCCATGACATTGTCCAGAACACTCAACCCCTTGAACAGGGCGAGGTTTTGAAAGGTTCGGGCAATACCAAGCTGCGCTAGCCTCTGGGTCGGCACGCGGCTGAAATGGAGTTCGCCGATGGAAACGCGGCCGTGATCCGGCTGATAGAGACCGCTGATCACGTTGATGATGGAGCTCTTACCAGCACCGTTCGGGCCGATAATTGCGCGGATTTCACCTTTGCTCACCTTAAGATCAATGTCGCTGAGCGCTACAACGCCTCCAAAAGACAGAGTGACCCCAGAGAGGGCCAAGGCATTTGAGGAAGCCTTTGCACTGTTGACCGCAGCCACATCATCCACCGATACGCTGAGATCAGCCAAGAAAATGGCACCAGATCGGGCCGCCTGCATAGCAATCGTCATGTTGTAAGCCCTCCTCATCTCCAGATCGCTGCGCCCAAAGAGCGATTTACTGTGCTTGTCTGGTCTTAGAGTCTGTCAGCTTCATATTGAACCAGACAGACTCTAAGTTCTCTTGTTTTCGTTTGTCTTTTCGGGAAAACCAGGTTCCACTTTCCCCTGACAAACTCTGGCGCACAGCAAACGTTTCCGTGCCGTCCGATGTCTGCCGTCCGATGTCTCCAGATCTTATGGAGGCGGCATTTGGCCGGTTTGATAAAGTCCCTTCAGAACGCACCCGTACAGGATGTACACTTGGCGAAATGACAGACGTTTCCTTCTGCTGTCTGCGAGCGGCATAAACCGAAATGATGGAAGCCGGACAACTAGGTTGATCCGATTTTCACCACTCAATAGAACCGCAATAGATACATCCGTACATCAATCAAAAGCCTGTTTCGCACCCAGAAAGAAACCGGTCTTTATTTAAGATTAGAACCGACACCTATTGAGTTTAATTAGAAACACAGCATACGAAGCGCGTGGAAAACAAAATATATTTTCATTTTCCTATACTTTTGACTGCCGACGCCCCCTTTTCAATTCCGTACTTGTTCAGTGCGATTATTTATCTATAATTTCCATAGATTTTAAAGGTTTTATTTTCTAATTTTTGCGCTTAGCGAAGAATGACCGTTGGGCTGAACGCGCCACCAAACGCGCTATAATCTAAGCTGGAAACCGATGCGCCTTGTCACGAGATTTCGCAAAATCCACTGAAGGCGTTGAGATCAAATCCATACATATCAACGCGAATGGCAAGGTGCCCGTTGATCGCACAGCCCAAATCGCCTGTATCCCGGTTTTTTAAGAAAAGCACATCATCGGGATGATCGGCGAAAGTGGCTTGATCCGCGCAATATCAAATTGCAATCGAGAGTGCGCGTGCGTATGTCCGGAACATTGTCTTGTGTTAACCGCGACAAAACATAAGCGCTGATCGATTGCGCTATTTTTTCAATAGGTTGAGCGATGGCTGTCACGCCGTCATCATAGAGGCGAAACAATTCCACATCATCGAAACTAACAATGGCGATGTCTTCCGGCACCCTTGCTCGGTGTTCCCGGACCCATTCCAGAATGCCGTAGGTCATCTTATAATTGGCGGAGAAGACCGCTGTTGGCGGCTCAGCCAGTGCCATGAATTTCTGAATGGCAGAATATCCGCCTTCTTCGGTCCAGTCGCCGGAATGCAGGTAGGAAGGGTTGAGAGCAATCCTGCCCTCTTCCAGGGCCTGCTGATAGCCATTCAGGCGCTGCAATCCCGATGACGTATCCAATGTGCCAAAGGCGGTGGCAATGCGTGTATGTCCAAGATCGATCAGATGGCGGACAGCACGGTAGGATGCCTTGGCATTTTCAACGAACACGCGGTCAACGCGCAACCCCATAATATCATTATTGTAGACGGTTACGGGAATACCGCGTTCCACGAATCTCTCGACGTCATTGGGAATGTCTCCATGTCCCGCAAGAATGAGCGCATCGACGTTCTGTCCCGCAAAATAGGAGAGGGATTCACTCAGCAGCCTGATGTCACCATCATGGCAATAGGTCAGTAGCGTTCTGCCGCTCTGGCGAAACAACCGGGCCAGATGATTGAGGAGCTGGGCATGAAATTCGTCCAGCTCCGGCGTCAAAAAGCCAATCACATCGGTCTTGTCGCTTTTCATCGCCCGCGCGGCGGCACTGCGCTGAAAAGACAGGGCCTCGATGGCCCGTTCTATTTCGGCGCGGTTGCCATTGCGCACCGTTTGCCCATTGAGATAGCGGGACACCGTGCCGATGGCGACACCTGCTGCCTCGGCGACATCGTGGATGGTTGCCTGTTTTCGCTTGCCGATTATTTCCACAGGTCCTCTCCCAGATCCATTGGTAGCTCCAGCAAAGACAACCAACCCATGGCCTCACATCATCCGGGTGCCATTCCGTCAATAACAATCGCACGGTGAATGGAAAGGCCTGGCAGATCAACCGTGATTGCGCCATCTGCTTGTTTTTTCCAAGCAAATGTCTCGCCCGAAATCGCATCATAGACCGATGATGGCGTCCCAGGCAGCCGGACCGTGAAGGATACCGGCCCGATGGAGGTAATATCCTCGATCATCTCCATGGGTCTTGCTGTTGGCTGCCAATTGATCCGCACCGATTGACCGCGGATTTGCGGAAAACCGCAGAGAAGGTGAACGATGCTGCGATTTTCATGGGCCTGCACCGTCAGCGTCGCGCGTCCTGCGGAGGGCAAAGTGGTTTCAAGCACCCGCCCCGGCATTAGCCGTTCGATCAGCGCATCGACCAGATATTTGTAGAGAGGCTGTCCCATGGCACGGTAAAGTGCAAAGACCGGATAGGCGATGGTGCCTACCTTGCCATGCATGGCGCAGGCCACGCCAATAGAATCGGCCTCAGGATCGTCAGGCGTATGCTGATGCGAGCAGAAATGGTTGAAGGCACGATTGAAATAGGGCGGCCTTATGCTTGCCAGAACAGTGGCGCCCGCCGCTTGCAGTTTTTCGGCCTCGGCATAGACCACGAAGGGGCTTGCCGGCAGGCGCGCATCGGTCAATGCTTCGGTGATCTGCGCATAGGATGGCTCGAAGGCGATGTTTTCGCCTGTGAGTGTTAGGCCCGTCTCAAAGGCAAAAGCGCCGCTGTCCGGTATGCGGCCGGATTGACCGGAAATGAGGACCGCGCCACCCGAAGCGAGATAGGCATCGAATTTTGCCTTTAATGCAGCATCCACCGGGATCGTATCGGGTAAGATAATCAGGCGATGGCGGGAAAAATCCATCTCCGGGTCAATCACATCGAAACATCTGTGCAATTCCAGCAGCATCTGCACCGCTCCGTCATCGCTATCGCGCACACGCTCCACACCGTCCCGATGGAAATATTCGGTGGCGAGAATGGCGATCTCAGAGACCTGTTGCGCCCCGTCCAGAAAGGGTTCAAGAGCGGCAACCCGGCGAAAGGCTGGGGCGATGCTGCGATAGGTATCGGCATTGATCCGGCCATTGGGATGGAGCTGATCGCCAACCAGGCACTTGGAGCCAAGCGCCACCATCATGGCACATTCGTATTCCAGCGCATCAGGATGTTTGAAGCCACCAAACTCGCCCCAACTGGTGTGGAATTTGCCGGTGTGGCTGACAAAATCTAGGCCAAGCCGCGCCGCATAGCGGGCGCTGGAGGGAAAGTGATTATAGCCCCAGCCGCCCGTGGGCAGGCTTTCCAGTTCAAGATGGGTGTAGGGCGCGAAACGGTCCTTGCCATATTTGTTGATATGGCCGCTATTGTAAAAGATCCGCGATTGCGGAAATTCGCGCCGCAGAACGGTGCTCATCTCTTCGCGGAACTGCGCATTGACAGCCTCGTCATTGGCCAACCGATCCACCTTGTTCAACGGGTCGAGATTGAGGCGTGCCATGCGCGCAAGGCAGGCATTGCAGACACAATCCGGCGTCTGGATAATGTCGAAGAACAGCCCGGCAGTCGGATAAAGCGTCAGAACCTCTCGGGCTTCGGCCATCAAGTGGCTGCGAAAATCATCGTGGTTGAGGCACAAGGTGTGCCAGGCGGCGCTTAACTGCTTCTGGGCCGAACGATCATGGTCATCGGCATGGTCAAGATGATTGTTGGCCTTCATCACCCGCCATTCGGGATGCAGGCGGGCGGTCCGCTCATCCCACTGCACCGAGAGATAGATCGGCGTTTCAATATCAGCAGCGTTGCAGGCGGCAATCATCTCCCCCAGCAGATCGGGGCGAGACAGATTGGGATGCGGCGCACCCACCTTGGTCGGATAATAAGACCAGCCATGGTGGCATTTGGCAAACAGCGTGATGGAATTGACATGCGACTGCTTCAACGTGTCAACGAACGCTTCAGCGTCAAACTGGCTGCCAATGCCCGGAATATGCTCGGATGTGTGAAAATCGAGATGAATTTGACGATAGCGCAATGGACGCAATGAATTCTGCGACATGATGGCTCCTTTTCTCCGGCACGAAAGCCGCGAAAACCCCGTTAGAACACCAGAAAATGCATGTTGAAATATCGGCTATCGACCTTCCCAAACCTCGCCTTCCCTAAGTTGAACCTCAAGGACACCAGCAGGTTGCCGGATGGTGAGTGGCCCGGAGTGGCCAGCCGTGATGCGGAGTGAAGTCAGTTTTCCTGCTTGCCAGCTGAGATCAACCGTGTGACCGCCACGGATGCGGACGCCCTTCAGGCTGCCGCTTGACCATTGTTCCGGCAAGGCGGGCAGGAGGCGAAGCTCGCCGGGGCGCGATTGCACCAGCATTTCCACAATCCCCGCCGCTCCTCCGAAATTCCCGTCGATCTGGAAAGGCGGATGGGCGTCCATCAGGTTTGGATAGGTGCGCTCCGGTGTCAAAAGCTTGACCAGAACCTCTGCGGCCCGATTGCCATTGCCCAGTCTGGCCCAAAGGTTCAGCCGCCATCCAATGCCCCAGCCCGTTGCATCATCGCCGCGCCGCTCCAGAACAACCTGTGCGGCCTTAGCCATTTCAGGCGTTTCCAATGGGTCGATTTGCAGGCTCGGATAAAGCCCATAGAGATGCGAGACATGGCGATGCTGCTGCTCTGGCGCGTCCAGATCCCAGTCGTCCATCCACTCCTGCAACTGACCGCCTTTGCCGATACGGTCTTCCGGCAAACGAGCGCGGGTGGCGGCAGCCTCTGTGCGAAGCTCGCCGTCCCGGCCAAGCGTGGCGCTGGCATCCGCGAAGGCCTCGAACAGATCGCGGAGAATCTGATTGTCCATGGCCGGTGCGGCGCAGAGTGAAGAACCAAAAGGATGGGAGTTTTCCGGCGACAGTGATGGGCAAGTGCCGAGGTAATTGCTATCAGGCAAGGCAACCAGCGTATCCAGCGCAAATTCCACCGCCCCCTTGATCAAAGGATAGATGCGCTCCAGCACAGCGCGATCGGGATTGAAGCGATAGTGATCATAAAGCTGGGCGCAGAGCCAGGCACCGCCCATCGGCCAGAGACCCCAATGAGGGCCGTCAATGGGGCCAGTGGCACGCCAGATATCGGTGTTATGGTGCAGAACCCAGCCGCGTGCGCCGTAATGGGCCTTGGCCATCTCGCGGCCGGTTTCGGCCACATCCTCCACCAGTTCCACCAGCGGCAGGAAGGTCTCGGAGAGATTGGCAACATCGGCCAACCAGTAATTCATCTCCAGATTGATGTTAACGGTGTATTTGCTGCCCCAAGCTGGCAGAATATCTTCATTCCAAATGCCCTGGAGATTGGCCGCCTGCGTGCCGGGTCTGGAACAGGAAATGGCAAGGTAGCGGCCATACTGCAAATAGAGCGCGGCCAGTGAGGGATCATCACCTTCGGCATAGGCGGCAACGCGCTTGTCGGTGGGAAGCGTTGGCACGGGCTTGTCACCGAGGGCAATTTGCATCCGGTTAAATAGACGGCGATGCTCTGTGACATGGGCTTCCAGCAGCGCCTCATAGGACAGCATAGCCGCCGCATCCAGGCGCGCCTTGATCTGCGCCTGTGGATCGCCATCAACAGTCCTGTAGTTTTGAAAGCTGGTCCCTGCATCGATCAGCAACATGACGCTGGACGCTTCACGCACCCGAATGGTTTCCTCGCCAATATCGACAAAGCCCCCCTCGGCCAGCACCCGCACCCGGAAAGCGAAGCGCAACGCGCTATCAATACCATTTTGCCGACGATTACGCCCGTCATAGCCAAGGGTGGCATCGGCGATATCAATCGGATCGCCATTTTGCGGGCTGCTCAGCATCACCGTCATCGACAAGGCACCGGGCTGATCCACCGAAATCTTGCAGACGATCACGTCCTGAATGGCGGAGGCAAACACATCGCGGCGAAAATGCACGCCATGGCAATCATACTGTGTCACCGCAACAGCGGTTTCCAGATCAAGCGAGCGGCGATAGTTGGTGACGGTCATATCATGGTGCAAATCAAGCCAGACATCGCCAATCGGCTGATAGGAGGTCTGCCGATCCGGCTTGGCCATGGCCCCTTCATAGGCCTTGCGGTCTGCCTCCTGATACCGTTCGGCAAGGATCAGATTACGCACCTCAGGCAAGGCAGCGCGGGCATCGGGATTGATCGGCTGGTAAGGGCCACCGCTCCAGAATGTGCTCTCATTGATCTGAAGGCGTTCATTCCAGGCATCTCCGAACACCATAGCCCCCAACCGACCATTGCCAACGGGAAGGGCCTCGGTCCAGACAGATGCGGCACGGTCGTACCAGAGTTCATTATCGCTCATGAATAGAAATCCTTTTGAAATATCAGCTGAATGACATGTCACCGAAGGCGCGCACCGCTGGCCGGATCAAACAGCAGGGCCTTGGACGGATGAAAACCGGTGTGGATCGTATCGCCGGCCCGCACGGATCGGTCGCCCTTCAGATCAACCGTCAGGGCATCTTCGCCGCGCATATTACTGTAGCCATAGGAAACACCGCCGAGGCTCTCCACCATGTCCACCCGCAGGTCGAACCGGGCTGATCCGTCAGAGGAAAAATTCTCTGGCCGCATGCCAATGGAAATCTTTGCACCGGGGGCAAGGTCTGAACCCATTGCAAGTTCGAATTCCACGTCCTTGAACTCGCTGAGCTTGACGCGGATTGCCGCTGTGCTGCGCGCCACGACATGACCGGCCAGAAAATTCATGCGCGGTGAGCCGATGAAACCGGCAACAAACATGTTGTCGGGGTCGTCATAAAGGCTGATCGGCGTGCCAATCTGCTCGACATTGCCCGCCCGCAACACCACGATCCGATCAGCCAAGGTCATGGCTTCCACCTGATCGTGGGTTACGTAAATCATGGTTGACGCCAATGACCGATGCAGTTCGGCAATCTCAAGCCGCATTTTCACTCGCAATTCGGCATCGAGATTGGAGAGCGGCTCATCGAACAGGAACACGTTGGGATCGCGCACGATGGCCCGCCCGATGGCCACCCGCTGGCGTTGGCCACCAGACAAGGCGGCAGGCTTGCGCTCCAGAAGCGGCGTGATGTGCAAACGGTTTGCCGCCTGTTCCACCCGCCGTCCGATGTCGGCGCTTTTCATGCCCGCCATGCGCAGTGGAAAACCGATATTGTTGCGCACCGTCATATGCGGATAGAGGGCGTAATTCTGAAACACCATGGCCACACCGCGCTCGGTGGGCGTGGCATCGTTAATGCGTTGACCATCGATGAGAATGTCGCCGCTAGTGATCGGCTCAAGCCCGGCGATCATCCGCAGCAGGGTGGATTTGCCACAGCCGGATGGCCCCACAAAGACGGTCAGGGAGCCATCTTCAAGGTCAAGATCAATGTCATCAATGACCTTCAAGGCACCGTAGCGCTTAGCCACACCTTTGAGTTCAACGGTAGCCATATGATTTCTCCTCCCGGTGGCCGGTTTTTGGCCGGGACATGAATACTGTGGATGACGCGATCATTCCTTGCCTCCCGAGCGATTGCGCGCGTCTGCCGCGAAGAAGCGCTGAAACACGATGAAGACCACCAGAGGCACTGCCATGGTGACGATGGCCGCCACCGATTGTTGATCGAGGTTGGGCTCAAACGAGCCTGCAATGCGGGCCAACAGCACCGTCAGCGGCACATCGGAGCGCAGATACAGCATGGGCAGCAGCATGGAATTCCAACACCACAGGAATTGCAGGATGCCTACGGTTGCCATGGGTGTGAGAGAATTGGGCAGAACGACATGAAGAAAGGTGCGGATTGGCGTGCAGCCATCAATTTTTGAGGCCTCGATCAATTCACGTGGAAATTCCGCCAGAAAACTCTGCACCAGAAAGATCGACCAGGCGAAAGACAGCCCGACAAAGGGAATAAGCACGGCCCAGACATTGTCGATCATGTGCAGATCGCGCCAGAGCGTGAACAGCGGAATGATCACCACCTGCTGCGGCAACACGAAGGAATTGACGATAACAAGCAACAGAATGCGCCGTCCGGGAAACTTGAGAAACTGAAAGGCATAGGCCGCAGCCGGTGCCAGAAGAACCGTCAACAACGTCGCAAGCCCGGTCAGTTTCAGGGATGACAAAAAGGCGGGAGCCAGCGGATATTTTGTCCAGACCGTCTGCCAAGCCTCCAGCGTGAAGCGCAGGGTGTGCAGTGACCACCAGCCACCAACGGCAATGTCACCAGCGGGCCGGATGGAGGTCAAAACCAGACCGACAACAGGCACAATCCAGAGGATGGCCAAAAGACCGACAAGAACCGGAATCCAGAGAGGGGCACGGGCGTTCATGTCGCCTCCTTGGTGCGCTGGCGCAGCAATGGGATCGAGACGAACAGCACGACGGCCAGCAACACGACGGTGGCTGCCGCGCCATAGCCAAGCTTGAACTGCATCATCGATTCCCGAAACATGAAATAGCCAACCGTCTCGGTGGAGCGCACTGGACCGCCGCCTGTCATGACGAAGATCATGTCAAAGGCCCGCAAGCTGCCGAGAAGATTGATGAATACCGCCACTTTCAACCCCGGCATCGACAGGGGTAGAATGATATGGCGCATGATGGAGAGCGGCTTGGCACCGTCAATATAGGCCGCTTCCTTGATGCTTTTGGGGATGGTCTGGATCGAGGCAAAGCAGGTCATCAGCGGCAGGCCCACTTGCGTCCAGGCATAGGCAATCACCAGACATGCGAGGGCTGTGGACGTATCGCCCAGCCACGCGCGGGCCAGGTTTTCCAGACCGAGCGTATTCAAGACGGCATTCAGTAAACCGCTGTCTCCTGGCCGGTAGATGCCGAGCCAGATGAAACCGCTGACGGCCTCAGCAATGCCATAGGCACAGAAAATCATCACGCGAAACGGCAATGTGGTGCGCGGGGCCAACGAACACAGCACCGCCAGACCCCAGCCGATGCCCACGGATAGCGCCGTTGTGCCGACCGTCCAGACAATGGTGGTGATCACGGCGACCCGAAAACTGGAATCCGCCAGCAGGTTTGCGTAGTTGGAAAGCCCCACCCATTTTGCCGGTGCAAGACCGCGAATATCGAAAAACGACAGACGGATCGTATCGATCAACGGATAGACGACCGCGCACAGAAATAACAGCACCATGGGTGCCAGCAGGACGAGAGCCGCTCCCCCGTCCGTCTGGAAGAAGCGCCGGCTGGCGCTCCCTCCCGTCCGTGGCAGATCGCTGATGGCCCGCATCAATACGATCCCTTTGCCTTGGCCTCGATCGCCGCCGTCACCCTATCGATATTGGCATCGCTGGGATCACCCAGGAATTTCTGGAGCTGAATGCGATACTCATCAGCCAGATCGCCGGGCAGGCCATCCCCCAGAACAAAGGCCGTATCCGCCCCGGTCACAAAGGTATTGGACGCCTGAATGGCAGGGCTATAAAGCCCAACATCAACAGCTCGAGAGGACGATGCTAACCCGCCCTTGGCAATGATGTTGGCACCTTCACGGCTTATGGTGAAGTCCATGAAGGCGTCAGCAGCCTCGCTATTGCCGCCGGATGCCAATGCGACAAACTCCTTGGCATCGACACTGGCGGCAGTGTCATGGCCCTGCCCTGTGGCTGGAAACTGGAACAGGCCGAACTGATCCGGGGCAAGCTTGTAGACGGTCTCGGCGCGGTTGTTGATCCACATTCCCATCTGGACAAAGCCTGCTTTGCGCTCTTTCAATACCCGGTCGGAGGCATTGTCCCACTCTGTGCCAAGCATTGTGGAGGCATCGCCGCAGCAACCGGCGCTCAACAGCTCGCGCCATTTGCGAAGGGCCGCCTTGACGCGATCATCGGTCCAGGGGATCTCGTGGGCCACCAGCTTGCGCGAAAGATCCGCACCGCCCTCGCGTAAGATCAGCGTTTCAAACACTTCGGCATGCGCCCAGGTCTTGGCAGGGACGGCCATTGGCACCACACCGGCACTCTTCAGCTTGGCGATAGTGTCCAGAAACTGCGCCCAATCCTTAGGCGGCGTGGTGATGCCTGCCTTTTTGAAGGTTCCGGTATCATACCAAAGACCGCTACGGTCGCCATAAGTGAAGGTAACGCCGTAGAGTTGGCCGGAGACAGACCCAAGATCCTTCCAGCTGTTGTCGAGCCGTTCTCCCCATTTCAGAGCGGAATAGGCATCATCCAGCGGGCGCAAAAGACCGGCGGTGACGAGTTCTGTGCGGAAAGCAGGCCACGTATTGATCATCAGATCAGCCTTTTCGCCGCCCATCAACGAGGTGCGAAGCCCGCCACGCGGATCGCCGGACCATGTCACCGGTACTTCCTTGATTTTCACATCCGGATATTTGGCCATGAAGGCTTTTTCCAGATTTTGGATCACCTCAAGGTCAGACCCTGCCATCCATTGCAGGATGACCAGATCGCCTTTGGGCTGGGCCAAGGCCGAGCCGCTTGAGGCCAATGCGAGGGTAAACGCTGCCAAAGTGAGACGCGCGCAGCGTGACGCATCCCCGGCGATAGCCGTGAAACTGGTAGTCATCATAGGGGCTCCTCCTCCCGTTATGACGCTATACTGTCATCTAAAATGAAACGATGTCAACTAAATTGACTCTGCCGATGAAAACTGGTGAACTCAGGCAACGCTTGAGCAAAGCAAAATCGTCCAGATTCATGGTTATTTGTTTATTTTTCAATATCTTGAAGCAGAACATGCTGACCGAGAGATCATACAGCCAGTCAATTCTCCAACCATCGCCTTCGCGATGCCGTCAGATGGGCATACATTGCAGCCTGTGCTGCGAGCGGGTCGCGTGCTTCCAGCGCAGTCAGAATTGCCTCATGCTCGATCAGCGCCAGTGACCAGGTTTCGGGCGTCTCAAAGCGGCCGCGTATATGGTCCGAGATAGGACTATGGCGTTCGTCAAAGAGATTGGCGACGATCTCCGCCAGCACCGAATTGCCCGACTGTTCCGCGATGGTCAGATGAAACTGGCGGTCCTGATCAATCGGCTTGCGACCGCCGGCAATCTCCTGACGCATTGACTCGACAATCCCGACAAGCGCCGCAAAAACCGCATCGGTCATTGCGGCAGCGGCCTTGACGATAACAGCACTTTCAATGACGGCACGCGCCTGCATCAACTCTGTCGGACTCTCCCCCAGTGATCGCCCAGAGGCGGCGGACTTGCTGGCAGACAGGACATAAATGCCCGATCCCATGCGAATCTCGATTGTTCCGTCGATTTCCAGCGCAATCAACGCCTCGCGCAAGGACGGTCGTGAGACCCCCAGGGTTTGCGCCAGCTCACGTTCAGGTGGCAGCCGCGCCCCTGCCGGATAAGGGCCACTTTGGATCAGATGCCGAACCTGGTCGGCAATCTGTTGGTAAAGACGTTTGGGCAATGTCATTTTGGTCAGTCCAATTTAAAGAATTCCATCAATAAAACGATATTTATCCGAGATATTGCAGTGCATGCAAGCGAGAAAGAATAATTGGCTTGACCAATTATCGCAGCATGCCCTATGTCTGTCTACCGAAAGTCTGGGAGGCTTTCTCGAATTGGAGGACATCGCGATGGGAGGAGTGTCGCTTGCCGCTGGCGAGTGCAAACCCGCGCCGCTGCTTTTAAAACTGGAGGGCGTCACCAAGGAATTCCCTGGTGTGAAGGCCCTGCAGGACGTCAGCCTTGATGTCAGGGCCGGTGAAGTCCATGCGGTTTGCGGAGAGAATGGAGCCGGAAAATCCACGCTGATGAAGATCATCAGCGGCGTCTACCAGAGAGACGCTGGCAACATGATCTACAAGGGCGAGACGGTTCATTTCACCTCCACATTGCAGTCGGAAGCAGCCGGAATTGCCATCATCCATCAGGAACTCAACCTTGTTCCGCATCTCTCCGTTGCCGAAAACATCTATCTTGCCCGGGAACCACGGCTAAGTTTTATCGGTGGGGACTTCATGGTCAACAGGCGCAAGCTGCGCCAGGACGCCAAGCGATGCCTTGACCGTCTGGGGGTCGACATCAACCCCGACGCGCAGGTGCGCACGCTCTCCGTCGCGCAGCGGCAGATGGTCGAGATTGCCAAGGCCCTTTCGCTCAACGCCTCCGTTCTCATCATGGATGAACCGACCTCCTCGCTAACACAACAGGAAGCACAGCTTCTGTTTCGCGTCATCCGTGACCTGAAACGCGAGGGAACCGGTATCATCTATATCTCGCACCGGCTCGACGAAATGGCAGAGATCGTTGATCGCGTCACGGTGCTGCGCGATGGGCGCTACATCTCCACAGATGATTTCGATGCGATCACCGTGGACTATATCGTGGCCCGCATGGTGGGCCGCTCGCTGGAAGAGAAATTCCCGGCACCGACCCGTTCGCCAAGCAAGGACACCATCTTTTCCGTTTCGGGTCTTACCCGCCATGGCGTTTTCTCCGATATCGGCTTTGAACTGCGCCGCGGTGAAATTTTGGGCTTTGCGGGATTGATGGGTGCAGGCCGGACGGAAGTGGCCCGGGCGATCTTTGGAGCCGATCCGTTCGACAGTGGAACACTCCTGCTCGAAGGGCGGCCCCTTTCGATTTCCGACCCGCGTTCGGCCATTGACGCAGGGCTTGCCTATCTTTCCGAGGACCGCAAGGCGGGAGGCCTGGCCGTCAAGATGCCGGTCGATGCCAATCTGATGATGGCCAATATGGAGGCCGTCTCCAATCCGTTCGGCGTGATCGACAAGGAACTGCACCGCCAGTCGAGCCAGCACTATGTCAATCTGCTCAATATCAAAACGCCCAGCCTGAACCAACCCGTCCGCCTTCTGTCGGGCGGAAACCAGCAAAAGATCATTATTGGAAAATGGCTGTTCCGGCAGCCAAAGATCATGTTCTTTGATGAGCCGACGCGAGGCATTGATGTGGGTGCCAAGCTCGCTATCTACCGGCTGATGGATGAGCTTGCCGCCAAAGGCATCGGCATCATTCTGATCAGTTCCGAGCTTCCAGAAATCCTCGGACTATCGGACCGCGTTGCAGTTTTCCACGAAGGCCGCATCACCGCAACACTGACGACGCGCGAGACGTCGCAAGAAGAGATCATGCTGTATGCCTCCGGCCGTGTCCGGGAGAGCGCGCGAGGAATGACCCATGGCTGAGATCATCACCGACAAGCCACCGCAGGCGGACCAGAAAAAGGGCCACAAAAGGGGACTGAGCGACCGGCAAAAAGATATCATCCAGAAATTTGCAGCGCTTGGCTGCCTGGTCGTTCTGGCCGCCGTGTTTGCTCTTACATCCAATGCCTTCCTGAGCGTCAACAACGGCATGACGATTGCGCTACAGGTCACGTCGATTGCCTTTCTCGGCATCGGGGCAACCTATGTCATCATCACCGGGGGCATTGACCTCTCGGTCGGCTCCGTGCTGGCCCTTGCCGGGGTGGTCGCCGCCCTTGCCGTCAAGGAACTCGGCGCGCCGGTGTGGATCGGCATGGTGCTCGGCGTTCTCACCGGCACGGCCTGCGGCGTCATCAATGGCCTGGTCATTACCAGGCTGAAGCTGCCGCCGTTCATTGCGACCCTTGGCATGATGCTGATTGCACGGGGCGTCGCACTACAAATCACCGGCGCACGCGCCGTCTCGGGCCTTGGCGAATCCTTCGGGGTTTTGGGCAATGGTTCGCTGCTGCGCTTCGAAAGCATTGACGATCAAGGATTTCCAGTGGTCAGCTTTCCGGGCATTCCCTATCCCGTGGTGCTGATGGTCGTCATTGCCGTGGCCGCTGCCTTCGTGCTGAACCGAACCGTGCTTGGCCGGCATATCTATGCCACCGGCTCGAATGCGGACGCCGCCCAGCTCTCAGGCGTCAATGTCGCCCGCGTCACCGCCTTCACCTATATCGTCTCCGGCACGCTGGCCGGTCTCACCGGCTGTATGCTGATGTCTCGTCTCGTCACCGCCCAGCCGAATGAGGGCGTGGCCTATGAGCTGGATGCAATCGCGTCTGCGGTGATTGGCGGAACCTCGCTGATCGGCGGTGTCGGCACGATTTCCGGAACCTTCATCGGTGCCTTTGTCATCGGCATCCTGCGCAATGGCCTGAACATGAACGGCGTCTCCGCCTTCACCCAGCAGATCATTATAGGCCTCGTCATTCTCGGCACCGTCTGGATCGATCAGATCCGCAATCGGAAATAATACCCGCCATCACGCGGGGATCAGAACGAATATGGGAAGGGAGGAGCCTTCCCCCGCATCGGTCCCCGGCAGGGCCCGTCACACTGAGGAGGAAAACTATGCGTAAACTAGCCCTGGCCCTTGCGGCTTCAGTCTTTACACTGTCGGGCGCGCTCACCGCTTCGGCGGGCGAAATCGCCGTGATCGTCAAGACAGTCAACTCCACCTTCTGGCAGAACGTCCAGAAGGGCGCGGATGCCGCGATTGGCAAGCAGAAGGCCCATACGATAACCTTCCAGGGTCCGGCTGCGGAATCCGCCATTGCCGATCAGGTCAATATGGTCGAGAACGCCGTGAACCGGAAGGTCGATGCCATCCTGCTTGCGCCATCCGACCCGGACGCACTGGTCCCGGCGGTGAAGAAGGCCTGGGAAGCCCGCATTCCCGTCGTCATCATTGACTCGATGCTCTCGAAGGATGCCGAGAAATATTACCAGGCCTTCCTGGCGACGGACAACAAGGCCGCCGGTGAACTGGCGGCCAAGGCGATGATCCAGAAAGTCGGGACCGAAGGCAAGATCGCCGTGATGTCCTATGTCGCAGGTGCCGGTTCCGAAATCGGCCGCGTTGGCGGCTTTACCGACTACATCAAGGCAAACTCGAAACTCCAGATCGTCGGCCCCTACTATTCGCAGTCGCAGATGGCGACCGCGCTGAACCAGACGACCGACGTTCTTGCCGCCAATGCCGACCTGAAGGGCATATTCGGCGCCAATGAGCCGACCGCCATCGGCATGGGCCGGGCGATCAAGCAGGCTGGCAAGGCTGGCAAGCTCGTCGCCATCGGCTTTGACGGCAACCAGGACCTTCAGGAATTCGTCAAGGATGGCACACTGGAAGCCACCGTCGTCCAGGGTTCCTATCAGATGGGTGAAAAGGGCGTGGATACGCTTTTGAAGCTTCTGTCGAAGGAAAAGGTCGAAAAGTTCATCGACACCGGCGTCGTGGTCGTCACCAAGCAGAACATCGACAAGCCGGAAGCCAAGAACGTGCTTTATTGATGTAATTGCGGCACGCGGGTTCATCTCGCGTGCCGTTTCCCCGGATTTTTTCAGTGTATAGGCAGGACAATGCAGGTCAACGACAGGCGCAAGCTGCGCAATCGCGATGTTTCCTTCACGGTGATGGGTCTGGGCTGTGCGCAGATGGGCAATCTCTATCGCTGGACAAGTTACCAGGAAGCGCTCGGGGCCTTCGATGCCGCCTGGGATGCAGGCATTCGTTACTTCGATACCGCTCCCTTCTATGGCTACACCCGCTCCGAACGCCGTCTCGGGACGATGCTGACCGAGCATGAGCGCGCAAACTACGTGCTCTCCACCAAGGTGGGCCGCGTGATGGTCCCCGATGAGACCGTCGGACCAGAGGAAGACACCTATATTCAGCCCCTGCCGTTCCGTCCGGTCTACGACTACACCTATGACGCCATTCTGAAATCCTTTGAGGCAAGCCAGCAGCGCACGGGCGTGCTGAAGCCTGACATTCTCTATGTCCACGACATCGGCCAGATGACGCATGGTGCAAAACACGGGCATTATTGGGAACAGTTGACCAAGGGCGGCGGGTTCAAGGCGCTCGGCCAATTGCGCGACGCTGGCCTCGTCAAGGCCATCGGCCTCGGCGTCAATGAATGGCAGGCGGTCTGGGATGCGATGGATGCCTTCGATATCGATGTCGCCATGCTGGCCGGGCGCTACACGCTGCTGGAACAGGACAGCCTGACGCTGCTGGACCGGGCGGAAAAAGCCAATGTTGGGATCGTCGTGGCCGGGGTCTTCAATTCGGGCCTGCTGGCGGGAAACCGCAAGTTCAACTATGCCGAGGCACCCGCCGACATTCTTGCGCGCGTCGCAGAAATCGAAGCGGCATGTGCCGCTGAAGGCGTATCGCTACAGGCGGCGGCCTTGAATTTTCCGCTGCTGCATCCCGCCGTCGTCTCCGTGGTATCCGGCGTCCGCAACGCCGAGCAGATCCGCGCCAACGTGGCCTGGATGCAGGAAGACGTCCCCTCCTCCGTGTGGCGATCCCTGAAGGACAAGGGCATCATCGCCGATGGCGTCCCGATCGGAGTGTGACCATGATCATCGATGCCCATCAGCATTTCTGGCTCATGAAAAACCGGCAAGGCCAATGGCCCCCACCGGAACTTGCCACCATTCACCGGGATTTCGGGACCGTAGACTTAGAGCCGCAACTGTCAGCGACGGGCGTTGGGGGGACGGTTCTGGTTCAATCACTGCCGAGCATTGATGACACGCGATTCCTGCTGGATCTGGCGCAACACCATGATTTCATTCTTGGCGTGGTGGGCTGGGTTGACCTGAAGGCGGCGGACGCGGCCACCCTCATCACGGAACTGGCGACCTATCCGAAGCTGAAGGGCCTGCGCCCGATGGTGCAGGATATTGCCGAGGATGACTGGATCGACGATCCCGCACTCGACCCGGCCATCGGGGCGATGCTGGCGTCGGGTCTCACCTTCGACGCGCTGGTTCTGCCCCGCCACCTCGCACCATTGGAGAGGTTTGCGCGCCGGTATCCCGCTCTTCCTGTCGTCATCGATCACGGGGCAAAACCCGTCATCGCCCAAGGGCTCTATAGCGACTGGCGCACGGCCATGACGCGGCTTGCCGACCTGGAAAACATCTCATGCAAGCTATCCGGCCTGCTGACCGAAGCCGGTGCGCAGCAGCCCGAAGCCATTCGTCCCTATGCCGAGACGATCCTCGAACTCTTTGGGCCGGAGCGGGTGATGTGGGGCAGCGACTGGCCCGTGCTGAACCTCGTCAGCGATTATGACAGCTGGTTTGCCCAGGCCCGCGCCATCGTGCCGGAAGCCGCACATGATCGGGTGTTTTGTGAAAATGCCCGCCGCTTCTATGGCCTTTGAGGGACTAATAATACCAAGTCTCGAAGATGCTCACGCATCCTCGACTTGAAAAAGTTTCGAATATCTCAAATGCATCAAGGGCTTGAGATATTCTAAAGTGGTATACGAAGAGTCATTTTCAATGACTCTTCGTATAATGACCCGTTTTTAAGTGAGCAGAAGAAGGCACCCATGCTTGTTTCAATTTGCAGGTCCGGCGCAAAAGCGCATCACCGCTTTGCGGATCTGCCCGAGAGGCTGATATGACCCGCATTACCGATCTCAATGTTTTCGACCTGCGCTTTCCGACATCTGCAAGCCTCGACGGCTCCGATGCCATGAACCCGGACCCGGATTATTCAGCGGCATACGTGGTCCTCGAAACGGATGAGCCTGGCCTGGAAGGCCATGGCCTCACCTTTACCATTGGCCGCGGCAACGATATCTGCTGTATGGCGATCAAGGCCATGCGCCATCTGGTGGTGGGCGTGGATCTGGACGAAGTACGGGCTGCGCCTGGCAAGTTCTGGCGAAAGCTGACTGGCGATAGCCAGTTGCGCTGGATCGGACCCGACAAGGGCGCCATGCATCTGGCAACAGGCGCTGTCGTCAATGCCTTCTGGGATGCCATGGCAAAGCAGGCCGGTCTGCCGGTGTGGCAGTTCGTATCGACCATGTCACCGGAAGAGATCGCCGATATCGTCGATTATCGCTATCTCACCGATGCGCTGACCCGCGAGGAAGCTGTCGCGATTTTACGCAAGGCGGAGGACGGCAAGGCCGACCGCATCGCGCTTCTCGAAAGGCAAGGCTATCCCTGTTACACAACCTCGGCCGGATGGCTGGGATATGACGATGACAAGCTGCGCCGTCTGGCGCAGGACGCCATCGACCAGGGTTTCAATCATATCAAGATGAAGGTTGGGCGTGATCTTGAGGATGACATTCGTCGTCTGACGATTGCCCGCGAGGTGATCGGTCCGGATCGGTATCTGATGGTCGATGCCAATCAGGTCTGGGAAGTCGGCCAGGCCATCGACTGGATGAAAAAGCTCGCCTTTGCCAAACCTTTTTTCATCGAGGAGCCAACCAGCCCGGACGATGTGGCAGGTCACCGCAAGATCCGCGATGCCATTGCGCCGATCAAGGTCGCAACCGGCGAGATGTGCCAGAACCGCATCATGTTCAAGCAATTCATCACCGAAGGCGCGATTGACATCGTCCAGATCGATTCCTGCCGCATGGGTGGGCTCAACGAAGTTCTCGCCGTACTGCTGCTGGCGGCGAAATATGAAAAGCCTGTCTGGCCGCATGCGGGCGGTGTTGGGCTGTGTGAATATGTCCAGCATCTTTCGATGATCGATTATATCGCGGTCTCCGGCACCAGAGAGGGCCGCGTGATCGAATATGTAGACCATCTGCACGAACACTTCATCGATCCCTGCGTCATCCGCAACGCCGCCTATATGCCGCCATCCCGCCCCGGCTTCTCCATCGAGATGAAGCCTGAATCAATTGCTGCCTATACGTTCCCCACCTCAAAGGCAGTCTGACGCGTCAGTTTCCCAACACGCGACCCGTCATCCACTGAATAAAGGACATCCTGATGAAAGCGCTCATCTGCGAAGAACCCGGCCGCCTCTCCCTTATCGAGCGCGCGCCGCCACCGCGTGCAGAAAATGAGGTTCTCGTGCGGATCCGCCATGTCGGCATCTGCGGCACGGATTTTCACATCTATGCGGGCAAGCATCCCTTCCTTGAATATCCTCGCGTCATGGGACATGAATTGTCGGGAACGGTTGCGGAGGCGCCCGCAGGCAGTCATCTGAAGACCGGGGATGCCGTCTATATTGTCCCCTACCTGTCCTGCGGCGCCTGCCATGCCTGCCGCAAGGGTCTCTCGAATGCCTGCCAGAATATCCGGGTTCTTGGTGTTCACTGTGATGGCGGCATGGCCGAATATGTGAGCGTGCCGGAAGAAAACGTCGTACCGACCGGTGGCATTTCACTTGCTGATGCGGCGATGATTGAGTTTCTGGCCATCGGCGCTCATGGTGTGAAACGCGGTAACATCCAACAGCAGGATCGTGTTCTCGTCACCGGCGCCGGCCCGATTGGCATGTCGGCCATCATCTTTGCCAAGGCGAGAGGCGCGCATGTGACTGTTATGGATACCCGCGAGGATCGCCTGGCCTTTGCCGTGGATCGCCTCATGGCGGATCAATCGCTGTTTGCCGATACTTCCGCCGAGGCCGAAGTTGAGAGGATGACGGGTGGCGATGGTTTCGATGTGGTGATCGATGCCACCGGTAATGCCATTCCGATGCAGCGCGGTTTCAATTTCCTCGCCCATGGCGCACGCTATGTCCTGCTCTCCGTCGTTCGCCAGGACATAACCTTCTCTGATCCGGAATTCCACAAACGCGAGGCAACGCTGATTGCCAGCCGCAATGCCCAACCCGACGATTTTGCCGAAGTCGTCCGCCAGATTGAGGCTGGCAAGGTGCCGACGCGCGCTTTGAACACCCATACCGGCCACCTTGATGATAGCGTCAAGCTGTTCAAGGAATGGTCCCAGCCGCAAGCCGGTGTGATCAAGGCTATTCTGGAGATTGGGTAGGTTCAGTGGTGTGCAATTCGGGAGACAGACCGCACTTGAACCTGCCTGTTCTTTCGTGCCCTACACTCAACAAAATCCGTTGAGCTTGAGGATTTTATGGGCGTCGATCGAAGCCTGAAGCTTATCCTCGGAGTTTCGATCGCCGTTATTTGCATCCGGATGATGCATTTTGAGCTTCTGCTTATAGCGGCTTCTGATCTCTTCCGGCGTTGCATCCGGGGAAAGGCCAAGCGTCTCGAAAGCCTTCGCTTCCAGCACCTTGAGCTTACGGCGCTGAATATCCAATTTTTCCGCTTGGCGCTGTGCCGCGCTTTTACGTGCGTTTGTGGCCTTTGCAGAGCCGGAGCGGGCCGTGGAAGGCAGCGGAATTTCCGACGGCTTATTGACGCTGGTCCCCCACGTCTGCAGCTTGCCGCTCGCCGCATCCTTCTGATAGCGCGCCGTTACGGGGTCGGACAGATTGGGTGCGAAATTGTAACCTTTGGTGTAGGTTTTCACATGATCGGCACAGAACAGCAGATAGAGACCCTCGGCAATTTGCCCGACAGGAGCGCGATGCGTTCCACCCTTTTCGCAGCCATCCCATTGGCATTTCGGACCTGTCGATCCACGGTCTGGAGCAGGCTTTTTACGTGTCGACCGGAGGCCAACAAAAATCTTTGAATCAGAGGTCATGCTGCCTTATATGGCTTTACGGCTGCGGTCGGCAAGGAATTTGGACAAGGGTGCTTTACAGAAAATGCGTCAGCCGTCACGATTGGTTGACCAATCAAGATAAGCAGCACTTCATCAGGTTATTGGACGGAACCTTTGGCGGCGGGAAGTGCAAGCACCGCACGCAAGCCAGTCGGGGCAAGCCGCTCTAGTTCAAACGATCCCCCATAGAGACCAGCCATTTCCGTTACAATCGTCAGACCAAAACCATCGCCAGGAACCCGTTCGTCTTCCCGAACACCGGGCAGTAGAACTGTATGGAGACGCTCCAACGGGATGCCGGGACCATCGTCTTCAACGCTGATCCTCACCATAGGTCCATCCCGCTCAGCAAGAACTGAAACATGCTCCGATGCCCACTTGAAGGCGTTGTCGATCAGGTTGCCAAACATCTCCTCGACATCCTTGTCGTCGCAGGCGACACACAATCCATCCGCAACTTCGGTTTGAAAGATGATGCCACGATCCGCATGGATCAGGCTGATCGCGCCATAGACGTCGGCAATTGACTGAGCCACATTGGTGCGCGCAACTATGTTTGCCGATGCCATCACTCGACGGGCGGCACTGAGATGGTGCTTGATCCTGTTGTCTATTTTAGCGACGAGGTCGCGCAGCGAACCGTCCTGATCGTTGCCGCTATCAAGCGCCAGCAGCAGGCTGGCGACGGGTGTCTTCAATCCGTGCGCCAGATTGGCAAATTGAATGCGTGTTGCGGCCAGTCTCTCGTCATTGGCCTCAATCAGCGCATTGGTCTTTGATGCCAGTGGCGCGAGTTCGATGATGGGCATATCGGGAAGCCGAGACCTTTCTCCACGGTTGATGGCGTCGATGTCGGCTGCCATCGATGTGAGGGGACGAAGGCCAAAGCGGATCTGCCAGAGCGTGCCGATCATCAGCACAGCGCCCAACAGCAGCATGCTGGGTGCCAGCCACAGCAAAGCGCGAATAGCAGGATCGGCGAGCGCTGCCTGAGGCGCGGACACTGTAATCGTCATGATGGCGCCACCGACATCACGGGTGCTCTGACGCAAATAGAGCTTTTTTCCATGGTCATGCCCCTCTCCGGGGGTCGGCGTGGCCGTGATCATCTGGAAGAAATCTTGGCTTAGTGGCGGAGTGTCTATGGTTCCACCCAACAGCGAACGTGAGGTGAGCTGCTGCCCCATGCTCTCGATCTGCCAATACCAGCCTGATCCGGGGCGATCAAACGGCGGCGCGTCCAGCGGTGTGGAAAGCGTGAGCCTACCGCCTTCATCCCGCACCACCGCACTGGCCAGGGCGCTGATCTGCGTGTCGAGGCGCTGATCGATCTGCTCGCGGATGACGGTTTTGAGCGCTAGCCACAGAACGACAGACGCCACCACGAGGGCCAGAGTGACGAAGACGCCGGAGAAAATCAGCAGTCGTCCGGCAATTGATTTGGGGCGGTTGAGCGTAGGAAACGTCATGATTGCACCGGCGCTGTCAGCATATAGCCCCGACCGCGGACGGTCTCGATAATTTCAGAACCAAGCTTTTTGCGCAGCCTTGCGATGATGACTTCGATGGAGTTGGAATCCACCTCAGCGTCTCCGTCGTAAACCCGCTCATTCAGCTCGCGCCGATCAACAACCATCTCCTTCCTGAGCATGAGGCATGACAGGACCCGCCATTCCAGCGCAGTCAGTTTGACTGGAAGTCCATTCAGCTCAAATGTGCCAAGCTGGGCGTCAAACATCAGTGCGCCACATTGAATGCGTGAAGAAGCATGGCCGGTTGCCCGGCGCACCAAGGCCCGCAGCCTCAGCACCAGCTCTTCAATTTTGAACGGCTTTGCAAGGAAGTCGTCGGCACCGGCCTTGAAGCTCGATACCTTGTCCGGCCAGCCGTCACGCGCCGTCAGGACAAGGACGGGGAGATTGCGTTCGCTTTCGCGCCACCCCTTTAGAACCGTGACGCCATCGATCTTCGGTAACCCGAGATCAAGCACGGCAATGTCGAACAACTCGGTCAGTCCGGCATGGAGCGCGTCCTCGCCATTGCGGGCGATGTCGACCACGAAGTTCTCCGACCTGAGCGCAGTGGCGATCCGGCCACTCAGGTCTTCATCGTCTTCGACGAGCAGTACGCGCATGAGAACTAACTTTCATTTGTAGGAGAAGAGCCAGACTTATCGAAAATGGCTGAACTGAATCTGAACCAGAAGGTTCAGCGGGGTAACGGCAGAGGAAGTGTAGATATCCCTGGAGTTTGTCAGGGGAAGTGGAAACCGGTTTTCCTGAAAAGACAAACGAACATGACAGACCCTAGACCATTTCCAACACAGCATGCAGCGGTTTTGCAGTCGGAAATGCTCTGGTCAATCACCAAGGAGAATGAATGATGACGGTCGAACATCCTAGCGACGAGCATCCGGAAAAGGCTGGCAGGCCTGCTCCTCCGCACGGGCGACGAAAACGATACTGGATGGCTCTTCCCGCAATCGCCGTGGCGCTCGCCATCGGCGCGGTTGGGGGTGCCGGTGCCATGAAGCTGGTGCGCCCCGCTCCCGAAATGGCTCCAATGTCTCCTGTTGCGATTTCAACGATGCCAACATCAAGTCTGGTCACCATCAAGGGAAAAGTCAGCGAGATTTACGGCAACAAGTTCATCCTGCAGGACGACAGCGGCAAGACTCTGGTCGAAACCGGACCGGCTGGAGACGGTGGAGGCCTTGTCAAGAAGGATGACGTCGTGACCATCCAGGGTCGGTTTGACGATGGCGTCGTGCATGCGAGCTACCTTGTCGATAGCAGCGGGAAGACAGCGGCTCTTGGTCCGCCAGGTCCGCCGCCGCATAGACCGTTCGGTGACTTCGCCAATAAACCTGCTCCTTGAGCAACCTGAACCAAAAGCAGGCTGCCACGTTAAGTGATGCGCTTTCCATCCCCACCAAAGGAAAAACCTATGAAACGATACATTCTTTCCGCCGTCGCCCTTGCTGCATTGGCCGGGACCGCATTTGCCCAGCAGCCGCCAGCACCGCCACAGCCACCAGCACCACCGGTTGCGGGCGCCATGGCTCCCGACGCCGATGCCGGAACCCCGCCACCACCGCCACCAGGCATGCCAGGCGGTCCGGAAGAGCGTGCAGGACCTCCTCCGCGTGGCCCAGAAGGCCCGATGGGTCCCCGTGGCCATCGCCCACCACCACCACCGGCGCCTTCCAAGGCGGCCCATTTCCGGGTTGAAGATGGCGACACCAGAATTGACATCAAATGCGCTGACGATGAGCCAATGAAGGCCTGCGCCGATATCCTGCTTCAGGTTATTGATCGGTTGAATGGACCTGCACATCCCTAAGCATTATAATCCTCGCTGTCGCACGGATGGTAACCGTGCGACAGCATCACCCAAAGCGGACAGCCACAAGCCCCGACGGCAATGGTGTAAAACGCCTGCACCTCATCACTCGTTCACGTCGGGCCTATGAAATCGAGCCGGTTTTGTCTCGGCCTCAACGCCCCCCTGCAATATGCTTGAGTACATTCCGGTCGTTCTGAACTCGGTCGGACTGGCTCCGAAATGCCGCCTGAAAACCTTGGAGAAATAGTTCGGCTCTTCGAAGCCGCACATCGTCGATATCTCCTTTACGGAGAGATGCGAGCCCTTTGTCAGCAGTTTGACTGCTCGTTTCAGCCGTTTATGCAGCACGAATTCCGCTGGCGGCATGCCTTCGCTCGCAGCAAAGACCCGTGAAAAATGGGCTCGGCTGAGACCAGACACTGCCGCCAGTTGCTCAACGGAGAGAGACTGATCCAGATTGGCCGAAATATGATCGATGACATGCTGCATTGTGCGATATTCCGCGCTCAAGGTCGGATGTGAGCCAAACACATCGTCATAAAGCGCCATGGCGGCCTCATAGGCGATTGCAGAGGCCCGTCCCGGCGTCTCCGCGCCCCCGGCAATGAGGCGTTGGCTGCAATCGGCAAGATGCTCGACGGTCTGCTGGTTCAGATTGAAAATAGGTCCCATGGCCGTGAGGATCGCATTATGGATTCGCAGCGCTTCCTCGCCATTCATCGAAATCCAGAAGAACTCCCAGCGTCCTCCGGGCTCCAGCCAATAACGGTGATTATGCGGCACCAGGACCAGCAATGTCTGGCCCGGCGTGACCCGATAGGTGCTGTTTTCATAGCGCAGGTTTCCAGCACCCGAGATCGTGTGCTGAAGAACGGTAAACGGTGTTTGCCCGCGCTTCCTGCCATCCCAGTCATAGGTGGCATCGCTGCGCACTTCATAGCCTGTGCTTGTCGGCATGGTATGCAGGCTATGGCGGCCCCGAGGCAGCGAAACGGTGCGCATGATCGGCCCAGCGTCAATCATCATCTTTAGCACAGAATTACCCATAAAAGCATAATACCTCTCTGGCGGTCTGAACGATTTTACAGATAATGCCGCTCAAGAGGAAAATATACATTGATCCTGGCAATATTCGTAGGGAATGCGACCGGCACTTGACGGACGCTTCATTCCGCCTGTGCGAATCATTTTTACCCTATCGAGACAAAACGGTCTAACACATGTGGAGGAGCATTGTATGAGCAGCTTCAAGATCGCCATCATCGGGGCTGGCAGCGTCGGCTTTACCAAGAAACTTTTCGCCGACCTTTTGAGTGTGCCGGAGTTTCACGATGTGGAATTTGCGCTCACCGATATCAGCCAGCACAATCTTGATATGATCAAGACAATTCTGGATCGAATTGTCGAGGCAAACAGGCTTCCTGCCAAGGTGACGGCATCTACGGATCGCCGCGACGCCATTTCGGGTGCGCGCTATATTATCAGCTGCGTGCGCGTCGGCGGTCTTGGGGCCTATGCCGATGATATCAGTATTCCGCTGAAATATGGTGTCGATCAATGCGTGGGCGATACGATTTGCGCAGGCGGCATTCTCTATGGCCAGCGCAATATTCCGGTCATTCTGGATTTCTGCAAGGATATCCGTGAACTGGCCGAGCCGGGCGCGAAATTTCTCAACTATGCCAACCCCATGGCGATGAATACCTGGGCGGCGATTGAATATGGCAAGGTCGATACGATTGGGCTTTGCCATGGCGTGCAGCACGGTGCAGAGCAGATTGCCGAGATTTTGGGTGCCGATCCGGTTGAGCTGGATTACATTTGCTCCGGCATTAATCACCAGACATGGTTTGTCGATGTGCGCGTCAAGGGCCGCAAGATTGGCAAGCAGGAGCTGATCGATGCCTTTGAGGCCCATCCGGTGTTCTCGCAGCAGGAGAAGCTGCGTATCGATGTTTTGAAACGCTTCGGGGTCTATTCAACCGAGAGCAACGGCCATCTGTCGGAATATCTGCCTTGGTACCGCAAGCGGCCTGAAGAGATTACCCGTTGGATTGATATGTCCGACTGGATTCACGGCGAAACCGGTGGTTATCTGCGCTATTCCACTGAGACCCGCAACTGGTTTGAAACCGAGTTTCCGCAGTTTCTGGAAAGTGCGGGCAAGCCGCATGATCCGGCCAAGCGCTCCAATGAACATGCCAGCCATATTCTGGAAGCACTGGAAACCGGACGGGTCTATCGCGGCCATTTCAATGTGAAAAACAATGGCATCATCACCAATCTGCCGTTGGATGCCATTATTGAATCGCCCGGATTTGTCGATCGGTTCGGTATCAACATGGTAGCGGGTATCACCCTGCCGGAAGCCTGTGCGGCCACCTGCATTTCCTCCATCAATGTCCAGCGGATGTCAGTGCATGCGGCTATTTCGGGGGATATCGATCTTCTGAAACTCGCAGTGCTGCATGATCCGCTGGTGGGGGCGATCTGCACGCCGGAAGAAGTCTGGCAGATGGTGGATGAGATGGTGGTGGCCCAGGCTGAATGGCTACCGCAATATGCCCATGCCATTCCTGAAGCCAAAGAACGGCTGAGCCGAGGTACCGTCAAGACCCGCGATTGGAAGGGCGTTGCCCGGCGCGATGTGCGTTCCATTGATGAATTGAGGGCCGAAAAGGAAGCGACAAAGCTGAAGGCCGCAAGCTGATCCAGACATAGACATGTCATCCGGTTTCTGAGGAGGGGCCGGATGACATGACCCGCGAGGGAGCGCCGCGCATTTTGCGGCACAGCTATAAGAAGTGAGGAGGGAACAACCATCATGAAAAGCGTCACCCATACCGCAAAGACTGCTGCCCTGTTGCTGGGCGTGTCGGTTTTTGCTGTTGCAGCCTTTGCGTCTGAGCCCACCGTCGTGCCCGAAGCTCCTCCCTTTCCGGGACAAGGCAAGATCACCTATGTGCCACGGGATTCCATTGAAGAGTTCAAGGCTCTTCCGAGTTACAGCGAGCCGGATTGGGTGACGGAGAAATTCGTCAAAACTGGTAAACTGCCGTCGGTGAAGGAGCGCCTACCGAAAGAGCCACTGGTGTTCAAGACCGGCAATATGCCCGATGGCATCGGTGTCTATGGCGATACCTTGCGCCACGTGATTGGTGGCAGGCCCGAGGGCTGGAACTATTCGGCGGGCCAGACCCAAGGCTGGGGCGGTATCGACATTGCCATGTCGGAATGCCTCACCCGTACAGCCCCGCTGTTTCAGGTGAAGGCCGATGATGTCGAACCTTTGCCCAATCTGGCCAAGAGCTGGGATTGGTCTGCGGATGGACACAAGTTGACCATGCATCTGATTGAGGGCGCAAAATGGTCGGATGGCGTGCCGTTCACCTCCGATGATGTGATGTTCTACTGGAATGACAATGTTCTGGACAGAAATGTCACGCCCTTGAACGGCGCAACGCCGGAAACCTTTGGTGAAGGCACGACACTGAAGGCCATTGATGATTATACCGTCGAATGGACCTTCAAAGAGGCATTTCCACGGCAATATCTGTTCGCCATGGCTTACGGAACATTCTGCCCCGGCCCGGCCCATATCCTCAAAACCAAACACCCGAAATATGCCAGGGACTTCACCTATGATCAGTATAAAAACGGCTTTCCGCCTGAATATATGAACATTCCGGTGATGGGTGCCTGGGTGCCCGTGTCCTATCGTCCTGACGATATGATCGTGCTGCGCCGCAATCCCTATTACTGGAAGGTGGATGAGCAGGGGCATCAACTGCCTTATATCAATGAGCTTCACTACAAACTCTCCACATGGGCTGACCGCGATGTGCAGGCGATTGCAGGCTCCGGGGACCTGTCCAATCTTGAGCAGCCGGAGAATTTTGTCGAAAGCCTGAAGCGGGCAGCGCAGCCATCTGCCCCTTCCCGCCTTGCCTTTGGCGCGCGTCTGATCGGCTATAATCTGCGGCTCAACTATTCGGCCAATGGCTGGGGTGATCCCGATGCGCGCGGTCAGGCGGTGCGCGAGCTGAACCGCAATCCCGATTTCCGCAAAGCCATTACCATGGCACTGGATCGTAAGAAGATCGGGGAATCGCTGGTTAAGGGACCGTTCACCGCCATTTATCCGGGCGGATTGTCGTCAGGAACGAGCTTTTATGATCGCCAGTCAACGATCTATTATCCCTTCGATCTGGCCGGTGCCAAGGCACTTCTGGCCAAGGCCGGGCTGAAGGATACCGATGGCGACGGCTTCGTCAATTTCCCGGCGGGCGTGGCGGGTGGTCAGGATGTGCAGATCGTTCTGCTGTCCACTTCAGACTATGGAACCGATCGAAACCTTGCCGAAGGTGTGATTGGCCAGATGGAAAAGCTCGGCCTGAAAGTGGTGCTGAACTCACTGGATGGTGTCAAACGCGATCAAGCCAATTTTGGCGGCCGGTTCGATTGGATGATCCGCCGCAATGATCCCGACATGACATCCGTGGTGCAAAACACCGCCCAATTGGCGCCGACCGGACCACGCACCAGCGGGCATCACCGCGCGGGGAAGGACGGCACGGTTGATCTGATGCCCTATGAGAAGCAGCTGGTTGCCATCGTCAACAGGTTCATTGCGTCTCAGGACAATGTCGAGCGACGGGATTTAATGAAACAGTATCAGAAAATCGCCACTGAAAATGTCGATACCATCGGACTGACGGAATATCCGGGTGCGCTGATCATCAACAAGCGGTTCTCCAATGTTCCAGTCGGCGCTCCGATCTTCATGTTCAACTGGGCGGAAGACACCATCATCCGCGAACGCATGTTTGTGGCCGCAGACAAGCAGGGTGATTTTGAGCTGTTCAAAAACCAGCTTCCCGGCAAGCCGGGCGAAAACAAACCTCTCAACTGATCAGCAGCGCTTCAGCCTGTGAATTTTGCGCAGGCTGAAGGCAACTCCCTGAAACACAAGAGAGCACATTCCCATGTTTAGATTTCTGCTTGTGCGCATAGCCTCTGCCATTCCTGTGCTGTTCGTTCTCAGCGTTGTCACCTTTGCCATCATCAAGGCCCCTCCGGGGGATTACAGCGACTACATCCGTTCCCAGATGATCAATCAAGGCGGCGCATCGTTTGAAGCCGCCGATGCGCAGGCGCAGGCCTATAAAATTGCCAATGGGTTGGATAAACCGATCCCCATCCAATACATCAACTGGATCACAGGCATTGTCACCCGTGGTGATTTTGGCCACAGCCTGTTCTACAACAAACCTGTGTCGGAAGTGGTGGGCGAGCGCTTGCCCCGGACATTGGCGCTGGCGCTGGTTTGCCATATCCTTGCCTCCATCATCGGCATCACCTTCGGAATTCTGGCCGCGACCCGGCAATATACCTGGGTGGATAGCCTGCTCTCGGGCATCTCGTTTCTCGGCATGACCGTGCCACGCTTTTTGATGGCGCTGATCATCGTCTACATCATGGTGTTCCATTTCAATGCTACGGAAATCAACAGTTTCAATTCCGCCAAATATGGTGGAGCGCCATGGTCCTTTGCCAAATTCCTCGACCTCTTGCAGCATGTATGGCCGGTGATTGCCATCGCCACCTTTGGCGGGCTGGCCTATAATATGCGGGTCATGCGCGGCAATCTGCTGGATACGCTGAACGCGCAATATGTCGAAACCGCCCGCGCCAAGGGCCTCAGCGAGCGACAGGTGATCTTGCGCCATGCGGTGCCAAATGCGCTGCATCCGCTGATCATGTATCAGGGCGTGGTACTGCCCTATATGCTCACCGGCGAGATTGAAACGGCCATTATTTTTGCCCTGCCAACCGTTGGTCCAGCCATTGTTGGCTCCATGTGGGTGGGCGATGTCTATGTCACGGCAACCTTCATGCTGGTTTTGTCGGCCACGTTGATTGTGGGCAATATCATTGCCGACATGCTGCTCGCACTTCTTGATCCACGGGTAAGATTGGGCGGAGGAGCACACGCATGAAAGCCGATGTTCAAACCATAGCCATGTCCTCTCCCGCCAATAATTTACACAGCAACGAAACCTATCTGGCGCTGGTCTGGCGGCGTCTTCGGCGGTCATGGACCGGAATGATGGGCCTTGTGCTGGTCTGCCTGCTGATGCTGATGGTGGTGTTTGCCGAGTTTTTCGCTCCCGTTGATCCGAAGCTGACCGGCACAGCCTTTGCGCCACCGCAGACCATCAGCATCACCGACCAAGAAGGCAATCTCGTATGGCCCCGCACCTATCCACTGGGGGAAAGCACGGCGCTTGACCCTATTACCTTCCAACCTATTTCTGGGCCAGACTTTGAAAACCCCGTCAACCTTGGCTTTTTCGTCAAGGGTTTCAGCTATAACCTGTTCGGTCTTTTGCCCAGTGATCGCCATTTCTTCGGTGCAACGAATGGCACACCGGTGAATTTTCTTGGCACCGATAAATTTGGCCGCGATGTGCTGTCACGTATCTTTTACGGCTCCCGCGTATCCTTGATGATTGCCTTGACGGTTGTGTTTATCGTTACCGTGGTGGGTACAACGGTCGGCTTGGTTTCCGGTTATTATGGCGGCCAATTCGATACATGGATGCAGCGCTTTGTAGAGCTGGTTCTGGCCTTCCCGCAATTGCCCCTCTATCTGGCGCTGACTTCGCTGATCCCGGTCACAGCTCCCACCAATGTGTTTCTGGGCTTTGTCATCGTTGTCATGTCGGCGCTGGGTTGGGCGCAGATGTCGCGCGAAGTGCGCGGCAAAACACTGGCGCTGGCCCGCATTGACTATGTGCGGGCCGCCATGGCCATCGGGGCCACGGATCGGCGCATCATCCTTCAGCATATTTTTCCCAATGTGATGAGCCATGTCATTGTGTCCGTCACACTGGCCATTCCAAGCGTAGTTCTGCTGGAATCCTTCCTTGGTTTTCTGGGTTTTGCGGTCAAGCCGCCGCTGATTTCCTGGGGCCTGATGTTGCAGGATACCTCGACCTATTCGGTCATTGGGTCCTATCCGTGGATCCTGTCTCCCGTGGCTTTCGTGCTGATCACCGTCTTTGCGTTCAATGCGCTGGGTGATGGGTTGCGCGATGCCGTTGACCCCTATTGAGGAGGCCAAGTCATGGCAAACACCACCAATGCATTGGCACCTGATCAGAGGCACGATCACACCAGCCTTCTCGGCACGCCGATTATCGATGCCCGCCAACTGGCCGTCTCCTTCAAGGTGGAAGGCGGCACAGTCGAGGCGGTCAAGAATGTCTCTTTCCAGCTCTACAGAGGCGAAACCATTGCCGTTGTTGGCGAATCCGGTTCTGGAAAGTCGGTCACGGCCCGCAGCATCATGGGGCTGTTGACCAAGCGCGCCACCTTGTCGGCTCGTTCCAGCATTGCCTACGATGGGCAAAACATCCTGAAGTTTTCGGATCGGCAACGGCGAGCACTTCGCGGCAATCGCATCTCGATGATTTTTCAAGAGCCGATGAGCTCGCTCAATCCGGTCTACACCATCGGCACACAGATCGCAGAAGCCATCCGCGTGCACCAGAAAATGAGCAGCAAGCAAGCTTTTGCGCGCACATTGGAGCTGTTGCGTCAGGTGCAAATCCCGGAGCCGGAGGCCCGCCTCAACCAATATCCGCATCAATTGTCCGGCGGTCAGCGTCAGCGCATCATGATTGCCATGGCACTGGCCAACAACCCGGATGTGCTGATTGCCGATGAACCCACCACGGCGCTGGACGTGACCGTGCAGGCGCAGATTCTCAACCTGATCCGCGATTTGCAAAAAAGCCTAGGCATGGCGGTGATCCTGATCACCCATGATCTCACCGTCGTTCGGCAATTTTCAGACTATGTCTATGTGATGCAAAACGGCGAGGTGAAGGAACACAACACCACAACGGCGCTGTTTGAACATCCACAACATCCCTACACCCGCCATCTGCTGGCATCGGAACCAAAGGGCACGGCCAATCCCATGCCGGTCGACTCTACCACCATTCTGGAAGGGCGCGATGTGCGTGTGTCTTTCATGCTAAAGCATGGTGGCTTTTTCAAACCACAGTTGAAAGAGCTGGTCGCCGTCAACAGCCTTTCCATCACCCTGCATCGCCATGAAACGCTGGGTTTGGTGGGCGAGAGTGGTTCCGGCAAAACCACCTTTGGCCAAGCCCTTGTCAAACTGATGAGTGTTGATAGCGGCAAGATCCTGTTCGACGGCCAAGCCATAGAGAACAACAGCCGCGAACAAATGCGACCTTTGCGCTCGCGTATCCAGGTGGTGTTTCAAGACCCGTTTTCTTCACTCAACCCGCGCATGTCGGTAGGCCAGATCATTGAGGAAGGCTTGATCGTCAACAATATCGGCACAAGCCGCAGTGAGCGGCTGGACCGCGTGCGCGAGGCGCTGATCAGCGCCGGAATGCCCGGCAACATCCTGTCGCGGTTTCCGCATGAATTTTCCGGTGGCCAACGCCAGCGGATTGCCATTGCGCGGGCGGTGGCGCTGGAGCCGGAATTCATCCTGCTGGATGAGCCGACATCGGCGCTCGATTTATCCGTTCAAGCCCAGATCATCGACCTGTTGCGCAAGCTTCAGGATGAAAAGGGCCTGAGCTATCTCTTCATTTCCCATGATCTCAAGGTTGTCCGCGCGCTTTGCCACCGGGTTGCGGTGATGCAGCACGGGCAGATCGTTGAGCAAGGACCTGTTGAGGACATCCTCAGCCATCCCAAAACCGCCTACACCCAGCGGCTCGTCAGAGCTGCTTTCAACGTCGCCACATAATCCCTAAGACAGCGAGATCCCCATCATGACAAAACAGCCCAAAATCACCTTCATTGGTGCCGGTTCCACCGTGTTCATGAAGAATATCATCGGCGACGTTCTGCAACGTCCGGCACTATCAGGTGCGCGTATCGCACTGATGGATATCAATCCGCAGCGTCTGGAAGAAAGCGAAGTTGTTGCCAGGAAGCTGATTTCCACCTTTGGCGCATCCGCAACGGTTGAGACCTTTGCCGATCAGCGCAAAGCGCTGGAGGGGGCCAACTTCGTGGTCGTCGCCTTCCAAATCGGCGGTTATGAGCCTTGCACCGTCACCGATTTCGAGGTGCCAAAGAAATACGGCCTGCGCCAGACCATTGCCGACACATTGGGCGTTGGCGGCATCATGCGCGGTTTGCGCACCGTGCCGCATCTGTGGAGCATTTGCGAGGATATGATGCAGGTCTGCCCGCAAGCGATCATGCTGCAATATGTCAACCCGATGGCCATCAATACCTGGGCGATTGCCGAGAAATATCCGGCCATCAAACAGGTTGGCCTGTGCCACTCCGTTCAGGGTACGGCCATGGAACTGGCAGAGGATCTGTCCATTCCCTATGAGGACATCCGCTACCGCTCTGCAGGCATCAATCACATGGCGTTCTACCTCAATTTCGAGCACCGCCAGCCGGATGGCTCCTATCGTGACCTCTATCCCGATCTGCTGCGCGGCTATCGTGAGGGCCGCGCGCCGAAGCCAACCTGGAACCCGCGCTGCCCCAACAAGGTGCGCTATGAAATGCTGACGCGCCTTGGCTATTTCGTCACCGAAAGCTCGGAGCATTTTGCCGAATACACGCCGTATTTCATCAAGGACGGCCGCGAAGACCTGATTGAGAAATTCGGTATTCCGCTGGATGAATATCCCAAGCGCTGCATCGAACAGGTTGAGCGATGGAAGGATCAGGCCGCTGCCTACCGCTCCGCAGACAAGATCGAAGTCAAGCCATCGAAGGAATATGCCTCGTCGATCATCAATTCGGTCTGGACGGGTGAGCCCTCGGTGATTTACGGCAACCTGCGCAACAATGGCTGCATCACCTCGCTACCGGACAATTGCGCCGTGGAAGTGCCCTGCCTTGTCGATGACAACGGCATTCAGCCCACCACCATCGGCGCCCTGCCACCGCAGCTCACAGCCCTGATGCGCACCAACATCAACGTGCAGGAACTGACGGTGGCTGCCTTGATCAACGAAAACCCCGAACACCTCTATCACGCCGCGATGATGGACCCGCATACAGCAGCCGAACTCGACCTCGACCAGATCTGGTCATTGACGACGGACCTGTTGAAGGCTCACGATCAGTGGATTCCGCAATGGGCCCGCATCGGAGGGGTGGCGTAATGACGACAACCTGTCAGGTTCAGATTGAACCTGACAGACTCGAGGGAAAACCAGTGTCCACTTTTCGCTGGTGCGATCGTTCAATTCTGTCTCATCGGCGCTGATACGGGCAAACGATGACACATCGTTTTGCGCTCGCGTCAGATCACGGCGAGATAGCCGTGATCTCAAGCTCTTGATCACCAAGACTGACGACATCACCGACAGCCTTGCCGATAAGCGCCCTTGCCACCGGGGAGACGTAGGAGATCGATCCTGCCTTCGGATCTGCTTCGTCTTCGCCGACGATACGATAGGTTTGGACGCGTCCATCATCACGGGTGAACGTCACGGTCGTCCCAAAAGAGACGCTATCAGCGGTGATCGGATCGGGCATGACCTGAGCCGTGTGAAGCCTCTCTTCAAGGTAGTTCAAATCCCGAAAAGGGCCGGCCATCTGCCGACGCCGTTCATTGACGTCTTCAATTGCGCGCGCGGCATCATAGGCGTCACGTGCTTGCACACGTTGCCGCTCCAGCGCTTTTAATCCCGATTCCGTCACGAGATTCGGATGTGGCGAAATCGGACGCTCGGGCAGTAGCGTTTCAGCTGCCGTTTCCGCACTGTCTTCCTTGGTAAATGCAACACTCATATTCGATCTCTATTCAGACTTTTCGACGCCTACAGTTTAATGACGCCCTTCAAGGCATTGACAGCCAGTGCGAACGCCACGGACACCGGCGCTTTGAGCGAACGGCAATCATCGTGCGGGATAGTGTAGCACGACACACAGTGTGCTCGTAGCGCCTTGAGGAGAAAACTATCGCTGTTGCAGGAAACCTTGAAGGCGCGGTGCCATGAAATCGAGAAAGACACGGACGCGATGCGCCAGACGGCGTCCACCGAGCAAGCAGGGCCAGACACCGTTCGTAATAGATCAGCCCCTCATCGGTCAGTGACAATCGGCGTGTCGACCGCTCCAGCAATCGGACGCCCAATCGCTGTTCGATCCGATTGAGGAGTTTGCTGACCGTTGACGGCGTCATCTGCAGCAGGCGTGCCGCCTCGGAGAAACTACCCGCTTCCAGCACCCTCGTGAAAACCTGAATCTCGCCGATCCGGCGACCGAAGCAGGGGCAAACGTGCTGACTGCGGCAGTCCCGAAGATCGACATTCTCATCAACAATCTCGGCATCTACGAATCCAAGGATTTCAGCGATATCACCGATGACGATTGGCGCCGGTTTTTCGAGATCAATGTGCTGAGCGGTGTCAGGCTCTCGCGGCATTACATGCCGGATATGCTGGCGCGAAATTGGGGAAGAATAATCTTCATCTCCAGCGAAAGCGGCGTGCTGGTTCCGCCCAACATGATCCATTACGGCATGACAAAGACGGCGCAGCTCGCCATCGCGAGCGATCCAAACCTGTCAGCCGACGCGATGGAAAGCGAATATTTCGCCAAGGAGCGTCCGAGGTCGTTGATCCAGCGAATGATCGAGCCAGAGGAAATTGCCAATCTCGTTGCCTATGTGGCAAGCCCATTGTCCGCTGCAACGAATGGCGCTGCCCTGCGCGTCGATGGCGGCATCACCCCGACGATCGTGTAATACGATGGAAAATTCGCAGCTTGCCAATCTCATTGGGCATTAATCCCAACGGTAGGCGAGTATGCACAACCGGAAAAGTCGCCGCGTTCGCGTTAATCATCGCGACGCGGTTGTCGCCGAGACCCTCTCCATTATTTCAATAATCGCAATTAAATCTCAATTAATAATGCAATTGTTGGCAAGGGTGTTTGGCGGCAATATGCCCTCATCAGACAAACCGAGTGGTCTGACGACACAGAAACAAACAAGACCGCAGGACGCGAACATGACCGACACCACTCTTCTTTCCCTGACACGTCGTGGCGTCCTGCTTTCCGGATCGGCCGTCGCCGCAACCGCGCTCACCGCATCATTCAGCTTTGCAGCCAAGCTCGCTGCGTCCACCAACACATCAACCGAAGGAAACAAGACCATGGGTACCATCACCACCAAGGACGGCGTTGAAATCTTCTACAAGGATTGGGGCTCGAAGGATGCTCAGCCGATTGTATTTCATCATGGCTGGCCGCTGTCATCGGATGACTGGGACGCGCAGATGCTGTTCTTCCTCGCCAACGGTTACCGCGTGATTGCCCATGACCGGCGCGGCCACGGCCGTTCGGCGCAGGTTTCTGATGGCCACGACATGGACCATTATGCAGCTGATGCCTTCGCGGTCGTTGAAGCCCTCGACCTCAAGAACGCCGTCCATATCGGTCACTCCACCGGCGGAGGAGAAGTCGCCCGGTATGTGGCCATGCATGGCCAGCCAGCCGGTCGCGTCGCCAAGGCGGTTCTGGTGTCTGCCGTCCCGCCGCTGATGCTGAAGACTGACGCCAATCCCGAAGGCCTGCCGATGGAAGTTTTCGACGGTTTCCGCTCAGCGCTGGCTGCCAACCGCGCGCAGTTCTTCCGCGACGTTCCCGCCGGTCCATTCTATGGCTTCAACCGTGACGACGCCAAAGTCCAGGAGGGCGTGATCCAGAATTGGTGGCGTCAGGGTATGATGGGCGGCGCGAAGGCGCATTACGACGGCATCAAGGCTTTCTCTGAAACCGACCAGACCGAGGATCTGAAGACGATAACCGTCCCAACTCTCGTCCTGCATGGCGAAGACGACCAGATCGTGCCCATCGCCGATGCAGCACTGAAAGCTATCAAGCTGCTGAAGAATGGTACGCTCAAGACCTATCCCGGCTTCTCGCACGGTATGCTGACCGTCAATGCCGATGTGCTCAACGCCGACCTGCTGGCTTTCGTGAAGTCCTGATCCAAAGGCATGGCCGCGGTGAAAAGCCGCCGCGGCCTCGCTTCTCTTGTTGTCGATTGTCTTTCGGGAAAACCGGGTTCCACGTTTCCCAAGGCAAACTCTCATCCCTCGTCGGAACGCGGATTGATACGATGATGCAGTTAACGCCCGAGCTTGTTGCCCTGACGATCAGAGGCGTCCGCGACGACGGCCCGGAGCCTGGCTGGACACCCCTTACGGAAGCTGAACTTGATGAACTCGTCGACAGGATTGAAAGTGAGGCAGGCGGCGATCCTCTGCTGGTTTTTGCTTACGGCTCGCTGATCTGGAATCCCGAATTCGAACCAGCCAGTCGCCAACGCGCCACCGCTTACGGATGGCACAGGTCGTTTTCCCTCAAAATCGAACGCTGGCGTGCCACCAGCACACAGCCCGGATTGATGCTGGCCCTGGAGCGTGGTGGACAGTGCGATGGTATTGTCTTCGAGCTTTCGGCTGAACGATGCCGCCTGGATCTGCGCGCCCTCGTCGCTCGGGAGATCAAGTATCGGGAGGTGAGGAGCATGGTCCGTTGGGTTTACGTGAAGACGGCAAACGGTGTTCAACGCGCCCTGACATTCTGGGCAAGCACCAGCCGGCTTGGACTAACCAAACCCTTGCCGGACGAGCAGTCAGCGTCCTTGATAGCCAGCGCCTGCGGCCAGGGTGGCTCATGCGCCGAGTATCTCCACAAGACCATAGTCGACCTTCAGGCCGAAGGGATCCGTGACCGCAATCTCTGGCGTTTGCAAGCGCTGGTCGCTGCGGAAATAACGGCGCGGCACAGGGCCATCACACAGTAAGGCCTGTCACAGCGAGAGCAGGAGATACGTCCTCAGATCTTCGACAGGGGATCCCTCAATTGAGCGTAACCATTTGAGCGGCCACCTGTTCTTCGAAAAATTTAGAGAAAGATGCGATCCGAGGCGGTAGAGCCTGATAGGGCGGATAATAAAGCGTCAACCATAGATCGGGCGGCGACCATCCTCGCAAGACGTGAACCAGGCGCCCTGTTTTCAAATGTTCCGAGACATGAAATCCTGGCAGCATCGCCACCCCGGCGCCATCTGCCGCCATATCAGCCAGAACTTCTCCACTGTTGGCGCTGAACGCCCCTCCGGCTGAAATCGTCATGCTTGATCCGCCGTCCGACAGAACCCAGTTTTCCCGCCGACTCTCGCCGCTATAGGCAAGGCAATCGTCGGGTGTCAGTTCGCCAGGATGCCGCATATCGACGAATTTGCTTGCCGGTGCTGCCACAAGAATACGCCGCACGATGTGGATCTTGCGCCAGATGGTGAACTTATCCGATGGCTGCGAGGAGATGCGGATCGCAAGGTCATAATCGTCGTCAACAATGTTCACCAGGCCATCCGACAAGGAAATCTCAAAGCTCATTTTTGGATAGAGCGTCCTGAATCCAGAGAGGATCGGCGGCAGCATGGCCTTGCCGAACCAGGTTGGAACGCTGATCCGCAGCCGTCCCTCATCACTCTTGTTTGCGTTCCTGATATCGCGCCGCGCACTATCCAGGGCGGTCACCGCTGGCTGGACCTGAGCGGCAAAAATAGCGCCATCTGTCGTCAGGGCAACCTGACGGGTCGTTCGAACGAAGAGCTGGACGCCAAGATCACGTTCCAAGGCAGCTATTGCCCGGCTCACGGCGGCTGGTGTCATGTCGAGTTCGCGCGCGACCTGCGCAAAATTCCGCTTCTCGGCAGCCAGCAGAAACACTTTCAGCGCTTTATAGTCATTCATCTTGATTATTTCAAAATAGACATCTTATTCCAAGTAAATATTGTACTTATGCGCATCAATCAATCCACTCGCCACGAAGAGTCCTTAGTGACCGAACCGGCTAGGAATTCGTCTCTCTCGTCCTGCGTGTCTCCAGCGCCGCGACCATGACCACCGAACGAAGCTCTGCCGGTCGCACGGGCTTTGACAGGATTGGAATATCAGCCGATCCCAGGTCCTCTCTGACCCGCCCCTCGTCATGGCCACTCATCACCACTGCGGGCATCTGCCGGCCAATCAGGTCCTGGACGATCTGGATGCATTCCGTGCCGGTGACGCCACCACCGAGATCAAAATCGGTGATCAACAGGTCAAAATCCCCCACATGCCTGGGTATTGTCGCCTCGGCCTGGACGTGGCATCCCCATTTTCGCAGCAGGCTTGCCGTGGCGATCAATACGGCCTCGTCGTCTTCAACGAGCAATATGCGCAGCCCGTCAATGGCCGCCGGATAGTGTCCCGCCGCCAGGGGCGACTGCGACCATTCTTGTTTGTGCGTAACATGCAAGTTGCCGAGCGTGACGCTGGTTCCCTTGCCTGGATCCGACTTCAAATCCACATCAATGTCGAGCAGGCGACCGAGACGCCGCACGATCGGAAGACCAAGGCCAACCCCATCAATGTCCTTGTCGCCACGCTCACGCACCTGATAGAATTCCTCAAACACCCTCACTTGATGGTCCCGGGGAATACCGGGTCCTTGATCGCAGATCTGGACGGCCAGCCGGCCACCACGATGCCGGCAGCCAATGACGACATCGCGTCCCGCCGCATATTTGATGGCATTGTTGACGATGTTTTGCACCATGGTGGTCAAAAGAGCCCTGTCTATCTCCACAACCGCGCTGCAACTGACCGTCCGCAATGTAATGCCGCTCTGCTGCGCCGCTTCCCGGTTCTGACGCAACACGTCATCGATCACTTCGGCAATTGCAATCCTCTCATATTTCGGAGTAACCCTACCACTATCCAGGGTCGAAATATCCAGCAGCGACTTGAACAGGCGCGATACGCTCTGGAGCGATCGGTCGATATTTTCAACCATTTGCAGTTCTTTCGGCTGCAGGTTGGCATCGCGCAGACAAGCAGTGAACAAACTGATGGCATGGATCGGTTGCCGAAGGTCATGGCTCGCTTGCGCCAGGAACCGCGATTTCGACAAGCTGGCCTCCTGGGCAATTTCATAGGCTTTGCGCAATCGTCCAAGCAAAGCATAGATATAGGCGGGTACGAGGACGGTCGTGGCCACCAATGTCAGGACCATGAAGGGATTTTCGCGCCAATAGGCATTGAAGTAGGTGATAATGGCAATCCCGGCGAGCGTGGCTGCCGTTGAAATTTTGAGATATGCTGGTCCAAAGCGCAGACCGTTGCCGACTGTCACCCACAACATGATTGCAAACAGCGGCAGAAACGTTTGACCTCCAACGGCAATGGTAAAGGTCAGAGCACCAAGGTCATGGGTAATGGTAATGGCACGGCGCACTCTGTTTTCGCCGGGCCAACGTGCTATCCACCAGTATGCAGCAAGAGAAAACAGAAAATAATAGCTGAGAAGAGGCACTACGCTCCATGCCTCGACCGGTGTCGCTCCGATTATTATCGCTGGCAGAACGTAACTGATTGCCCCGGTGACAATAATAATACGAACCAGCGCCTGCGCCTTCTCCGTATCAAACTCTTCATCCGCACGACCACTACGCACCGGCGCCTTGATACGAAAGGCAGTCTTCATCACGTTGCGAAAGTCGATCATGTGCCGTTACCCGTTCATCGACAAGGCCTTACCCCGGTTCGCACGGAAACGATCATCTGGCTACTAGCACATATGGACTGTGGATCGGAACAAGCGTTGCTCCAAATGCTGCGCACGAGTCCGTCAGGCTCTAAAGTAAAGGGATGAGAAGAGCCATTTTTCAATGACCCTTCTCATAACAAGTTGCGGTGAGCGAGCTATTCAGCAGGCGAAAATCCAGACTGACATCGAGCGACAATCATGCCTGTCGTGAGACCCTCGCCAAGCCAAACACCAGCGCCAAAACGCTCACAAACAATGTCGGACAAGCTCAACTCGACGTCAGGCAATGTCAGGCAAGCCACCTATCAGTTTATCGAGCGTGATCGGATAGTGCCGCACCCGAACGCCCGTCGCGTTGTAGATGGCATTGGCGATTGCCGCAGAGACACCACAGAGCCCGAGTTCCCCGATACCCTTTGCCTTCATCGGCGATGACATCGGATCAGTCTCGTCCATGAAGATAACCTCCTGATGCGGAATGTCCGCATGAACCGGAACCTCGTATCCGGCAAGGTCGTGATTGACGAAAAAGCCTCGCTTTGCATCGACCACCAGTTCTTCCGACAGGGCGCCTCCGGCTCCCATGGTCATTGCGCCGATCACCTGACTGCGCGCCGTAATCGGATTGAGGATACGACCAGCCGCGCACACCGCCAACATGCGCCGAATGCGTGTTTCGCCAGTGGCGACATCGACGCCAACCTCGACAAAATGCGCACCGAAGGTGGATTGCTGATGCGTCTTGGTGAGATCGCCCCACTCCATCGTATCTTCGCCGACCAAACCGTCAGGGCCAGCGGCCTCGGCAAGGAAAACCGACCGGTTTCCAGCTTTGACGACACCATCCTCGAAGACAATATCATCGGAATTGAACCCAAGTTTTTGGGTGATCGCCTCACGAAGCTTGACGCAAGCCGCATAGACGCCCGATGTCGCCGAATTGGCCCCGAACTGGCCACCAGAACCCGCCGAAATCGGGAACCGAGAGTCTCCGAGATGCACGGCGACTTTATCGACACCAATGCCCATCATTTCCGCGGCGGTCTGGGCGATGATCGTGTAACTGCCGGTTCCGATATCGGTCATGTCGGTCTCAACTGTAACAACGCCCTGGTTATCGAGTTTGACCCGAGCGCCGGAAGGAAGGACCATGTTGTCGCGGAACGCGGCGGCGACGCCCATGCCGATCAGCCAATTGCCCTGCCTGCGGGATCCGGCCTTCGGTCGATTATCCCAACCAAAGCGATCGGCACCCCGCTTCAGACAGCCGATCAGGTCACGATGCGAGAATGGGCGCTCGGGATTTTCCGGGTCGACCTGAGTGTCATTGGCGATGCGAAACGCGATCGGGTCCATGCCAACCTTTTCGGCCATTTCATCCATGGCAATTTCCAGCGCCATCAAGCCGGGCGCCTCGCCCGGAGCGCGCATGGCGTTGCCCTCTGGAAGATCGAGGGTCGCAAGACGCATGGCCGTCATCCGGTTTGCGCCGGCATAAAGAAGCCGCGTTTGATTGACCGCCACCTCAGGACCGCCTCCGGCAAGATCGCCTGACCAGCTCTCATGCGCGATGGCGGTGATCTTTCCGTCCCGCTCAGCGCCGATGCGGATACGCTGGATCGTTGCCGGACGGTGGGTGGTGTTATTGATCACCAATGGACGCGGCAGGGCGACTTTGACAGGTCGTTTCGCCGCCCTTGCCGCGAAGGCGGCCAAGACAGCGTCGGCCCGGAGAAACAGCTTGCCGCCGAATCCGCCGCCGATAAACGGCGACATCAAGTGGATCTTCTCCTTGTCAACGCCGAGGGTTGTGGCGAGATCGGAGCGCCACCAATCGATCATCTGGCTGGATGTCCACACGGTCACCTCGTCACCATCCCAAGCGGCGATCGAAGCATGCGGTTCCATCATCGCATGAGATTGGTCAGGCGTCGTATAGGATTGCTCGATGGTGACTGGAGCAGTTCGGAAAGCTGTTTCAAAATCGCCGACTGCCGTGTCGGGCTTCTGGGAATCATCCGGCTTTTTCGCCGTCTCTCGCGCCGCACTGAGATCAAATGTCCCTTTCTCCTCGTCATAGTCCACTTTGACCAGGGCCGCAGCAGCCCGCGCCTGCTCGAAAGTCTCCGCGACCACGACGGCAATTGCCTGATGATAATGCTGAACGTCATCGCCACCGAACAGGTTTGCAGTATTGAACTTGCCCTTCTCGCGCTTACCGACATCCAGAGTTGTCACCACAGAAATCACGCCATCAGCTTTCCTGGCTGCAGTCACATCCATGGCTTTGATCCGGCCTTTGGCAATCGCTGCCCCAACCGGGTAGCCATAGGCATAACGCGTGTTCGGATCACGCCACTCATAGGCATACATCGCCCGGCCGGTTGTCTTCAATTGACCATCGATGCGGTGAATCGGCTGACCGACGACCTTGAGGCGGTCGATTGGATTGGTTGTTGCAGGTGTATCGAACTTCATGGGTCACCCCCTTGCTTCGGAAAGGACGGCGCCAAGCGTACGCTCGACAAGATCGACCTTGAACCGGTTCTGTTCAGTCGGACGGGCATCGGCGAGAATGGCTTTCGCCGCATCGCGAGCGCCTCTTGGCAGTTCCGCTTCTGCGGCTTCGATCCGCCAGGGCTTATGAGCGACACCGCCGACGGCAACACGCCCCGTACCATCCGCTTGAATGACAGCGCCGACTGAAATCAGCGCAAACGCATAGGACGCCCGGTCCCGGACCTTTCGATAGATATGCTTTCCGCCGATCGGTGGTGGAAGCAGAACAGCGGTCACGAATTCGCCGCGCTCCAATACGCTTTCGATATGTGGGGTCTCTCCCGGAAGACGATGGAAATCGGCAATCGGAATAGACCGGCGGCTGCCATCTGCTTTTACTGTTTCGATGGTCGCATCGAGCGCCCGCATGGCGATTGCCATATCGCTGGGATGGGTGGCGATGCAGGCATCACTTACCCCGACAACCGCATGTTGACGGCTGAACCCACCAATGGCCGAGCAGCCGCTGCCCGGCTGACGCTTGTTGCACGGCTGGTTCGGATCATAGAAATACGGACAGCGGGTGCGCTGCAACAGGTTACCGGCCGTGGTCGCCTTATTGCGAAGCTGGCCGGAGGCACCGGCAACCAGGGCTCGCGACAACAGACCGTAGTCGCGGCGAACAGTCATGTGTGCGGCAAGATCGGTATTTCGCACGAGAGCACCGATGCGCAGACCACCGTCATCGGTGGATTCGATTTCATCGAGACCAAGTCCATTCACATCGATGATATGAGTTGGCGTTTCGATCTCGAGTTTCATCAGATCGAGCAGGTTGGTGCCACCGGCGATAAACCTGGCGTCTGGGTTGGCAGCAGCCGTTTTCACTGCGGCCTCGATCGAGGGCGCGCGCTCAAAGGTGAAAGCTTTCATGCCTTGATCCCTCCAACTTCGGAAATGGCGTCGACAATGTTGGAATAGGCGCCGCATCGACAGATATTGCCGCTCATCCGCTCGCGGATTTCGATGGCTGTCAATTGTGCAGACCTGTTGAGGTCGGACGTCACGTGACTCGGGATATTCGCCTTGATTTCCTCAAGCACCGCTATGGAGGAACAGATTTGGCCGGGCGTACAGTAGCCACACTGAAAACCATCATGCTTGACGAAGGCTGCCTGCATCGGATGAAGGTGGCCAGGCTGACCGAGGCCTTCGATCGTGGTAATCTCGTCGCCCTCATGCATGACGGCCAGCGTCAGACAGGCATTGATCCGCCGACCATCGACCATGACGGTGCAGGCTCCACATTGGCCATGGTCACAACCCTTTTTTGTGCCCGTAAGATCCAGGTGCTCCCGTAGAGCGTCGAGAAGGGTCGTGCGGTTATCGACCTCAATCTCACGGCGCGCTCCATTGACGTTTAGCGTCACAGGTGTCGTTAATTTCATCTTGTCTCCTGCAGGCTGTGCTGCCACGCTCCTTTCGCCGGCTCCTGTGACCACGGCCGCTACAGCCGATGAGATAAGAAGATCCCGGCGGGAAAGATCCATTTGGTTGCTGTTCGACATGTCCGCTCCCCTTTTCGGTGACGTGGGATGAGGTCAAGACCACAGAACTCTTGCGTCATTTTCTAACGTAGGGTTGCGGACTTTCACGATGAGGTGCTGTTCACTAAATGAACTTGTCGCTCCGTTCCCTAAATGGAGGTCCGGCAGGATAGTTCCCGCGATGGCGATAGGAATGCAACGCAAAGGCGCATGCCACGAATGTGGTCAGGTCGGTTAAACCTTTCGCAAAGGTGAACGGAAGGGCTCGATGGTGTCGCGTACCGAAGGCAGAGGTCAGCTGTCGATCAGGGTGTCAGGGTCTTAGCTTCAAGGCCGATGGTAATGGCCAGAAGGAACGCCACGACTGTCGCGGCCAGGAAAGCCAGGGTGAAGGCGCCAATCGCCTTCAATCCTCCAATAGCCAAATCCCGCTTAAACCATCGAACCTCGGCTTGCGCGTACCAGAGTGTGGCAGCAGTCAGGGTCAGGAGACCGATCAGGACACCGTGTCCGTCGGGCATGAACATCAAGTCGAACGCCAGCCCGATGATGAATGCGAACGGCGCCGCGACATAACACTGGCTGAAAAAGGGAGGGCGTAGCGAGCTTCTGGTGATCCTTACCGACTTGCGCCGTAAAAGGGTGACTGCCATGCAAAGGGGATAGATCCCGAATAACACACCACGCGCAATGAGCAGGTTGGACACCGATCCCAGTTCCTTGGCGGCAACCGTGGTATCGTAACTGGACGGAAAGGCCGTCGACAGCCCTTGGGACAGAAGCAGCGTTATAAGCAGGAACAAGGGAGGGCTCAGGGTATCGTCGTATTGATCCTCCGGTCTGTCAGCAAGTTCGAGATCGGCGTATCGCATCATGCTGAGAGGTCTCGTCACCGAGCGCCACATGGTAAGAGGATAAAACAGCAGCCAGGACACCAACTCATAGAGCAATTCCTCAAGCGACTTGAGCAATTTCATGAAATCCAAGGCAGCCTCCCATTTCGCCGCGTTGCCCATTTCACCGCGCTGCATGTCCGATACTCTTTGCTTAACAGCGCCGAGCAATCCCGTCACGAGACGATTGCGAATTCTCAAAGAGGCAGCTTTTGATGGATGGCATCAGTGGTCAATCGATCCGGTTCTAAAGTCCACCGATTACAGAAAACCTCGCCGAAAACTGTAGGCATCAATGATCGGCCTGCGGCAAGCGTGACATGGCAGGGCGCTGAAGACGTCAAGGTAAGACACGAGATCAAACAGCTCGCCTGGCGTTCGATACCACAGTCTATAACTCGATGGTTGTCACGTCGAATTGCGTCAAGATGGCGGGGCCGAAGGCAGTTGAAAGCGCCACGTCCGTGGCATCCCGTCCGATGGCCATGAGGATGCGGCCTATCCGGGGCTTGTTGTGTCGGGCATCAACTGTATGCCAGCGACCGCCGAGATAGACTTCAAACCATGCACTGAAATCCATTGGGTTCGGATCATCAGGCACGCCGATATCCCCCAGATACCCGGTGCAATAACGCGCCGGAATATTCATGCAACGGCATAGGGTGATCGCAAGATGCGCAAAATCGCGGCAAACGCCCGTTTGATCGGTAAAACCTCCGAAAGCCGTGCGGAGAAGATCAGCCTTCTGATAGTTGAAGGTGATGTGATTGTGGACGAAATCCAGGATCGCCTTCACCCGCGGCCAACCCAAGGGGGTAAAAGAAAACGTCTTCCAGGCGAAATCTGAAAGGCGGTCCGTATCGCAATAACGGCTGCCGAGCAGAAAGACGAGCACGTCATCCGGAAGATCCTTGATGTCGTGCTGCCACGCATTCTCAGGCACCGGATCTGGAAGACCGCTATCGTAGATCTCGAATTCCGTAGAAATCGTCGTCACGCCCGGCGGTGCGACGATGCGGCTACAAGCATTGCCGAAGCCATCGAAATAACCCCAGGCCTCAATCGGCCGGTCAAAACTCAGGACCTGATCCTGCAGAAGATCGGTGCGACGGGATGGATGGATATTGAGCACCAGCAGCATAGCCGTCTCTTGCTGGCATTCGTAACCTATGCGAAATCCCGCGCGTATCTTCATGATGAATAGGCATCCTTTGATAAAAAAACTTCCGAAATGCGGGCTATGAATGTTCGTTCAAGCGGCAAAACGCTCAGGTGACCGAGCAGTTCCATCTATGCAGCAGTATCGCTCAGCTTATCGGTTGTAACGTTGACCTGGACGGACATCGTGTCGAAATCCGACGCGTCGCCGTCATAGCTTCCGGAAAGCGGCACGGCTTGTTTTGGGTCACGCGCCACACCGACACGGATAAGATCGCGGTTTCCGACAATCCCGTTGGTGGGATCGAATTCCACCCATCCGGCACCGGGAAGATAGACCTGGCACCAGGCATGGGTGGAGCCACCGCCAAGCTTGGTTGAGCCGTCGCGGTCGGGTACATAGATATAGCCCGTAACGAAACGGGCAGCGAGCCCGAGCGACCGGGCCGCTTCCATCATCAGCAGCGCAAAATCGCGGCACGTGCCACGGCGAAGCCGGAGCGTCTCAAGCGGCGTCTGCGTTCCATGCTCCAGGCGCCGGGCGTAGATGAAACTCTCGTGGATCGCATAACAAAGGGTCATCAACAGGCGACCAGTTTCGGTCGGCTGACCGATCCGCACGAACTGCCGTGTCCATCTGCCAACCTCATCGTCTGGATCCGCAAAATGCCGTTTGATTGTCCGTTCCAGGTCGACCACTTCCTCCGGGTCGTATGCGAAAGGGTAGTGGAGAGCTTCTGCATCGATCTGCAGATCCATTTCAACCTGCTGGGTATGGTCCAGGCGGATATTTGTCCCAAAGCAGAGTTCCCGCGCCTTGCCGGTAAACCCCACCAGCGCAACGCAATTGCCAAACACATCATGGATCCACCTGATGTAATCGGGCTTTGGATCAACATCCAGATGAGAACTCAGAAGTGTCTGGTCAAAACTATCCCGCGGCCGGAACATCAATCTGTGCTCACCGAATTCGACCGGTCTCTTATACCGATATGAGGTAATATGCCGGACAGAAAATATCGTCATTCAATCGCCAAACTGGAGTAGCGGTGGCACAGAATATCGTGGAAAGCAGCACGACTGCTGTAACACGCCCATCGCCTTATCCAGGCATTAGACTCCACTGACGGCTTTGCCGCAACGGATATTCCTGAAATTCGGAGTGTTTGCGCATCTTTGATGTGTGATGCAAACAGCAGGTGAGCGGCTGACCATCCCTTAAAATCACCTAGGTCGGGCAAGGCTTTGGCTATTGGCAAAAGCCCGGAACGTGATGTCACAGGAATAATTGATCAACGGCTGTCGGCGCGCTTGGCGACCGGAAGGAGATCAGGAGCTGTCTGGATACAGTCCCGCCCCGCCGCCTTGGCTGCATAAAGCGCCGCGTCAGCCTGTAGAAGGAGATCCGTCTTGCGCAGGCCCGGCATCGATTTCAGATTGGCGGCACCGACGCTCACTGTGACGATGCGCTTTTCGCTTCCAACATGCTCGATGGCCAGAGTACGCACGGCTGTACAAACAAGCCGAGCGACTGCCTCGGTTTCGGATATTGATGCGTTCGGCAACACGACGGTCAATTCCTCACCACCATATCGCGCCACAATGCTTCCCGCAAATGACCTGGACGTCGCATGAACCGTGTTGGCGACAAGCTGTAGACATTTATCCCCGGCGGGATGGCCATAGGTGTCGTTATAAGCCTTGAACCAATCGACATCGATAAGGAGAAGGCCAATATTGGCGCCCTCACCCTTGGCTCGATCAAAAGCTTGATCCATGGACGCTTCCAAACCACGGCGGTTCATCAAACCAGTCAATTCGTCCGTATCCGCCAAGGCCGACAAGCGATCGTTCAACTCGTGCAACCGTGCCTCACGTTGACAATGAAGAGTGATATCCGCGTAAACGATCATCGCCTCCCCCTCGCCCGTGACACGCGTTCTTGCCTCGATTGAACGCCCGTCGGCCAGTTGGATCAGGCGATCGCTGGGCCGGAACAGGCCTTCCACAACCCGATCGATGATAGGATCGACATCCGATTCCACGCGCGCTTCTTCGTTACGTTCAAAGGATGTCCGCAAGATTTCCCGGATGTTTTTCCCGGGCACCCTGACATCCGCCGTTTCCTTGAAGATATCGAGGTATCTTTGATTGGTGAAAACCAACACCCCATCGCGGTCGAAAAGTGCCAAGCCATCCGCCATTGTCGCGAGCGCATCGGCGAGACGGATCTGTGCCGCGGCCAAATCACTTTCAAGCCTTGTCCGCTTCATCTCCTGCGCCATGGCAACAGCGGACAACAGGGTGGCCCCAAACAAGACCACCATGAATGGACCGACCGTCACGACGATCAGGTTGCCCCAGACCTCAAAGGGACGCACGACAAAGAAGCCGGCTACGCCGCTGACTGCGACGAGCAGAGCAAGTGCTGCGATCTGCGGGAAAGTCGGGATCTTGCCACGAAGCAATCGGCTTGCGACGACACCGATGCATGCAGCCGCGATGATTTGCGGGATGCCAACCGTTATCCCCATACCTCCGATCATCAATCGCCTGATAATTCCCACGATAAGCGGTGGAAAGGCCGCAATGGGGCCGCCGAAGAAACCCGATATAGCGAGAAATGTATACCGGGTGTCCAGGAAAACACCGTCGGTGAAGCGAAACGGCAAGGCCATGGTCGCGAGCAACCCAACCGCCATAAGGCAGCCAAAAGCCAACGAAAAAGCGCGTGCTCCTTGCCCAGCGAGGTGTGGCCGGACGAATGTCCAGGTCGACGTTGTGATGGCAACAATTGCCAGATTCGCAAGGAGTTCAGACCAGGGATACATTCAGTGCTCGCACGGTGATGCGATATTTATATCGGACTACCCTAAACAAAGCGATAGCGTGAATGGTTAAGAAGCTCTCGACCAGGGATAGCGTTGGCGAGGGGTCCTGAAATCGAACGTTTTCTGGGTGACATCGTTACTGAGGACGGCGAAAATATCGACCTCAAGAAGGCTGTTTCCATCCTATCAAATTCAAATGGAAGTATGACCGGTAATTTTGCCGGTCATTAGAGTTTGTCCGGGAAAAGTGGAACCCGGTTTTCCCGAAACGACAAACGAAAACAAGAGAGCCTCGAGTCTGTCTGGTTCAACCTTAACCTGACAGACTCGAAAGAGTGATCGCATAAAACCCCTGAATGGTACAGTAATCCAATCCTCCGATGCCGCCTTCAGCAACTCACATTCGAACAAAGGATGGCGGTGATCAATCCGGCCAACGCAGCATGGAATCGAAGCGATGGCGGCCCCATTCTTCATGGGGTGTGTTGATCACTTCATTGGAGGCTCTCGCCTTGTCGAGTTCTTCCACCAGACGGTCACGCACGATGACCTCTTGGCCCGGATGAAGATTGCAAGGATCGAGATAGAAATAATGATGTTCTGCCTCATGGTCGCGAACGATGATCGGCGGATTGCCACGGGCCAGCGCGCCTGCCAGATCATAGGCGCTGATATGCGCTTCTTGCGGTGAGAGGATCACCCGCAGGCGATCCAGCGGATTGTGGGTTGGGTCTGGCTCAATCAGCGCCGTTACACCGGGGCGGCCATCGAGTGCGTCTTTCCACAGATGCAGATAGCCGATTTCAGTGGCGCGCACGCTCGCGTGGTCGCGCTTTTCCCAGGCTTCCAGCGCTGCCATGACGCCAAAGACGCTTTCCTTGCCGACTTTCATGCCACGGCCAATGCCCATGTTTTGCAAATAGGCATTGCGCACCAGTTCCTTGCGCCCGGCAACAATGCCCGATGTGGGGCCGCCGAGGAATTTATGGCCGGAATAGAGAGCAATATCCGCGCCCTGATCGAGGAAGGTCCGCAGGTCATATTCCGATGCGGCATCGACAATCACGGGCACGCCGCGCGCATGGGCGATCTCGACAAACTCTTTCAGGTGCAGAAGGCCGTAATGCACCACATGGTGAGAAACGACATAGACGGCAGCGGCGGTGTTTTCGGTAATGGCATTTTCCATATGGTAGCGATGCGCAGATGTTGCCTGCCCCACCAACACCACCTTGCCACCGCCCAGACGGATGGATTGATCCACCGGCGCACCGTAGCTAACGAGGTGGCCCATTTGCACGAGGACTTCATTCTTCGTCGTGCTGACATCCGGCAGTTTTTCAATGGCCAGCAGATCTGGCCCGGTAATGGTACCTGCCACGGCAAGGCTGATACCCGCCGAGCAAGACGCGGTGATAAAGCCTGCTTCAGCCCCGGTTAGCCGCGCAATAATGGCGCTGGCTTTGCGCTGAAGATCACTGATTTCCACAAATTGCGGCAGAATCGCTGTCATGGCGGCAATGGCCTCTGGCACCACAATGGATGCGCCGAGGCTGGTCATGGTGCCCGAAACATTGATCACCGGGCGAAGGCCGAGCTGGGTGCGAATATCGTTGGTCATAAGCTTTTCCACTTGTTGTGGGCAAAGGCCCGTCATTTCTACAATCGACAGCTATGCCGTTATAATGTAATAGCCGATCATTCAGGTAAGGATCGCATGATGGATAGCAAGGCACGCAGGGTATCGGTTGCCGCAGACAGCCAGCCCGTTGAGGCCACGGCAGAGCGGCGCTCGCGCGTCAGCGGCATGGATCGCGCCTTGCAGGTGCTGGATCATCTGTATGAAACGGGCGCGCCCGTTGGCCCTTACGCCATTGCCAAGGCGGTTGGTGCACCGCTGTCCACCATTTACACCATCATTGATGATCTGGTGGAGAAGAACATGCTGACCCGCAGTGGTGATGGCGCGATTTGGCTCGGCCCACGGCTCTACCATTACGGCCTTGCCTATTCCCGTTCGCTGGATTTCATCGGCATTGCCACGCAGGAAATGCATGATCTGTGCCGCGAAGCGGGCGAGACCGTGCAAGTGTGCGGGCGCGACAATGACCATATGCTGGTGCTGGCCATGGCCGAGGGGCCAAGCCATTTTCAGGTCGCCTCGCGGGTTGGCACCCGCGTGCCGCTGAACTGGACGGCGTCCGGCCGCCTTCTCGTTGGACATTTGCCGGAAAAGGAGCGCATGGACTTGTTTGCCCACTGCGCCCGCTCGTCGCCAACCGGGCGTGCAGAGGTGGATGCGCGGACCCTGTCGGATGCGGCAGCAAGGGCCTTTCAGCAGCGCCTGTCGATTCAGGCTGGCGAATCCGATTATGCGGTGGCCTGTATTGCCTCGCCTATTTGTGATCGGGATGGTGTGTGTGTTGCCACCATCTCCATCGTCTTGCCGGAGCAAAAGGCGTTTTCTGACGGCAATCCCTATGTGGGCCATGTGAAGGCCTCGGCGGAGCGCATTGAAAAGCGCATGGGCTGGCGCGGTCACTGAGAGAGTTTTTCTCATTCGTGCAACGCCACAATCACTTCGATTTCCACGGTGATATTTCCGGGAAGCGAACCAAAACCAACCGCTGAGCGGGCGTGCTGACCCGCCTGGCCAAACACCTCCATGAACAGGTCTGAACAGCCATTGATCACCTGCGGATGATCGCGAAAATCCGGCGTTGCATTGACCATGCCGAGCATTTTGACAATTTTGCGCACGCGGGCGAGATCGCCCAAGGCATCATGCATCACGGCAATCAGGTTGATGCCAGTGAGGCGGGCGTGGCGATAGGCATCTTGCGGCGTCACATCATCGCCGACCTTGCCGGAATAGAGAAAGCCATCGGCCTCACGCGGTCCCTGACCGGATAAAAACAGCAGATTGCCCTCGCGCACATGGGTGACGAAATTGGCGATTGGCGGTGGGGATGGCGGCAGCGCAATGCCCAGAGCGGCAAGCCGCTCATAGGGTGTTGGCAATCCGGCATCGGTGGAGGGTGAAGTCATGCTCACGCAGTTTCCAGTTCTAGAATTTTTGAATGCATTTCAGCGCCACGAGTACCCATGGCTGTGGCGCACCAGCTTGCGGGCGCGAGGGATGTAGCGGCTGGCGGCAATGGCCTCGCGGCCAATCACGGCATGGCGCGGCTCAAACAGCTGGGTCAGGCGGGCAACATCGCCGTTGGAATCCGTGGCTTCGAGATCGGAATCGACCAGATCGAAAATGGTGAAATCGGCCCGCGCTCCCGGCACCAGCCGATCCTGTATCGACAGGCGGATAACGGAGGCTGGTGCATGGGTCACGGCCTCCACCACCTTCTCAAACGGCATGCCCACGGAGAGCAGTTTGGACATGGTGGTGGCCAGATCCCAGACCGGAAAATTCATCGAATGGCCATGCAGATCGGTGGAGATCGAAAAGGGCAAAAGCCCCCGTTTGATGGCCGCTTCTGCCACTTTGAACGAGAAGGAGGCACCGCCATGGCCGATATCCAGCCGGATTCCTTCGCCAGCGCAGCGCTCGGCGAGGTTATAAAGGTCTTCGTCTTCCATGATGCTGGACCCGGCCTTGCCGTTGAAGCAGTGGGTCACGACATCGCCGGGGCCGAGGATTTCCAGCACTTCGTCATAGAGCGCTGGCGGTTCGCCAACATGCACCATCATCGGAATTTTCAGGATTTTGGCGATTTTCTTGCCGAGTTTGACCGGGGTTACGCCCCATGATCCGGTGATGACGTGGCTGGCCCGCACTTTCAGGCCCACGATATGCTCGCTGTTGTCCGCGTAGCATTCCAGAATGCGGTCGAGATCGATATCCTTGATGTCGCGCAGTTCCGGCACGCGGTTGCAGGCCACCAGACCAATGGAGCCAAGGTTCAAAAATGCCTTGATCCGCTCCCGCGATGGCTCAATGATATACTCGCGAAAACCGTGGAAATTGGCCTCTCCGGCGGAGCCTGCATCGACCAGCGTGGTCACGCCGCGTTCGGCCCCGCATTCCGATGGGCGAATGGAAATATCCGTGCCGCCATGCCAGATATGCACATGCAGATCGACCCAGCCGGGCGAAATCCAGGCCCCTTTGCCATCAATGACTTCGGCCTCTTCTGTCAGGGCGATGTTTTGTCCGACCTTGATGATCTTGCCATCCGCGCCAATCAAAATATCGATGGCCTGCGGCGGTGTTGCCTCGCCAAAGGCCAGAGGGCGGAGGTTTTTCAAAAGCAATGGTGTCTGGGCTTGGTGCGGAGACAGCATGGTCAAATATCCTTTTGCAGTCTTGGGTCGAGCATGTCACGCAAACCGTCTCCGACGATCTGAAGCGACATCACAGAGAGAATGATGGCAAAGCCGGGAAACAGCGTCATCCAATCGGCCTGATCGACATATTGCCGACCAGCCGCAATCATGGTGCCCCAGGTGGGAATTTCCGGGCTGACGCCAACGCCCAGAAACGACAGGCCCGCTTCGGCCAGCATGGCGCTGGCGAACAAAAACGTAGCCTGCACCAGAATGGGCGACATCAGATTGCGCAGCACATGCCGCACCATGATGTGTGTGGTGGAAATACCAAGCGCACGGGCCGCTTCGATATAGGGTAGCTCGCGGATCACCAGCGTTGAGGCTCGCACAATGCGGGCCAATCGGGGCGCATAAACCACTGAAAGCGCGATGATCACGGTGGTGAGCGATGGCCCAAGGGCCGCTACCAATGCGATGGCCAGAAGAATATCGGGAAAGGCCATCATCGCGTCGATCAACCGGGCAATCGGCGTATCCAGCCGATGAAAAAAGCCTGCGAGAAGTCCAAGCGTGACGCCAATCAGCGATGACAGCGCCACGACTGAGGCGCCAACCAGCAAAGACAGCCGTCCCGCATAAATCGTGCGCGAAAACACATCGCGTCCAAACTCATCCGTGCCAAACCAATAGGTTCCGCTCGGCGGTTTTATCCGGTTCATGATCGAAAGTTTGTAGGGCGAATAAGGGGCAATCCACGGTGCCAACACCGCCAGCAGCACGAAGATGGTGAGAATGCACAGGCCAATCGCCACCGTCTTGCGGCGCAAAAGGCGGCGCAGAAAGCGCAGGGTTTCTGATTGCGGCGGGGGCGTGATCTCTAAGGATATGGGTTGGGTCATCAGTAACGCACCCTCGGATCAATCAGCAGATAGAGCATATCGATGGCGAAATTCACCAGCACATAGAGACCGGCAATCACCAGCAAGGCCCCTTGAATAACCGGATAATCCCGGCGCAAAACAGCAGAGACCACGAGGCTGCCAATGCCGGGCAGGCCAAACACTGTCTCGGTGACAACGGCTCCCGAAATCAGCACCGCTGCCGTCAGCCCCACCACGGTGAGGATCGGGATCAAAGCATTCTTCAGCGCATGGCGCAGCACCACATGCCGCTCTTGCAGGCCTTTGGCGCGGGCGGTGCGCACAAAATCATCGCCCAGCACATCCAGCATAGAGGCGCGGGTAAAGCGCAGGATCAGGGATGATGAGACCAGACCCAGCGCGATGGCGGGCAAAGCCAGATGGTACATCCGTTCCAGAAAACTTGTTCCCGGTCCGCCATAACCGGAGACGGGAAACAGTTGCAGCTTGACGGCAAAGAACTGCATGAGGATCAAGCCAAGCCAGAAGCTGGGAATGCTGGCCGCCAGCATGGCAATGGCCGTCACCGCTTGATCGAGCCATGAGCCGCGCCGATAGGCGGCATAAATACCAATGGGAAGCGCCAGCAGGCAGGCAATCAGCAGTGCAAATAGCGTGAGGAAAAAGGTTGGCTCGGCCCGTTGCAACAGGGCAGCACCCACCGGCATATCGAGAAAGATCGAACGGCCCAGATCACCCGTCAACAAGGCCCCGATATAAAATACGTATTGCGAGATCAGCGATTGATCCAGCCCCAGCTTGGAGCGCAGATCGGCAACATCTTGCGCTGACGCATCCGGCCCCAGCATGACGGCTGCGGGATCACCGGGGGTGACGCGCACGATGATGAACACAATGGTCACCACCAGAAACATCACCACAATCATGCCAAGCAGGCGCTTGACGATATAGCTGATCATGATCTGCCCTCTCGTCGCTTGGATTTATAGGGCATTGGCGGCAATCACACCGCTGAGCCAATGATAGGACTGTTTGGGAATGCGTTGCAGGGTGGGATAATCGACGTAAACCAAGCCGAACCGCTTGGAATAGCCACGGCCCCATTCGAAATTATCCATCAGCGACCAGGCGAAATAGCCTCTGATGTCATGGCCCTCATCCAGCGCATCCAACAGCGCATTCAGATAGCCATTGAAATAGGCGATGCGGTCGTTGTCGATCACCTTCCGGTCTGGGCCAAGCGCATCCGGGTAGGAGGCGCCGTTTTCGGTGATGTAAATGGTTGGCTTGCCATAGCGGGCGCTGGTATCGCGGATCTGTTCCAGAAAGGCTGCCGGATCAACCACCCAATTGACATCGGTGAGTGGTCCCATGCCTGTCGGGGGTGCGGTTTCCGATACGCCAAAAGTGGTGTTTTCATTCGGGCCAACAAACACCGGATTGTAATGATTGAGGCCGAAGAAATCCATTTTTTGCGAGATGGCCTCCATGTCCCCCGGTTGAATGAAGGGCTGCATGGCATCCGCAATCGGCTCCGGGTAGGTGCCGAGCCAGAGCGGATCAACCGTGACCCTGCGCCAGAGGCAATCGCCGAGAATCCGTGCTTCTTCGTGGGCGGCATCGTCATAATGTGGGCGCACGGGGCCAAGGGAGACGATGTTGCCCACCTCGGCTTGTGGTGCTTCTGCCCGCACCGCAGACACGGTGTAACCATGGGCGAGATTAAGCGTATGAATGGCCTGAAGGCTGGAAGGATAATCCTGCTTGCCGGGCGCGTGACGCCCGACATTATAGGCCACCCACGGAATCACATTTGGCTCATTGATCGGCGCAAAGCGTTTGACCCGATCACCAAAATGCCTGGTGATAACGGCGGCGTAATCGGCGAAAATCTTGGCCGTATCACGATTGCGCCAGCCGCCGTTGTCTTCAACGGCGACGGGCATGTCCCAATGATGCAGGCAAATCCACGGCTCAATCCCCTCATGCAAGGCCAGATCGATCACCCGGTCGTAGAAATCCAATCCCCGTTGATTCACCTGCCCGCTGCCGCTTGGGAAAATGCGTGGCCATGCGGTGGAAAGCCGATAGGCCTTCACCCCAAGCCCGCGCATCAGCGCGATGTCTTCCGGGTAGCGGTGGTAGTGGTCACAGGCGATATCGGCCGTATCGCCATTGGTGGTGCGGCCCGGTGTGTGGCTGTAAACATCCCACACGCTGGGTCCGCGCCCATCGGCATGGACAGCACCTTCCGTTTGAAAGGCAGAGGCCGCCACGCCCCAGAGAAAATCAGGAGGAAAAGATCTCGACATGATATGTTTCTTCACTTTGAAGGTAAGAACCAGCTTACTTTTTGGAGCTGACATTCCAGAAGTAAGGCCATGGCGATGGATGAAAGCCCTCAAGCGTCTTGGCCTTGGCCGAGAGCGCATTGAAATCACCCACCTTGAACACAGGCGCATCCTCATAGAAGGTCTTCTGAATCTCCGTGAAAAGCTTCTGGCGCTTGGCGGGATCAGATTCTGCAATGAATGGCTCAATCGCCTTGGTCTTTTCTGGCGTTGACCACCAACCGGGATAACTGTCCGACATCCAGCCGTTCAGCACAGGCTCTGGCGGGAAGGGGCCGTGGGTGATGAAAATATCCCAAAGGGCCGGATCAGCACGGCGCGTTGTCAGGGTTGCCCAGTCATAGATTTGCAGATCAACCTTGAAGCCAGCGGCTTTCAGATATTCCGCTGCCACCTGCGCCATTTTGTAATGAAACTCATACTGTCGGCTGGTGAGAATGCGCACCGGCTTGCCGTCATAGCCCGCCTCTTTCATCAACTTGGCGGCGGCTTCAGGGTCGCCACTGCCGTAACGGGCAATGCCTTCCTTAGTGTGCCAGGCATAGCCTTCAGGATAAAGTGCTCCATCAACGGCAAAGAATTCCGGGTTGCCAAAGGCGGCCAGCAGCATGTCCTGCGGGTTCAATGCCACCTGCACGGCATGACGCAAGGTCTTGCTGGTCATGATGCCCTGTTTGGTGTTCATCACAAACACTGGCGCACCGTAGGGTTTCAGCACCACGGGATCAGAGGCTTTTGAGCCTTTCAGGCGGTCATAGCTCTCGGGTGCGAGAGAATCCGTGTAGTCAAACTGACCGGAGACAGCGCCCTCAAGCCGCGTGTTGGCATCCGGCACGGGAATAAAGCGGATTTCATCCAGAATGGCTTTGCGCGCACCGCCAAAGCCGTTTGCGGCATCGGTTCTGGGTGTATAACCATCAAACCGCACCAGCTGAATATATTGGTCTGGCTTGCGCTCTTTCAGCATATAGGGGCCGGTGCCGATGAATTTCGTCAAAGTATCGGCAATGGTGGATTTTGGAATAATCACGGCTGCGGAATTGTTGAACGCCAGCAGCGACAACAGCGGCGCATAGGGCTTTTTCAGCGTGATGCGAATGGCATTGTCGCCCTCAGCTGTTACCTTGTCGATATAGGCCACAACCTGTTTGCCGCGTGATGCGGTTGCAAGCCAACGCTCAATCGAGGCCACCACGTCAGCGGATGTCATCACCGAGCCATCATGAAACTTCACGCCCGAGCGCAAGGTGATGTCGTAGGTTTTGCCCTCATCGGTAATCGTGGGCATGGCCTCAGCCAACAGCGGAATGACATTCCATTTGTCGTCGAACGTAAACAAGGTCTCGAAAATATGCTGTGTGGTCATACCGACCAGATCAGCAGTTGACGCCATCGGGTCCAGTGTTGGCGGCTCACCGATGGTTGCGACGTTGATGACCCCGCCCTTGTCCTGCGCGAGACCATGCCCCGGCAGAAGTGCGAGCCCTGGTAAAAGTGCAAATGCCAGCTTTGCCAGCAATCCCAATTTAGATTTCATGACGTTCCCCATTTATTATTCTATAATTACGCAATACAGATCATAATTAAAGACTATCGGAACATCGCAGTCTGTCAATGCCTGTTAGCAGTGATGCACGAACTCAAAACAAAAAGCCGCATTGCCCCAACGGACCGAGCAAACCGGCAAAAAGGCGGAACCGGTCTAGCGAGGAGCTTCAGCGTGTTTGGCTGAGTGTCGTTTCGGTCAGAAACGTGCGGTCAACCAAATTCGTGACAAACAAAAAGATGTCTGAATCAGAAAAACCAATGAAGGCCTCCGGATTGTGCGTGCTTTTAGCTCTGTATATACAGAACCTCGAAAAATATATTTTCACCGAAATAAGATAGAAGTGTTGCGATGACAGTACGATCCCGCACCCTCGAAACCTATGAGGTTCTGCGCCACGACTTGCTCAACGGCCGCTTTATCCCTGGGTCGAAGCTCAAGATCGATACTTTGTGCCGGCAACTTGGCGTCAGCCCAGGGGCGGTGCGAGAGGCTTTGGCGCGTCTGACATCAGATGGTCTGGTTGTCGCAGAGGCTCAGCGCGGATTTCATGTTACCCCGATCTCGATCGAAGATTTACAGGATTTGACCGAGGTACGGATAGAAATCGAACTTCGCTGCCTTCGCCGATCGATAGCCAAGGGGTCTTTGGCCTGGGAAGGTCATATCAAAGACATCAGCCATCAACTGCACCATACCTCGATGTCTGATCCTGATGGCAGCAATACCGTTAGTCCTGCCTGGACTGAACTTCATGCGGCATTCCATGATGCCTTGGTTCTCGCATGCGATAGTCGCTGGTGGCTGAAGCTTCGCGACTCCATGTTCTGGCAGGTCGAGCGATATAGACGCATGGCGGTCCCATTCATGAAAGAGCCCCGTCACGTTGACATTGAGCATGCTGAAATCGCTGAAGCCGTCCTGGCGCGCGACACAGAACTCGCATGTTCCCGGCTTGAAGCGCATCTCCGCAAGACGAGTGATCTCCTTTTGCGTCTAGACGGCCCCTTTGAAGGCCTCTTTTCAAAACCGGGAAGCAACGTCAGTCATTCACTTTCACAAGCCGGATCGCCAGTTCCCACATCAACGTAAACCCCAGACAGATCCCCACCATCAACGCCAGGCATTGTCATGCAATTTGGCGGCTTCCTCGCTCAGCAAAGGGCCGATAACCTCAACGCTGCGTTGGCCCGCCTCGAAAACCACACGGCATGGCAGGTCGAGTGTCGGATTTTCAGGATGATTGCCTGTCATCGCCTTCAATTGGCTCTCGCTCAAGCCAAAAACCACCCGCCCAATCCCAGCCCAATAGGCCGCACCGGCACACATGGCACAAGGCTCGGCTGACGTGTACATGGTGCATTGATTCAGACGTTCGGGCGTGTAGGCTTGCGAGGCGCGGGTCATCAGAACTCGTTCTGCATGCCCCGTCATGTCGCGCGTCGGGTTATAGGCGTTTTCCTGTTCCATCAGCACTTCGCCATCCGGCCCGACCAGAATAGCACCGAAGGGATGGTTGCCCGTTTCCTGGGCCCTCAGCGCGACCTTGAAGCTGAGACGAAGGAAGTATTCGTGATCGAGACCGGTCACGGGCGAGAATGTCATTGTCATACTCCTTGCAAAATCGGCTTGAAGGTGCGCGATGAAAAGTCGAATGACAAGCATAGTTTTCCGGCTTTATCGTTCGAGAAAATGAAACGGTGGGCCGCCAAATGCAACTCATCTCCTCTTCCGTAATCCTGCTGGATGCCTTCGCCCTCGCTGGTTCTTTCCGGGAAGCCGCTTAAAAACTGAATATGTCCGCCTCGGTGATCAACTGGCAGATCATCAGTCTGGAGCACGACACAGGACTGCCCTTGCTGGAAAGATTGCCGCATGGTGTGCTGCCCACAGCAACGGGGGAGCGTCGGCTGGCGGTATGTAGTTTTCGCAGGAGGAATTCAGGGCTTGAGGAGAGAGGGCCTGCTTTCTCAGCTAACATAGGGTCGTGCGGTTGCAAGGGTCTGGCCGGTTCAGGTTGAACCAGACAGACCCTAAAAGCAGGAGGAACTCAATCGGCTATCTGCCGATCAACGTTGATGGATTATCGCTCTTCGGCAACGAACCGGTTTTCGATTGAACCCAGCCCGTTTACTTCGACGCGAACGACGTCGCCCGGCTTCATGAAGGTATCGGTTGCAATCCCGACATTGGACGGTGTTCCGGTTATGATGATGTCACCCGGCTCGAGAGTCATAACGGTTGAGAGATAGGAAATCTGATCCCAGATATCGTAGATCATATCGCCCGTAGACGTGCGCTGTCTTTCCTCGCCATTCAGAGAGAGGGATAGCGTCAAATTGTGCGGATCCGGAACTTCATCCGCCGTCGTGATCCAGGGGCCGATGGGGCCGTGGGTATCAAAGCTCTTGCCGAGCGTATAGGTCGGTGAACGGAACTGCCAGTCTCTGGCGGTGACATCATTGGCAACGAAATACCCGGCGATCACCGATTGCGCGTCTTCGCGCTTCACATGACGGCACCGCTTGCCAATGATGAAACCCAGTTCAGCTTCGTAATCGACCTTTTCGGACACGCTGGGCAGCACCACGTCGTCATAGGGTCCATTGATGCAAGTGACCTGTTTGTTGAACCACAATTGTGACTTTGGCGTCGGTATTCCTGCAGCCGCCGCTTCCTCGGCATGGGCCCTGTAATTCATTCCGATGGCGAGAAACTTCCTGGGATCCGTGATTGGTGCAGCAAGCTGAACATCAGCCAGCACAAAAGAAGGGCTATCAAGCGCTTCCAAAGCCGGTCTCAATTCATCCAACCGCTCAATCAGCGCCTTCATTGAGCTTCCGCATTCACGAGCCACGGAACTCAGATCAATGATTTCAGAGCCCACGACTTTACCGAGCCGAGGCTTTCCCTCGACAATAAATCTTGCCAGTTTCATTCTATTATCCTTATTCCTGATCACCCGGCTCTACGGGACGAATGCTATTGACCGAAACGCCAATTCCCGGACCTGAGAAGGCCACCATTTCGGTTTTGACGATTTCAAAACACGGCATATCTGCCACGGCGTTGACGATATGAAAGGTTGTCGGGAGCTGTTCAAACGTTGCCTTGTGCCAGTTGAAGCTGCCCTTGGCCCGCCAGCGCTTGAACTCGTATCCGTCGAAATTGATGGCATCCGGCTTGCCCGCCCCCGGCGGTGGAGCTGGCGTCGTGATATAAGCGACGTCTGCTCCTCCACCCTGAAACGGGTTCGTCCGAGGGACATATTTATAGTACATGGCCGCTCCACCCCCGGAACCAGGCAGGCTTGGCGGGGCGTCATCCTCTTCCATTTCACCAAGAGCAATGTCGAAAAATTTAAAGCCGAACCAGGACGCTTCGCAGGATGCCGTGGCTTTTTCCTTATCCCAGGTGATTTCCGGCATGTCGCAAAACAGTTTTGGAAAGCCCATTTCATCCCGCCCAGTCAGGATCGCATCGGGAGCGCCCTCCCAGATAACCGGGCAGAAAGACCCTTCCAATCGCTCGGTTTTGCCTTGATAGGTTACGGGGAAATCAATCGACAAAATGCCGTAGCCACGCCCCGCCAGCCAATAAAGATTCTTGAACCAGGCACAGGAGACACTGATGAGCGGCTCACCGCGCAAGCTCATCCCCGGAGGCAGAAGCGCCTCTAACTTATCCGCACTGGTGCGATAGGTAATAGCCATCCATTCGGCATTCATCGTACCGGTTTCTTCCAGCGCCCACATGCCGCCGCCCGGCTTTTGGCGGGGACCTACGGCCGGCCCGAATACCGTGGGCATCCGATAGCGGAACTCCTGATTGAATTTGAACCCCATAAATCGATCTCCCATCACATATGACAGATGCCTCTGAATGGTGACGTAACCATCCAACTGGCCTCTGATAACTGGCTACACGTCTCCGCAATCCGCGCTGGCAAAATGCGGGTGGCATTACACTAGTTGGGGGTAAATCATATAAGTCATAGGAACCTCCCTTCCCATTATAAATATTTTATTCTAAAAAATATATTTTTTATCGCCTCGTCAAGCAAAAAGGTTAAAACTGTTCCCTGACTTTGCTTAGGGTCCTCTCCGAGGAGAAAGCCCAAGGACGGTACTCAAGTCGAATGCGAGCGCCGCATAAATAACGACACCATCCTTCTGTCTTGAGGTAGAAAAATCAGCGAAAGCAGAGTTCGGATTAACGATATAGGCCGCGCCAAAATCGAGAATGCCATTGCCAAAAAGGCCTGTGCTTCCATGCACGTCAAACATGAACATGTCTTGTGACTGCCTCTGATCGACGCCGGAGAAGAACCGCCGGGCATTGCGCTCGTACTCGGCTCGCTCCTCGCTGATGCGAATATAGTGAGCAGAGGCACCGATACTCGCCAGCGGATTGGCTTGCCAGAACCCCGAATATTCTACGCCTACATAGGCCTCCCATGGATAGTCGTGACCTTCACCGAAGTAATGTAGGATACCGCCATAGAACGCGATGTTTTCCGGATTGAAACTATCCGAAGACCTGCTCCAAACCACCTTGCGTGCATGCGCATACATTGCGGTCGTTCCGCTGTCATGCGTGACGATCTTGGTATTCGCGCCGTATGTCGGGTTCCCCCATCCACTGTTGTAAAGCGTGTCCTCATAGGGCGTGGACCGGAAATAGGCTCCGGCTTCAAGTTTAAACGGCTTGTCACTGTCCATAAAGGTTTCGATATGACGAACGTTGGCAGCGGCGATATAGCCTTCGGCGTCTCCAGATCCCCAAGTCCAGCCGTCGCCATTCTGCCAGTTGTCCGGATTATCCTCGATCAAACCGAACCCTAACGTCGTGTTTGCCGTGAGCTTATAGGCTGCCCGCGCACCCCAAACGGAACGCACATCGTCCGGAAGGTTCAGGCTCTTGCCCTGGGTTGCGTTGATACAACTGATGCCACTGCAATAGCCCCTGATCGAGAAGTCACGAGCCAGTCCAATGCGGCCCGCTTCTATGGTCAAGCGGTCATCTAAAAAGTCTGCTTCCACTGAAAAGCGGGCAAGAGCTGTGTCGGTATTGCCGGTGACCGGCGGAAGAAAGGCAGTCAGGTTGCCGGTGACATTGTTGTTTGGCAAATTGATCGCTTCAGTGAGCCTGATCCTTAGATCAGGCGTAATATTACCGGTCAGATCGACGAGGAACGATCCATAGCCGACTTTTCTGAAGCCATAGGCAGAAGCGCTCTGAGCGATGTTGATATAGTCAATTCGAAGATCGACCCCATTCTCATGAAGCCACCGTCCGGCTTCTGCGAGCGGGCCGGAATAGACTGGCGGTGGGCCATCCAGAAAAGGTGGTTCTTGCGTACCGATCTCCGGATCGATGGCAAAAGCTGGAGCAGCCGTCGCAAACAGCAACGGTATAGTGATCATGTATAGAATTCGCATTATTATCCTCCCCTAAGAATCGAACCTGCTCACTCCGTTGCATTTGGTTTGATTGACTGCTCCTCATTGCGACTGTGCTGCGGTGAAGCCTCCGACAAAGCGGTGACGCAGACTGATAAGTCGATCAGGACCACCTCCCGTATGGTCCTTATGAAGCGATGACGGCTATGCTGATCCGACGCCGATCGCCCGCAAGTGCTGGGATCGACATCATCGAAACAATGATCGCAACGCTGCGTATGAAAGATGAGACAGAGGATGCCGAAAGATTGGCCGTCCTTTCGACCAACACCAGCGCAGCGGTCTGGGTTACCATGGCTTCGGCTGTTTCATCCGGTGAACGTCTGACAAAAGCGCGGCGCCTTTAGCTCGGTAGCGAATAACGGTCGAACACAAGGTTCCGCCCAGTTCTTCAGCATGGCGATTGTTGTCGAAGTGACTATTCGTCCCAGGATTAGCGACGGCATGCGTCATCGTTGCCTGTTTCAAGGCTTCCTCCTCCTCTTCATTTAAATGTGGCGTGCGGCCTCCCAGCGCACGCTTCTCCTCGGTCGGATCGACCGCTGAGCTGGTCGATCCGCCACCCCTCCCCGAATAGCGGGGAAGGGTTTACCCAAAAGCTGCTATCCGAGGTTTCCGGACCAGCATTGTCAGCAGCAATATTAAGTCACAGCATGATGATAGGTCGTCTCTCGGATACCGTGTTCCTCAACACAAGCCTCAAGAAAATCCATCGCCGAGCCGGGTAACCGCAAAACGTATAGGCCTCTTCTTTCCCGACCACGCCTGCCAATCAATCGTCCCTCGCGCTGCCCGATCAGACCTTAGGATCAAAGGCTATGCCGGGACGCAGGAAGCCGGGTGTGGGAGGCGTGCCCCAGAGATTGAGCCAGCGTCCTGCCAGACCCTCCGAGATATCCCAGGTCCGTGGCTCGTAGGTCGCGTCATTGTCGATGCGGTCAAGCTCGATGGAATTTTCCACCAGGCAACCATGCGGGTCGGCATAATAGGTGAAGATATTGCCTCCGGCCCCGTGACGGCCCGGACCCCAAACCATCGCCCGGTCCTTGAGGGTGAGATTGTCAGCAATGGCTGCGAGATCCTCAAGCGAGTGAAGGTCAAAGGCATAATGGTGCAGCCCGCTTTCACCCGGCCCCATCGCGATCGTGTGATGGAAACCGTCTTCGGCGCGGTACCACCGCAAACCGTCTTCGCCCGTCATGTCCGAGAGCTTCATACCCAGCACCTTTGCGCAGAACTCGCCGAAGGCATGAGTATCGGGCGCGAATGCGTTGATATGCTCGATCCGGCGGGGTCTGGCGCCGGGCGTCGAATAGTTATACCGACGTGGCTGGTTACGGGCGATTGGCGTATGCACCTCGAAAATCGCCCCCCCTGGAGCGACGATCCGCACGGCCTTGTCGTAGTGCTTTCCAAGCGGCTTATCGTCGAGAACGGTCAGCCCGTCGGACAGAGCGCGACGCTTGACCTCGTCCACGGCGTCGGCGCTGACGGCTTCCAGGCCGCAGGCCACGGCCTTGCCATCGCCCTTGATGTAGGTGAGTTCGTGATGGCGGTCGTTGCTGGAGAGATAGACCGTATCGCCGTCCTGCTCCGTGATACGAAGGCCAACCACATCACAAATATCTTTGGCCGCACCAAGCGGATCAGGCGAGGAGATCACAACATGTCCCATCTGCCGAATTAAATAGGTCATTTTCGTTCCTTCTATTTCACATCAAGTGCCAGGCTTTTCACATCAGGTTCCGGCAACAAAACCACCGAAAGCACCACGGCAGAACAACAAGGGCGGGCGATCCCGGACCACACTCAGTGTGAGCACATTGCCCATGACGAAGAGGTGATCTCCCGCCTCATGCGCGCTATGCAGGGTGCAATCGATCCAGGCGACAACGCCGTCGAATACCGGCAGATCAAGGCTGGAACGGCTGTGCGCAATATCCTGAAAGCGATCGGCATCCCGTTTCGCAAACCGCCCTGGAAGATCGGATTGATCATCGGCCAGAATATTCACGCAGAATGCGCCAGCTTTCGCGATCAACGGCCAGGTTTGCGAGCTATGCGCAGGTAAGAAACCAACAAGCGGTGGGTCCAATGACACCGACGTGAATGAGCCAATTGTCATGCCAATCGGCTTATTGTCATGGTGCGCAGTCACAATGCACACGCCGGTAGGATAGTGACCCAGCGCGCGGCGAAATTCCGCCTGGTCGTGAGGGCTGAGATGCTCAGCGGAGGCTCGTGCTTGGTTCAACATAGGATACCTCTCGTTATTGTGTCGCCAATCATGGGAAGGGTTGTTCGGGAGCGCGCCCTGATCCGGCTTTTGTGTGCGATACCGGATCATCACACCCCTTCCCCTGACCCTGGTTTACTTTCCAGAGACTTCCGCCCCGGTCGGCCATTCTGGTGGGTAATTGGGTAAAAGGGCTCCCAGCGCGACGGCAACCATTGTCAGCCCGGTCAGGATGGCAAACGGGACGAAATAGCTTCCAGCTGCAGTCGCCATTGCGCTGGTAAGGAATGGCGTCAAGCCGAAGGACAGTGAGCAGATTGCCAGTGTCAAACCTTGAATTTGAGCAAAAGCTTTGGGTCCGAAATAACGGGCAACGAGGAATGGGCCGAGCGCAGACTCCGCACCCGTCGCAAATCCGAGAGAGCTCATTGCCACATAGAGCAGGAAAACCGAACCGTGGTTGAAATAGGCTATGGTTAGGCCAATCGGAACCATCGCGAGCAGGGGCGCGATCACCCAAGGGCGTCGACTGCGATCAAGGATCATGCCGCCGAGAAAAAGACCGACGACCGAGGCCACGAACAAAACAGATTGCGAAAATGCGATGTCGTTCAGATCAAAGCCACGCTGCTGAAAGAAATCGACGGAGTTTTGTCGGACAGTCATCGGGCCTGCAGCGGTGATCGCCAGAAAAAGCGTGATGAATATCCAGGTCTTGGTCCTGATCGCCATCTTGAGAGGTATTCCGGCTGCATTCTCCATATTCAAGTGGGGCCCAGGCATGGGAAGGCGCTTGGCAGCAGACGGCTTGGCGGGTTCCGAGATGAGAAAGAGCGCTGAGGGAATGCCAAGAATAGCGATGGTTCCTGCGACGACGAAGTAGGAGCCGCTCCAACCGATGCCGCCCAGTTGGTGGAGGCCCGAAGCCGACCCATCACTGTTCGTCGCTCCATAAATCAACCACTGGAACAAGGGAGAAAAGAGCGCATTGGCGAAGCTTGAAAGCACCCCAACCAGTGCAAATCCGATCCCCCGATGCTCCGGAAACCAGCATGTGATGATTTTGAAAATCACCGCAAGGCTGGACATGAAGCCGAATAATGCGGCCAGGATGATCATGGGGGTCAAGATCCAGATCGTTCCGCTGACCAGCGGGATCATCGCGGTTGTCACGGCGTATAAAATGACTGCGGGAATAGCAACGGCTCTTGCACCCCACCGATCTACCCATGCGCCGGCGAGCGGCAGGATCAGGGGGGAGAGCAGCAACGGCAGCGCCACAAAAATCAGCAGCGCATCGGCCTGAGCACGATGGGTCTCCGCTGAGAAAGCTGCGATCACAAAAGGTGTCATAGCCGAAAGACCGGCAGGACTAATAACCATCAAGATCAGGCATCCAATCAAAGCCATCCTGGCTTTCCTGGGCGCACCAACCAAACTTTTGAAATATGCTCTTAGCGTATTTCCCTCGAAAGGTGAAATAGTAGAAATTTGCGCCTGTTCCATGGAACATATGCCCCTTTTTAAATGCAGACGCCTGGCGATCCCTCCTCCAAAGACGGGGCTCGGCGCTGGTTTTATTGTCAACGATTGCGGCTGTCTGTTTCCTATCAGTAAGAGATTATCCGCCCACCCATCGGGCCGCTCAGCCGGCAAGCACATCCGAGCCGGCATTGGCCGACGTGGGAATGGCTCAAGGTCAAACAGACATTGGCCGTAGCGCAAATGGGGTCGATTAAACACACTCGCGACATGTGTTCACGAGAGTATGCGAGCCTGCTGATTTCATCAGTCTAGAACGCACCCTGCACAATTGCTGGAATCGAAACCGTGGTGCAAATTTATGCAGGGCTTATGCATTCTGAAATGAGTTTGCGCGTCTTATTACGCTCAACACTCAACAGAGGTTGCCAGGGGAAACTGGCAACCGTCTTCTCTAAAAGACAATCTCTAACAAAGAGCTCAAACGGCTGCCTGGCTCAGCATGAACCTGACAGACTTTAGTGTGGCGGCTTTTGCGGTATCATGGGTGCTGCCATCTTCTGGAAGGCACTCCAATGCTCACGCAGCTTTCCATTCCGTACCCGAAAAACGGTGAGAATATACCAGTCGTAGGTTTGCCCTGGGGCGGTGGGATCAGGCATCGGATGCTTCATCATCACGCATCCCAACTCCCCCTCGACGACGACGCTGACCACCGGAGGCGCTGGACCTCTACCCACTGGCACTTTTTTGAAATATTCAATCAGATTGGCCAATCCATTACCGTTCGCATTCGGATCATGTTGAATATAGTCGTTATCGACATATTTCGTCATGACATCGACGACATTCTCTTCAACCGCATTGGCACGCACCATCTTGGCGAGGTCGACCTGGAAATCGACAAGAAGGCGCTTTTTTGCAGCAACTTCCGGTGACGGCGATGCCGACACGGCCGCAATATAATCCTCCCTGTCCAGCCAGGTTTCGTAAAGCTTAGGCTCGTGGATATGGGCGACACCGTCAATAATCGTGAAATCGCTCATAAACTTACAACCCCTTGCCTTCCAGATTAACGCGTTCTGGCACGGCACCGGCAAACATTGGGAAAGGTGTGATGCCCAGGAGGCGCCGACCATTCACCTCCGCTTGCGGATCAAGCCGTACGGCGCCGTGGGATGCCAGCACACGAACGTCGCGAACAAAGCGTTGGATAGGGTTGTTGAGCGACATCGTCGATGAACCCAACGTCTTCTGCAACAGGTTAATGGCGTCTTCGCAAAGGCTTGCAACGTAAGCGAGGGTCAAACTGATCTCTGAGTCCTCGTCATGTGTAAAGTCTTGGCCCTCCGCTGTCCTGGCATCGACCTGATCTGCGTAGCTCTCGATTGTCGCCTGGGCGACCTTGATCATGGCAAGTGCCTTGCCGGCAGCAACTTGCGCCGACGCCATGTCCGAGATTGTCGGATACGGGAGTGAAAAAGGCGGACGCTTCTTGGCCTGCTCCGCGAAACACGAAAGTGCCCCACGCGCCATACCGAGCGCAATCGACATATCACACAAGGATACGGTCGCCAGATTGGCAAGCCCGCGCTGCTGATATCCAAAGCCCTGGTATCGCGTATGCAATTGCTGGAAGCGCAGAGGGTATTGGCTCAGATCGAGAAACCGACGATCGGGCACAAAGACTTCTTCCTTGATGGCAAGGCTGTTGCTGGCACTGCCAGACAAGCCCATGACGTGCCAGTCGTCCAAAATCTCATATTTCGAACGGTCAACGACAACAACGCCGCGCCCGGTACCACCAGCAACCTTCGGATCATATTCTATGCCCAGCATCGCCCATTTGGCGTGCTTGCATCCGCTACCGAAAGCCCAGCGACCCTTGACCATCCAGCCACCTTCGACTTTGCGACCTTCTCCGACTTTTGTCGCAAAAACGGACGCACCGACAACGGTAGGGCCAGCCCAACCTCGGGTATCTTCAAGAACTTCTCCGACAACCTCGCCATCAAGGGCCAGCAGGTTCTTCACTCCAACGGCGACGAAACCAGCCCAGCCAGCCGATCCATCCGCCTCACCCAGCGTGGCGATAATCTCGACCAGATCCCGCGCACCAAGGGCATATCCGCCCCATTCAGCAGGCATGGCCATCTTGTAGATACCGATATCGCTGAGCGCCTTGAGAACATCCGGCGTCAAGGCGCCAATCTTCTCGCCTTCGCGCGCCTGCTCCCGAATAAGGGGAATAAGCGCCCGGGCCTTATCGCGGATATCACGACCCTTATCGGTCAACCATTTCGACTCGACAGGCGCTGAAGGCACTGCAGGCGGCATTGGGGGAAGGCCAGACATAGGCGGCAAACCGGGCATGGGTGGCATGCCTGGAGCGGGCTGCCCACTGGGCGCGGGCGGCAGGCCGGGCATAAGCGACAAGTCACTAGAAAGAGCGGACATCCTTGAATTACCTCCATATTTCCAAGACGTGCTACTGTTCTAAACGGTACAGTACAGTTGTGTCAATTGATTTTTTTCAAAGCCTCGGAGATTGCGCTTTTGTGAAGGAAGGTTAAGAAACTAAGCCCTTGATTGCCCCTCTTTTTGGACAGAGACCACGCGCCGTGCCTGTGACATGCCTCCCTTGGGGCCTTGAATGGACTGCTGCGCTCATGTAGGAGCTGAGGTATGCCTCATCCACGAAACAAGAATTCTAGATCAAAACGAGAGTTGATCATGGCCGCTGCCGTCGATCTACTTTTGGCCAATGGATATGAGAGAACCTCTATGGATGCGGTGGCCGCCAAGGCCGGCGTTTCAAAGACGACTGTCTATGCGCATTTTTCCGACAAGCTTGAATTATTTCATGCCGTCATGACACATGCCGCTTCCGATTTCGCGCTGGACCTCGGCAGCGTTGTGGAAAGTCGATCCGTCGCAGATCCCCTGGAGCAACTGACAAGCGTGCTGCTTGAGGTCGTCAAAGCCGCATCCGCCCCCGAGCTGACCGCCTATTTCCGGGTTCTCATTGCAGAAATCGACAGACGCAGCGAACTGCAAGCCATGTCTGATCAGGTCCAGTCAGATATGCCTGACGTGATCCGCATCATTGCGTCGCTCATCGTGAAAGTTGCCGCCACCCGCGGCTATGTCGTTGAAGATCCTGAACGCTATGCCACATTGCTGGTGCGCATGACAGCACCGGGAACTCAGTTCGACATCCTCGTCGCAAACTTCCGGCCCTCGGACGAAATCCTCGCAGCCCATATCGGCCTCATCGTCAGCATCTTCTTCGATGGCATCGGACCGAAAGACAGCGACACCAAGGTCGTAAACCTACCCCCGCTCTATCTCTATCCAATCAGACGATAAAATTCAGGCCTGGGTTTCTAACAGCATCAATAATCGACCGGCATCCACAAATCGTGCTTGCTGTCCACCGGGCTTTCCACAAGGCGACAACTGTATTATCAAAAAGATGATCATGTCGTTCTCGTCGAATGGACTTGACATTTGCTAGGCCAAATGTGGCAATCTGGAGTGCGCGCAAACGGAATCAAATGTTGAAGTGGGACCACTGGAGCATTTCGAGGAAAAGTGGCGCGCGGCTTTACATCTAGAAATTTATAAAAACAAAGATTTAGAGAATTTCTGCGTTTCAACCAAATGCAGAAAGTCTGTAGCATCCGACATCAAAGGCCGTGGGAGGTTTAATCAGCCTATCGAATGATTGGGAGCAGTATATTCGCAGACAAGCACGGGGAGGAGACCGGGTGGAAAACAATACGAGTGCGACTTCGATCATCTGCGTATCATCTCATGACGCTGCGCCAAGTGTGGGCACGGCAGACACAGAATTGGCAAGCCCGACACCGGGACAGATACGCGACGCGCTGGATCAACTCTGCAACGGCAATACATTCGCAACGGCAAAGCGCTCCCGACAGTTGCTACAGTATCTTGTCGAGGAGGCGCTCGCGGGTCGCGCGAATGCCATTGGCGAACATGCGATCGCTCAGGACGTATTCGGCAAAGATGAGCATTTCGATCCGCGGATCGATACATGTGTCCGGACCGAAGCCTGGCGTCTTCGCAACAGATTGCAAAGCTATTACGAACATGAGGGACGCTTCGATGTCGTGAGGGTGGCGTTCATGCCCCGCTCACTCGTGCCAATCTTCTCCTCGCAGCCATCCTTGCCCGCGGCGGATATAAAAGATTTTCCGCGCCGGATTGGCATTCATATGGACTGCGAACCCGATGCCGGCGGGAACGAACAGCACTTGGCGCGACGGCTACCCGAAGAGATTGCCAGCAGCCTTTTCAAGCTTTCTTCGATAGTCCCGGTTCTTCCTGGCGGAGCGAGTAGATCAGAGCTGGAGTTACGGTGCGCCATTCGCTCCGATGAGCAATGGATCAGGATCGTGACGACAATGGTCGATCTGGATGGCTTGGTTCAAGGAAGTAAAACCTTTTCTTTCTCACGCAATACCGCGAAACCCTCTCCCACCTTGATAGCCAATGCCATCGGCGAAATGGTTTCAGATTCGCTGTCACGCAACATCCTGGGTCAGGCGGTGAACATACCATGCCATTCTGACGAGAACGAGAACCGGTTTCTTGACCAGCTTCTGCGCGGTTCCCACATCAACCGGCGTGAGCGGTTGATCGAGCTGCGCGCCGCCGTCTTGCGCTATGAACAAATCATCTCCGACGACCCCTTGGATCAATTGTCTCACCGGAGGCTTATTGGCGCTTTAGGACAGTTTTTATCGCTTGCGCCGGGCTCGATATCCAGGGTGATGCCCAAGCTGGCCGCCTCTGCCCACAGCGCTTTGTCGCTGAATGGCAACCTCAGCGACGTCTGGCTGATCTTGGGTTGGGCGTCGAGCTACGCCTATGACTGGCCACAGACCGAAGGCGCATGCCGCCAGGCCATTGCCATCACCCCGCTCGACCCTTCGCCCTACATATTGCTTGCGTTGACCTATCTGCAAAGTGGACAGATCGTTTCTGCGCTGCAAATAGCGGAGGAAGCGATCAATCTCGATCCTTATTCCCCCATGGTGGCCAATGTTTATGCGCTAACGCTGAATGCAGCCCGCCGTTTCAGGGAGGCAGCGAAAGTCGCACGCGACGCCCTTGATGCCGAACCCGGATTTGTTAAGTTACGGCTTACCTATGGAGAAGCCAAGCTCAACATGGGTCAGATTGATAGCGCTATCGAAGAATTTACTGCCGCCTCACGCATCATGACCGAAGATGCCACGGCCTGTGGGCTGCTAGGACTAGCCTATGGGCTTTCAGGCGAAAGATCAGAGGCGGATCGTCTTCTTTCCAGGGTGAAGCAGTCACCAAATCTGCGAGGCCAAGCTGTGCATGCGGAGGCGATGATCCATCTCGGACTAGGCGCTCGCGATGAAGCCATTAGCGCTTTGGAGCTGGCGGTGACACGAAGAGGCACACCAGGGCTGTTTCTGGCAAATGCCGTTTTCGATCCCATTCGGGATGACAGCCGCTTTTCAAGAATTCAACATCAGATGGAGCTGGCACATTAGGCCCGGGATGTCGGCAACAGGGCCGTGTGAGCACCCTAAAACACATCGACCGCAGGAAGCAGTCATGCTGCCAATGGGGTAATTGAACTATGCCGATCTCATGGCGCGCTCCACCAAGGTCTTCGCTGACGCAGTGGTCGACGATATAAAAACCCGTTCGATCAGACTTTCACACGCTGCACACCGATTGCGATAATGGAGGCCAACACTGTGTATGCACAGCACGCCAGCGCCTGCCATGACAAAGGAAAGCCGGCATCAATCAGCAATCCCATGATCACAGGTGAAGCACCGCTTGCTATAACAGATCCGGCTTCGACCGCAGAGCGCACGCGTGCCAGCTCATTGGCTCCAAAAAGTTCGACCCAAAGCGCGGTGGCAAGCGTGGACCCGAAGGCGGAGGATATGCCCATTAGAACCATATAGACCAGCGCAACCCATGACGAGGAAAGCAATCCCAATGCAAGCATTCCAATGGCTTGTGGCAAGAGAAAATAAGGCAGAATTCGCTTCGTTCCAAAACGGTCGATAACCGGACCAATCACCACGACGGAGACCGCCTGTACAATGGCAAAGACCACAAATCCGGCAGCGAGCCATGTGATGTCCCAGTGCTTCTGCTCCGCCAGGCGGCCTTGATGGAAGAAGAAGCCTGTAACGATGAAGGGGCTTGCCAGAACAGCTGGCAGGGTCATGAGGAGCCGTCGGTCGAGCAACAAGGATGTCCGCCTGGGCTCGGTTGAGGCCTGTCCTTTAGGCCTGCGCTGACGCAAAGGCCGATCGCCCGCCCTTGGCAAGACCGTGAGTGCTACGCCGACAGCGGCGATGACAAAGAGCGCGTTGATAGCCCAGGATGCACGCCAACCGAACGTGTCGTTCATCGTCACTCCGGCCAGTGGAAAAGTAGCCTGCGCGACAGACATGCCCAGAGCGATAATGCCGAGCGCTTTACCCGCATCTGCTGGAAACGTGCGGGCTGTTGCAGTCAGCGCCGTATGAACCATCAAGCCCTGGCCGCCCAGGCGCAGGAGGTAGAACGCAAGTAGGAGCACATAGACATTGGGGCTGAACGACACCAATCCACATGCGCAAGCCAGCAGAACGGCCACCGCCCAACTGAACGCTCTTACCGTTGTGTAGTCGATCAGGCGCCCGGCCCAGGTGAGTGTCAAGGCGCTTAAAAACGTGCCTATTGCATAGACAGTCCCCAAGCCACCGTCACTTAAACGAAAAGCGTCTCGAAAATGCGCCCCTGAGATCGAAATGAAATAGGTTTGGCCGAAACTCGAAATGGCCAGAAGCATTGCGCCAAATGTCAGATGCTGCCAATTGCGGCTGGAAAATTCCCAATAGTTTTTGATCATTCTGGACTTTCAAACAAGGACAATGGCGCTAGCCAGAGTTCCTGCATGTTACATTACAGCGCTGTGCGTTTTAAAAAACGCACAGAAAAGAGTGTTCGCTTCGAGATCAGCGGAAAATCAACACAGGCACTTTGCAGGCCCGGATCATTTCCGTTGTCGTTGACCCTAGGAAAAGTGCGCGCAGCCTGGAATGGCTATAGGCGCCCATTATGAGCAGGTCGCATTCCTCACGCTCGACAATGTCAGAAATCGCCTTATCCGGTTGCCCTGCAACAATGGCGGTCTCAACCGGCACATCCGCATCCGTAAACCTACGCTTACCTTCAACAAGGGCTTGACGGGCTTCCGGCGTATCGTCCCCCACCGTTACCAGTTTGATAGAGAGCCCGGCAAACATCGGATTCCCTGATATATAGTCAACCGCTTTCATCGCCGTCGCGCCGCCATCATAGGCGATCAGCACTTTACGGATCGGCTTGAAGGCACGTGATGCGATGGCGATCATCTTGTGACTGGAGCGAACCACCCGTTCGAGGTTTGAGCCAAGGTGCAATTGCGCAAAATCGGCGCCTTCACCACGCTTGCCGATCACGATCAGGTCGGCGCTTTCCTCCAACTCTTGCAGGGTTTCAGCCAGATCGCCATTGCGCAGCATAGTGTTGACGCTATTGATGCCCACGGCTTGAAGACGCGCCTTTGCCTCTTCCAGCAAAAGCCGTCCACGGTGTTGAGCCGTTCTTGCTTTTTGCGCGTCCAGTTCCGCCAGTTCCGCCAGAAGCGCCGTTCGGGCGCCCAAGCCGATATTACCGCTGAGATTGACCGGCTCCGTGGAAAGGTCGCGACGGCCAATCACATGCAGAATGTCCACGGACACCTCGGATCGGCCGGCAATCCATGCGATATGATCGCAGACGCTCTGGGCATATATCGAACCGTCTATCAGTCCTATGATCTTGATCATGATTGTCTCCCTCAATGGCCCATAAGGCGTTCCATGGCGCCGGGCTTGTCGTGAATTGCGAGCTTGTCAACGATTGTCTCGCTTGCCCGGTTCAGTCCGAGGATAGAAACCTCGGCTCCCTCTCTGCGGAATTTCAGCACGATCATATCCAATGCCGCGACACTGGATATGTCCCAGATATGGGCGCGGGATACATCGATGATGACGTTTTCCAGCGCTTCCTTGAATTCGAATGCCTGGTTGAAATCCTCGACGGAGGCGAAGAAGATTTGACCTTCGACCTTATAAGTGCGCGTTTTGCCATCCGGTGAGAGGATCGAGGTTATCTGGAATATCTGGGCGATTTTCCAGGCAAAGAAAACGGCTGACAACAGCACGCCGACCAGGACACCGACGGCCAGATTATGGGTGGCGACGACGCCGATCACCGTGGCGATCATCACGAAAGAGGACGAGCGCGGGTGATCCTTCAAATTGCGGATCGATGACCAGGAAAAGGTGCCGATGGAAACCATGATCATGATCGCCACAAGAGCGGCCATGGGAATTTGACGCACCCATTGCCCAAGCACGAGAATCATGAACAGCAGGAAAACACCGGCGCACAAACTCGACAATCTGCCGCGCCCCCCGGATTTCACATTGATCATCGACTGGCCGATCATCGCGCAGCCTGCCATGCCCCCAAAAAACCCGGTTATCGTATTGGCAATTCCCTGGCCGATACATTCGCGGTTCTTGTTGCTCGGCGTATCCGTCAATTCATCGACAATCGCAGCTGTCATCAGCGTTTCAAGCAGGCCAACAACGGCGACGGCGGCAGAATAGGGCAGAATGATCAGAAACGTTTCAATATTGAGAGGGATATTGGGAAGGAGCAGGACCGGCAATGTCGAGGGCAACTCACCCATGTCGCCGACAGTTCGGATGTCCAATCCGAAATAGATCGAAATCGCCGTCAACACGACAATACAGACGAGAGGCGACGGAATGGCCTTCGTCACATAAGGAAATAGATATATGATCGCCAAACCCGCCGCCACCAGCACATAGGTCGGTGCGGGGACATGGATCAGCTCCGGCAGCTGCGCCATAAAGATCAATATTGCCAATGCATTGACAAAGCCCGTCATGACCGACTTGGACACGAAACGCATCAGGCGGCCGAGTTTCAGCAGACCGGCAACAATCTGGATGATGCCGGCCAATATGGTGGCGGCCAGCAGATATTCCACGCCATGGGTTTTGGCCAGCGTGATCATCAACACGGCGGTGGCGGCGGTGGCGGCAGAAATCATCCCGGGCCTGCCACCCACGAACGCGATCAGCACCGAAATGGAGAAGGATGCATAAAGGCCAACCTTGGGGTCGACGCCAGCGATGATGGAAAAGGCGATGGCTTCTGGAATAAGCGCCAGGGCCACGACGACGCCGGCCAGCGCATCCCCTTTGATATTACCGAACCACTCTGTTCGAGCTTGATGTAAACTATTGCTAGACAATGATATTTCTCCTGACCGCCATATATTTCGGCCAATCTTGAGCAGAGCGCTGAATGCCCTGCAGGTGTAACGATGAATGGATGAATGCCCGCGCCTATTCGGCGACACGGCTTAAGGGAACGGGCTTGCAGATCTCCAGCTCCCGCAGGCGGCTTTCGGCGGCATGAATATAATCGCGCCGCAGAGGAGCCGCGGACTGATCGCGCGCCAGCTGAATTTGAAAAACCATCATCCCCTGATACCGAAATGCGGTCTCCGATGACGCCAGATAGAATTCCCACATGCGGGCGAACCGCTCGTCATAAAGAGCCACCGCTTCGTCCCGCCGGGCTAGGAACCGCTCGCGCCAAGCTTTCAAGGTCTCGGCATAGTGAAGGCGCAATATCTCGATATCGCAGACCACCAGCCCCTGCCGTTCGATTGCCGCCAGCACTTCTGAAAGAGATGGAATGTAGCCGCCTGGAAAGATGTATTTCTGTATCCAGGGATTGGTATGAGAGGGCCCATCGAACACGCCGATGGAATGCAGCAGCATCAACCCGTCAGGCTTGAGCAAAGCCCGTATTTTTGCAAAAAATTCATCGAAATGACCAATCCCGACATGTTCGAACATGCCGACGGAAACAATCCGGTCGAATTGTTGCTTGATATCCCGATAATCTTGCAGCAAAAATCGAGGCCGACGCGAGGATGCAATGTCCTTGGCACGACCATTCGAAATTGCATGCTGATGTTGCGACAACGTAACGCCGGTGACGTCCGCCTGGGTCATCTCGGACAGATAGAGCCCAAGTCCACCCCATCCTGATCCGATATCAAGAACACGATGCTCCGGCTCGATCAGCAGCTTGGCAGCCAGATGCCGTTTTTTGGCAAGCTGTGCTTCTTCCAGCGAACTGCCCCGCCCCTCGAAATAAGCACAGGAATACTGACTGTCGGAATCGAGAAATAACCGATAGAGCGAGCCATCAAGGTCGTAATGATGCGCCACGTTGCGCTTTGATCGCCCGACCGGATTATACTGCTGAATACGCCGTTTCAAGCGTGTGAAACGCCGCATAAATCGAGCGATGCCCGTCAGGCGATCCACGCCCGTGTTCTGAAATACCAGTTCAAGCAGTTCATAGATGGTGCCTTGCTCAATGCCCAACTTGCCATCCATAAACGCTTCGCCAAGCGCAAGCTCGGGATTGAACATAATGGACCGCTGGGTTGCACGGTCTGCGAAACGGATAACGATCGGCTTGCCGCTTTCGTCTCCGATACGCGTATGTTGACCATCGCAGGAGATAACAATGAGGTTGCCCACCTTGATGTGGTGGGACATGAAACGAGTGAAAAACGAAGACATTCAATATCCTGAAATGCGTCGTCGTACCCTGAAAACATGCGTCATCGAACTGAAAACCCATATACGGGCTGATCAGTGCAGACTGATAACGTTAGACATGATCAAGCCGCTGTGTGGAGACGGCTATCGATCCCAACAGATATCAAGAAATTTTCATTTTCATGGGTTTAATCAACGGATAGCTCATCACGCCAAAAATGACGTTCGTGAGTTAACTGTGGCCGGGGGATAGGCGCCCGGAGAAGCCACTCGTCAAAACGAGTCCGATGCAGGGAAATTACTGCTATAAAATCCTGCCGATTGCAAGACACATATATGTTGTTTTTTATACGCGAGATAGGAAATCTATACGCCATGAGCAGACATGCCACTGCATAATTCCTTAGATCGGAATCGATTTAAGGAGAAAATTATGTAGCAGATTTAAAGTGTTACATCGCCGTACGTTTTACAAAACGCACGACGATGTAACGTGCCCCCAGTGAGAAACCAGTGCATCGTGACCAACTGGTAGAAACGATAGGATAGAGGCGTTACGCGGATCGATACACCTTACCGGCGCTTCCCCAATGCTCGGCGAGCTTTCCATTGGAGATGCGGAACGCGTTGAAAACATACCGCAGACACATCTCACCCGGGTGCTCGGGATCGGGCTGAGGCATGACGGCGGAAAGAACCACCATGTCGCCTTCCGCGACGATAAATTCCGGCGGATGTTGGAGTTGTGGGGGCGTCGGTACCGGGCCGTCAGGAAAAATGGTGCGAACAAACGCTTCCAGAGCGGCTAGGCCACTCGGAAGTTGGTCGGTGTGCTGGATATAATCCTCGGTAACGAAATCGCGCGCGGCATCCGGGTTACGCGCCTCGAAGACACAGCGGAAGAAGTCGAGCACCAGGCGTTTGTTGGCAGCGGCGCGATCTTCGCTCATAGCATACCCCAATCGATGTCATTTGAGGGTGGATTGGTAAAAAATTTAAATGCGCAGCAGCTCACCAATGCTTGGTGCTGCTGCGCATATGTCACTCGACAGAGAGGCAAACCTTTCAGCCGATGAAACGTCCTTTCATAGCCGACTCCTGGAGCGGACGGCGCCCGTTTGGCTGCTCGCGCTCCTGCAGGGGCGGCGGCAACAAGCTCTTGTCCCCGATCCTCCCGATCGCGATGACGGCTTCAACCCGAAAGCTCTCCGGGACCCCAAGCACTTCGTAGCTGCGTGGAACGTCGAACCCAGCCATGCCATGCGCATACCAGCCGAGGCGCGTTGCTTGCAGTGCAAGATAGGCCCAGGCAGCGCCGGCGTCGAAGGAATGGCTGTAAGAGGGAACTGGCTCGGTCTGCATCGGCATGATGGCTGTATTTGCGGAAATAATCACCACCAATACCGAAGCACGCGATGCCCACGCCTGGTTCATCGGCGCGAGCAGACCGAAAATATTCTGCCATTCCGGCGTATCGCGCTGCGCGTAAATGAATCTCCAGGGCTGGGCATTGAATGAAGACGGCGCCCAACGAGCCGCCTCCAAAATCGTCATCAGATCTTCCTCTGACATTGCCTGGGGATCAAGCGCCCGAGGAGACCAGCGATCCAGGAAAATCGGATCGATATCGTAATCCGAAGAGCGATTATTTGAAGAAATGGACAACTGAGTATTCTCCTTGGACTGTTGACACAGCACTGCGCCACGATCAGCCGATGCGCAGCGTTTCTAGATTTTGCCTTCGGAAATTGGAAAGCCGTTTTCCCGAAAGACAAATGAAAACAACAGAAGCGAGAGCTTTTTTGGTTCACTCTGAACCTGACAGAGACTCGCCGTTATTTTTGTGGAAGACCGCCCGCGAACATCTTGAAGGGCGGCAGGCCAAGCACGTGCCGACCCGCGATTTCGGCGGCCGGATCCTGACGGATAGCCCCGTGCGAGATAAGAACCCGTGCGTCACGCGCAAACCGCTGAATAGGATTCTTCAATGTGACCGTCGAAGAACCGAGGCAGATTTGCATCATATCGATCGCATCGGCGCACAGGCGGGCAGCGAATACCAAGTTCATGGTATTCAAAGCCTCTTCACGCGGCTCGAAATCGAGACCGGAAGCTGCACGCCTGTCCACCTCATCGGCCACACCATGGATCAGTGTTTCCGCTGCATTGATCATTGCGTTCACCCGTCCGGCAACAACCTGGGTCGAAGGCGTTTCCGCAACCGTGTCATAAGGAAGGTTGAACGGTTTGCGGGCATTCGCCTGTTGGGAAAATTCCTGCAAACACCCTTTTGCCATACCAAGCGTGATCGCCACGTTGGAAATTGTCACTGTCAACATCATTCCAAAGGCACCGGTCTGGTAGCCGACCCCCTCAAACCGGTTGCGGATTTTCGCGAGGCGGATCGGCATTTCGGCAGAAGCCATCGTGCGGCGCGTGGGTACGAACACTTCATCAAGCGCGGTGATACTATTGCTCGACGTACCCTGAAGACCCATGACGTGCCAATCGTCGACAATTTCATACTGGTCACGGGAAAGCAGGGCGATTCCCCGATGGGGAACGCCCCCCTCTTCCCACTGGATTCCGACAAAGGCCCATTTCGCGTGTTTGCACCCGCTGCCGAAGCTCCACTTGCCGCGGACCATAAAACCGCCATCGACCAGTCGTGCATCGCCGACAACCTGCGAAAATACCGATGCGCCAACCATGAGAGGCCCCACCCAGGAGCCAGCATCCGCCATCAACTCGGAAACAGTTTGCTCATCAAAAACAAATGCGTTTCTGAGGCCAACCGAGACAAAGCCTGACCATGCTGTCGATCCATCACCGGTTGCCGCTGCGCCGACAACCTCGGCAATGTCACGGGCGCCAAATCCATAACCACCATATTCGCGTGGCAAGGTGATTTTGAAAAATCCGACCTCATTCAGCGCATTGACGACCGCAGGCGTCATTGCACCCAATTTCTCACCGGCTTCGGCTTCGCGTCGGATCAAAGGCACCAGCGCCAGCACTTTGTCGCGCATGATCTGTCCTGCCTCGCTTGGGCCAACAGACACAGCAGCGTAGGGTTGCCGGGCGCTTTCCTCATGCCGAGGCGCAGATGCCAAATTCATAGACTCTCTCCCTGCATGACGACATGCGTTCTTCTCAATCCTCACCGAACAACGCTGTCGCCTGTTTTAATGCCTGACTAATGGGCTTTTGCCACCGCCTGCAAAAGTCACGAGAGGTTACAAATACCATGTAACAATGAGCTGAGGCTTCAAATTTAACGCCTATAGATTGCATATCGTCGCCGCAGACATCAGGGCGGTCGGCTCCGGTCAATCAGGGTACAGATCGCGAAATGCAGGAGATTGAAAGCGTTCCAGCGTCGCTTGTGCGTTTTATAAAACGCACAAGCGACGCTGTAGAGGCGACGAGGGTATTTTCTCAGGATCGGCAAAAAGGTCAGCGACGACGTCGAGCGCCCAACCAAGCGTAAAGCACCGGCTGGACGGTGGCAAACGACTGAGACGAATACAGCTCAACGTTCACTTGCGAATATAATCCGGGTATTCCGCGCTGATGAGATCGATGATCGAAAGCGTACCCGACAGGTGTTTTCTGAGCGCCGAGGCCGCAGCCTCGGGATTGCCGGATGCAATGGCTGCGACAATCGCTTCATGATCATCGAGTACGGTCTGCATCTTGCCGGGCATTGGCAGGTTGAGACGCCGCAGCCGGTCGAGATGGACGCTTTGTCGTCGCACATTTGCCCATAGCTGTAGAATGCCGCTCTTCTCATAAAGTTTACGGTGAAACTCGCGGTCTATGCCATCAAAAGTGTCATAGGTCTCTTGTGTGGCCACCTCTTTTTGACGGGCCAGGATGGCGCCCAATTCCTTGGCGGTCTCGCCCGGCGCCTCCTCAGTCAGGCGCCGGACCGCTTCGAGTTCGATCGATAGCCGAAGGAACTGCGCCTGTCTGGCGTGATCGATATCGATCTTGGCAACGACCGTTGCATATTGCGGATAGACTTCGACAATATCCTCTTCCTGCAAGCGCATCAGCGCATCGCGCACCGGTGTCTGGCTCACTCCGAATTCCAGTTGCAATGAGGCACGCGACAAGATCGTGCCCGGCACCAATTGCACCTTCAGAATCCTGTCGCGCAGGATTTCATGAACCTGCAATGCCACCTGTCGCGAGCGGTCCAACTGTCCGCCCCTGATCGTTCCGTTCATGCATCCATCCATTCATGTCGCCGTTAAAACCATTAGAGCACATATTCGGGGTTGATGCACTGATGTTTTAGTGCTTCAATGCATTTGTCCGCTTTGGGAGAGAGCGGCGACTGTCGAACATCGAATTGAAAAATGGGAACCGGCTTTCGGAACATCTGATGCGCAACAAAGGGCGAGCATGATGAAGCGATCCTGTTTCCGGCTGCAAAGCGTTAAATCTGCATCCTTGGGAGGAAAATCATGCGTTTCTTTATCGGCGGAGTGACCGCCATTGCCCTTGCTTTGGGATTGGCCTGTCCAAGCCAGGCAGAGGAGAAAACCACCCTGTCCATCACCCGCCAGCCTGGGATTCTTTACCTCGCAAGCCATGTGATGGAGACGCAGAAACTTATCGAAAAACAAGCAGCAGCCGAAGGTCTTCAAGGCATTACCGTCGAGTGGCGCACCTTTAGCGGTGGCGGCGCGCAGACCGATGCGCTGCTGGCCGGCAATGTCGACGTCGTCAATACCGGTACCGGCAATCTTCTGCTTCTATGGGATCGCACCCGCGGCAAGGTGAAGGGGATCATCACCAGTTCTGCCCAGCCGGTGATTATGGTGTCCAACGACCCGCGCATCAAGACGCTGAAGGATATCCAGGATGGCGACAAGATCGCCGTGCCGACTGTCGGCGTCTCCACCCAGGCGATCCTGTTGCAAATGGCGGCAGCCAAGCTGTATGGCGACGATCAGGTCAAGAAATTCGACAAGAACACCGTGCAGCTTGGCCATCCCGATGCGCTGGCGGCGATCGCCAATTCGCAACATGAGGTCAAGAACCACTTTTCCGCGCCGCCCTTCCAATATGTCGAGTTGAAGCAGCCGGGCGTGCATAAAGTCACGGATTCTCGCGAAATCATCGGGGGAGCACTGACCCAAGCGACCTTCTTCACCACCACCAGTTTTGCGGAGGCAAACCCGAAACTGGTCAAGGCATTGCGGGTCGCAACGGAAGAAGCAATCACTTTTATCAAGAAAGATCCGAAGGCTGCACTTGAAGCTTACAAAACCGTGTCCGGTGACAAGACCAGCCTTGATGACCTGATGGTCATGATGAAGGAACCGGGCATGGACGAGTGGCGCACCGATCCGCAAGGCACGATGAAATTTGCCGAACATCTCCATAAAGTCGGCACACTCAAATCCATGCCGAAGGCCTGGACCGACTATTATCTGCCCGAAAGCGCCTATCTTAACGGGAATTGAGCCGCGCCGCGCCATGCAGCGGCATCGCCTGCCGCTGCACTTTCCTTAGGCTTGTGAGGCATTGAGTTTCCCGGGCCTTGGATATGCAGAAAGACGTTGAGTTCAACCTTCCCGAAAGACAACCGACACCACAGAGATCGAGAGCCTGCCCGGTTCAGTAAAGATCTGACAGACTGTAGGGAGTGACTATCATGATGCAGGCAACTGCTGCCGCCGTGCGCCTCGCGCCGGCCCCCGAAAAAGCGCCGCTTCTTTCCGTTGATCGCGTTACGCTGCGTTACAAAACGCCCAATCTGCTGATTACCGCCACTGAGGATGTCAGTTTCGATGTGCGGGAATCCGACCGCTTCGTGCTGCTCGGCCCATCCGGCTGTGGGAAGTCGACGCTGCTGAAAGCCGTTGGCGGCTATATGACCCCAGTATCCGGCACGATCCATATCAATGGCCGCCAAGTGAAAGCCCCCGGACCGGACAGGATGATGGTGTTCCAGGAGTTCGACCAGCTGATGCCCTGGAAGACCGTGCTGGAAAACGTGATGTTCCCGCTTCTCGTCGCCCGTAAAATGCCCAGGCCCGAAGCCGAGGCACTGGCCCGCCATTATATCGACAAGGTCAAGCTGACCCGGGCCGTCAACAGCTACCCTCATACGCTGTCGGGCGGCATGAAGCAGCGCGTGGCGATTGCCCGCGGCATGGCCATGCAGCCGGATATCCTGTTGATGGACGAGCCTTTCGCCGCACTGGACGCCCTGACCCGACGGCAGATGCAGGACGAATTGCTTCAGCTTTGGGAAGACACCAAATTCACCGTGATCTTCGTCACCCATTCGATTGCTGAAGCGATCAAGATTTCCAACCGCATCCTGCTGCTGTCACCGCATCCGGGGCGCGTGAAGGCCGAGGTCGTCGATGTCGACAAGGTGAGCCAGGCGGATGGCAGTGCCGCAGCTTTGGAGCGCGATATCCACAACCTGCTGTTCTCCAACGAACCCGGTCACAAGGAATAGAACCATGCTGTCCCCCAACATCATCCTTGCCGCCGATGTCGCAGCAGCCAAGCCCTATGACAATATCAAGCCGGTCGAACAGAAACTGAGCGTCTTTGAAACGCTGTGGGGCATCAGTGCCTTGCGCAAGACGCTGTTGATCGTGGTTCTGGCAATCATCTGGCAGGTCTATGCCTCCTTTCTCGACAATCCGCTGCTGTTTCCCACCTTGAGCGACACATTGGTGACGCTGACCGACCGCTTTGCCGACGGCACCCTGCCCGCTCGCATCTGGACGACGCTGCAAGTCCTGTTCATGGGCTATACTGTCGGCACCGTGCTTGCCGCGCTGCTGACAGTGCTTGCCATCAACACCCGCATTGGCACCGATTTTCTGGAAACCATGACAGCGATGTTCAACCCGCTGCCCGCCATTTCGCTGCTGCCTTTGGCGTTGATCTGGTTTGGGCTCGGCGCCTCCAGCCTGGTCTTCGTTCTGGTTCACTCGGTCCTGTGGGCCGTGGCACTCAACACGCATTCCGGCTTTCTTGGCGTATCGCGCACCTTGCGCATGGTCGGCGCCAATTACGGACTAACCGGCATTTCCTATGTGCTGCGCATCCTGGTTCCGGCGGCCTTTCCTTCGATCCTCACCGGCCTGAAAATCGGCTGGGCCTTTGCCTGGCGCACGCTGATTGCTGCCGAACTGGTGTTCGGCGTTTCCTCGGGACAGGGCGGTCTTGGCTGGTTCATCTTCGAAAACCGCAACCTGCTGGATATACCCGCAGTGTTTGCAGGCCTGCTGACCGTCATCATTATCGGCCTGATCGTCGAAAACCTAGTCTTCCAGACGATCGAGCGCCACACAATCCAGAAATGGGGCATGAAGGAATAGCGCGTGCCGCATTCCACTGTCGCCCCCGCAGAAGGTCAGTTCCATGACAAGCAAGAAAACGCCTGAAACGCTGCGTAGCGCCCGCTGGTTCGCCCCCGACGATCTGCGCAGTTTCGGTCACCGGTCCCGCATGATGCAGCTCGGCTACGCGGAAGAGGATTTCCGCGACAAGCCGGTGATCGGCATCCTCGACACCTGGTCCGAACTCAACACCTGTCACGCCCATTTCAAGGAGAGGGTGCAGGACGTGAAGCGCGGCGTCACCCAGGCCGGTGGCTTTCCGGTCCAGATGCCCTCGCTGTCCGTCGATGAAAGCTTCACCAAGCCAACCTCCATGCTCTACCGCAACATGCTGGCGATGGAGACGGAGGAAATGATCCGCTCGCATCCGCTCGACGGCGTGGTGCTGATGGGCGGTTGCGACAAAACCACGCCCGGTCTGGTGATGGGTGCGATCTCGGTTGGTGTGCCGATGATTTACCTGCCAGCCGGGCCGATGCTGCGCGGCAATTATGCCGGCAAGATCCTGGGTTCCGGTTCGGATGCCTGGAAATATTGGGACGAGCGGCGCGCCGGTCATATTTCAGACGCGGAATGGCTTGGTATTCAGGGCGGCATCGCCCGTTCAGCCGGCACCTGCATGACCATGGGTACGGCCTCGACCATGACGGCAATCGCCGATGCTATGGGCCTCACCCTGCCGGGTGCGTCCTCAATCCCCGCGGTCGATGCCAATCACCAGCGCATGTCGGCCTCCTGTGGCCGCCGCATCGTCGAGATGGTCTGGGAAGACCTGACACCGGACCAGATCATCACCGACGCCGCCTGCCGCAACGCCGCTATCGTCGCCATGGCCACCGGCTGTTCCACCAACGCCGTCGTTCACCTGATTGCCATGGCCCGCCGGGCCGGTGTCGATCTCACCCTCGATGACCTCGACGCGCTGGGCCGCGTCACACCGTTGATCGCCAATGTCCGCCCGTCCGGCAAGGATTACCTGATGGAGGATTTTTTCTATGCGGGCGGCCTGCGCGCCTTGATGAAACAGCTCGAAGAACGGCTTGACCTTTCAGCCATGACCGTCACCGGGAAAACCATGGGCGAAAATCTCGAGGGCGCAGAGGTTTATAACGACGACGTCATCCGGCCGCTGTCCAATCCGGTCTATCACCAAGGCTCGCTCGCCGTGTTGCGGGGTAATCTCTGCCCTACCGGCGCGGTCATCAAACCGGCGGCCTGCGATCCGAAATTTCACGTCCACCAAGGCCCGGCACTGGTGTTCGACAGCTATCCCGAGATGAAGAAAGCCATCGACGACGAACATCTCGACGTGACCCCCGATCATGTTCTGGTGTTGCGCAATGCCGGGCCGCTGGGGGGGCCGGGCTTTCCTGAATGGGGCATGCTGCCGATCCCCAAGGCGCTGATCAAACAGGGCCATCGCGACATGCTGCGGATCTCGGATGCCCGCATGTCCGGCACATCTTACGGCGCCTGCGTGCTGCATGTCTCGCCGGAAAGCTATATCGGCGGGCCGCTGGCGTTGTTGCGGACCGGCGACATCGTCCGGCTGGATCTTCCCAATCGCAGTCTGGACATGCTGGTCGATGACGCGGAACTCGCCCGCCGCAAGGCCGCATGGACGGCACCGGAACCGCATTTCCAACGCGGCTATGGCTGGATGTTCTCCCGCCATGTGACGCAGGCCGACAAGGGCTGCGATTTCGATTTCCTTGAAACCGGCTTCGGCAAATCGGCTGGTGAGCCGGATATCTATTAAGCAAAAAAGGACCTACGATGACAGACTATGTGCTGAGCGACGCGACCCGCGCCAAATACAAGAAGATCTCGACCGCATCGATTGCCACCGCGCTGTTTAAACGCGGCCTGCGCAACCAGTTCATTCAAGGCGTCGTGCCGGTGGCGCCAAAGGCCGAAACCATGGTCGGCCAGGCGTTTACGCTGCGCTATATCGTGGCGCGCGAGGACCGCAACCCGATCACCGTGTTCCGAGACCAGAAGCATCCGCAGCGTGTCGCCATGGAAATCTGCCCTCCCGGCCATGTGCTGGTGATGGATGCGCGCAAGGACGCCCGTGCCGCCACCGCAGGCTCGATCCTGATCACCCGTCTGGCGCTGCGAGGTGCAGCGGGCGTCGTTTCCGATGGCGGCTTTCGCGATGCAGACGGGATTGGTGCCCTGGACATGCCCGCCTATTACGCAAAACCATCGGCACCGACCAATCTGACGCTGCATGAAGCCATCGATATCAACGTGCCGATCTCCTGTGGCGATGTCGCGGTATTTCCTGGCGATGTGCTTGTTGGCGACCGCGATGGTGTCATGGTCATTCCCGCCCACCTGGCGGACGAATTGGCCGACGAATGCACCGATATGGAAAGCTACGAGGATTTCGTCCTTGAACAGGTCAAGGCCGGAGCGGTGATTATCGGCCTTTATCCCTGCACGAAGGACGAACATCAGCAGAAATACGAGGCTTGGCGCAAGGAACATGGGCGCTGAAGTTCCCTAGGGAAGGCGGAGCCCACTTTTCCATAAAACACATAGAACCAATATCATGTGTCGCATTTCAGCGTTTCCGTTAAACGCTGAAATGCTCTCCAGATGCAATACAAGCAAGCCGTCCAACACCGCTGAAATCAGGGCCAGTCGTGATAGTCCATATTGGTACCAAGACCGGGATTTACTGATGATTGCCGGACCATGCGCCGATAGGCTGCCGGGGAAAGACCGGTTTTCCGTTTGAAAAAATGGCTGAAATGCGCCGGATCACGAAAGCCCAGCGCTTCTGAAATGTCGCGTGCGCTACTATCGGAACGCTCCAGCCGGATACGGCCCTCCTGCGCCAGCCGCTCATGCACAAGCTCAATCGGCGCGCGGCCGAGATGTTTTCGGCATAGCGCATGCAGACGGTCGGTCGAGATCCCCAGGCGAGCGGCATAATCGGCAACGGGCCGATGATGACGATAGTCCGCCTCCACCAATTGCCGGAATTGATGCAGGATTGGTGCAGCGCCCCCGGAAGACAGCGATGCGGCTGGCCCGGGAGGCATATTGTGGCGCCAGACCCAATTGATCAGCAGCCGTAAATAGGCTGACACCACCATATGCGAAGGTTGTCCATCCCGGTTCAATTCGTCGATGAGGCCACGCATGTGCGGTTCCAGTGCGCTTGCCTGCTGCGGCAACAGTCCCGTCATGATCGTTGTCGTTGTGATGAACAGTCTAATTGGCTTGGATTCCGGATAATCGCCGATGGCATCGCCGATAATATCCATGGCCGCGCCAATGACATGGCCGCATGAGCCAGCAGAAAGGCGCAGCCTTACCAGTTCCGAAGACGGTAGCAGCAGGAGACACGGGCCTTGCAGCACGCCCGCAGTGTCACCGGCACCAAGCCTGACCGTACCCAGCCGAATGAAGACCAGATGGGTAAACCAACGATAGGGATGGTTGCCAATACCGATGATGCGTTGTGAAAGCGTCGGCTCCAGGCTCTGGCCCCAGGCTCGCCGCATCAGCGCGTATTCCTCCACCATAGAGACAGTCTCCAAATTGCGGCAATTGACCAGAAATCGACAATAACAACCCAGATATCTACATTCTTCTTTCTGTGCAAATCGTTAGAGTTGCCCGCAATACATGTCTGACGGATTTTCTCACCATGAAGAATTCCAGAAAAACAGCCTGAAACAGGCGGTTTCGGATCAATGGTGAAAACGCTGTCGGGGACACGCCTTTGGGAGGAGGCATTGCATATGGCCATGGAACGGTCCGCAACACCTGGAAATTCCAGCCTGGACTGGATGGATATGGCAAGTGGCACTCCCACGCCTTTTGCAGCCTCCCTGCTGATCGGAGGAAAGTCCGTCAACGCGCAAGGAGACAGGGTCTTTACAAGAGCCAATCCCCTGACCTCGCAAATCGTCACGGTGGCCGCCGCCGCAAGTCTTGCGGATGCCGAAAACGCAGCACTTGCTGCTGCTGCTGCCTTTCCTGGCTGGTCAGCATCGCCTTGCGCCATGCGCAAGACTATTCTGGAACAAGCAGCCATCCTGCTGATCGACGCCGCCGAGATTTTTACCCGGACAATGATGGCCGAAACGGGAGCCACCCGTGATTGGTGCCGTTTCAACATCGACTATGGAGCAAAGATCTTCCAGGACGCCGCCGCCATGGCCGTGCATGTGCCGGGATCGATTTGCCCGGATGATTTGATCGTTGGAGCGTCCTTTTCATTGCGCCAACCGGCTGGCGTCTGCCTCGCCATCTCGCCTTGGAATGCGCCAATCCTGCTTGCTGTCCGTTCGATTGCCTTGGCACTGGCCTGCGGCAATTGCGTGATCCTGAAAAGCTCGGAATTGGCGCCCGCCACGCAGCGGTTGCTGGGCGATCTGCTTCAGCAAGCCGGTCTGCCCGATGGCGTTTTGAATATCATCTCCAATGCGCCTGCCGATGCAGCGGCGATTGTCGAAACCCTGATTGCCCATCCCGTTGTTCGCCGGGTGAATTTCACCGGCTCAACGCGGGTCGGCAAGATCGTTGCGCAAATCGCCGCCCGCCATTTAAAGCGCTGCCTGCTGGAACTTGGCGGCAAAGCGCCGCTGATCGTGCTTGATGATGCAGACCTCGAACAGGCCGCCCGCGCCGCAACCTTCGGGGCGTTTTTCAATCAGGGTCAGATCTGCATGTCCACCGAGCGGATCATTCTGGTCGATGCCATCGCCGATGATTTTCTGTCGCTGTTCATCAGTAAAGCGAAAACCGTCAAGGCAGGCGACCCGGCACTTGGCCTGACACCGCTTGGTTCATTGATCTCGGTAGAGTCCGGCCGGAGAATTGCAGGCATGATCGATGATGCCGTTGCCAGGGGCGCGCATGTTCTGGCAGGCGGGCGCGTTCACGACACGTTGATGGATGCCACTGTTGTCGATCATGTCCTGCCCGGCATGCGGCTCTATCGTGAAGAAAGTTTCGGACCGGTCGTGTCGATTATTCGCGTCACAGACGCCGACGAGGCCGTGACCGCCGCCAATGATTGCGAGTACGGCTTATCCGGCGCAGTATTCAGCCGCGACCTGCACCGCGCCCTCGACGTCGCACGGCGGGTGGAAACCGGCATTCTCCATATCAACAGCGCTACCGTGGCAGACGATCCGCTCATGCCGTTTGGAGGCGTCAAGGCCTCCGGCTATGGCCGGTTCGGCGGCGTGGCGGCACTGGACGAATTTACCGAATTGCGGTGGGTGAGCCTTGCCTCAGGCCCGGCAGATTATCCGATCTGAACGCACAACTCCCGCATAATGCAGCAACCGAACCAACAAAGACTGCGACAGGGGTCGCATATAAGTGGAGGAAGAAGACATGCACGAAATCCAGCAAATCATTGGTGGCAAGAAAGTCGGAGCCTTGTCGGGCAAGACCTTCGACCGGATCGATCCATTCAATGGCGAGATTGCTTCCCGCGCCCCGGCCTCGAGCCTGGACGATGTCAAGGCAGCAGTTGCCGCAGCCCAGGCGGCCTTTCCCGCCTGGTCGCGCACCGGCCCCGGCGAAAGGCGGGCGCTGCTGCTGAAAGCCGCCGACATCATGGCCTCGAAGGCGGCAGACTTCACCGCGCTGATGATCACGGAGACGGGTGCAACCGGTCCCTGGGCCGGCTTCAACACCATGCTTGCCGCTGGCGTATTGCGGGAAGCCGCCAGCATGACCAGCCAGATCCAGGGCGAAGTCATCCCCTCCGACAAGCCCGGTACATTGTCCATGGCGGTGCGCCAGGCAGCAGGCGTCTGCCTTGGCATTGCGCCCTGGAACGCACCAATCATTTTGGGCACACGCGCCATTGCCATGGCAATTGCCTGCGGCAACAGCGTCATCCTGAAGGCATCCGAAGCCTGCCCCGGCGTTCACGTCCTGATCGGCCAGGTGCTGGTCGAAGCTGGCCTGCCGGATGGCGTCATCAATGTCATCACCAATGCGCCTGAAGATGCTGCCCAGGTGGTGGAGGCGCTGGTCAGCGCACCGGAAGTTCGCCGCGTCAATTTCACCGGTTCCACCAAGGTCGGACGCATTATCGGCGAATTGTGCGGTCGCCACCTGAAGCCCGCCCTGCTTGAACTCGGCGGAAAAGCACCCTTTCTGGTGCTCGAAGATGCCGATATCGACGCTGCCGTCAATGCGGCGGTGTTTGGCTGCTACATGAACATGGGCCAGATCTGCATGTCCACGGAGCGGTTGATTGTCCACGAAAAGGTCGCCGACGAATTCGTGGCAAAGCTGGCCGCCCGGGCAGCCTCGCTTCCCGCTGGCGATCCGCGCGGCCATGTCGTGCTGGGCTCGCTGGTTAATCCTCAGGCCGCCATCAAAATGCAGGAATTCATCGACGATGCCGTCGGCAAGGGCGCAACCCTCGCGGCTGGCGGCAAGGTCACGGGCAGCGTGGTGGAAGCGACGCTTCTCGACCATGTCACATCAGGAATGCGCAGTTTCGATGAGGAAAGCTTCGGCCCGGTCAAGCCGGTCATCCGGGTCAAGGACGAGGAAGAGGCCATCCGCATCGCCAATGACAGCGAATACGGCCTGTCCTCGGCGATTTTCAGCCGCGATATCCAACGCGCCCTGGCGATTGCGGCCCGTATCGAAGCCGGCATTTGCCATATCAACGGCCCGACCGTTGCCGATGAGGCGCAAATGCCGTTTGGCGGTGTGAAAAGCTCCGGTTTCGGTCGGTTCGGCGGCAAGGCGGCGATCAACGAATTCACCGACCTGCGCTGGATCACCATCGAAGATCCGAACCAGCACTATCCGTTCTGATCTGTTGGGTTGAATGACAAGATGGCATGCATTGTCAAAAATGCATGCCATCACACCCGCCTTGGAGCAAATAGATTACGACATTCGTGCGTGGTCCTGCTCGATGGTGCCAATCATCGCTGCCGCTGCCTCTTCGGCAAGACCGCGCTCAATGGCGGTGACGAGCACGCGGTGGCTTTGCAACACGGCTGTGAGCTCGCAAACCTTGCCGTCGCGCACGGCGGGCAAATAAGCGAGCGCATGGGACAGTTCGATCACGCCCTGCAATGCCCGCAGGAACGGATTGCTGGATGCCTCAGCGATGATCCTGTGCAGCTCGAAATCGGCCAGGCTGAAGCTTTGCGGCTCATCCAGGGCAAGCTCCATCTGCCTCAGCCAGTAATGCATCAGACGGATCTGGTCACCGGTATGATCGCGGGCAGCATCACCAGCCGCCAGCGGCTCCAGAGAACGCCGTACCTCGCCAAGCCCGCGCAAAAACTCGTCATCCGGCTGGGTTTCGAGACACCAGGCCAAGACCTGGCGATCATAGAGGTTCCAGCGACTTTTCTTGGCAACCTTGGTGCCAACCTTGGGTCGGGCTTCCACCAGGCCCTTGGCCTCCAACGTTTTCAAAGCCTCTCGTAGCACAGTGCGCGAGACGCTGAATTCATCCATCAGAGCAGCATCATTGGGCAGGATGGAGCCAACGGCAAAGCGCCCGGAAATGACGCCCGCTCCGATTTCGTTGATGACGTGAGAGTGGAAATTGCGCGCCGTGATCCGCCCGGAAAGGGAGCGAAGCAGGCTGCCTGGTTCAATCATGCAGACGCCTTTTTCGTCCTCGTCCGTCCACTTCCGGCATGAAATACCAGCTTCTGCAAGAGAATGAACATAAACAGCAAAGCACCGATGGCAATCTTCGTCCACCAACTGGAAAGCGTGCCTTCAAAAACAATATAGGTTTGCACCAGCCCTTGCAGCATGACGCCAATCAAGGTGCCGAAGATGAAACCATATCCTCCAGTCAGCAATGTGCCGCCTATCACTACCGCCGCGATGGCGTCAAGCTCTATGCCAACCGCAGCGAGAGGATAACCTGCCGAGGTATAAAGCGAATAGACGATGCCGGCCAGACCGGACAGGAAGGCGGAAAGCGCATAGATGCCAATCGTCACCGGCCCGGTGGGCACCCCCATCAGCGCTGCCGAAACCGGATTGCCGCCGATAGCATAGACGTAAGAGCCGAACCGGGTGCGGTGGGCGATTAAGCCGCAGACCAGAAACGCCGCCAGCATCAACAAACCGATGGCGCTCAACCGGCCTCCGCCCGGCAGGCGAAAATAGGCCTGCGAAATCGCACGGTAGATCGGATGATCGATAGGGATGCTGTCCTGGGTCAAAACCGAGGCGATGCCCCGTGCCAGAAACATCCCCGCCAGGGTGACGATAAAGGGCGGCACCTTCAGGAAATGGATAACCGCCCCCATCACCGCGCCGAAACAGGCCGAAAGTACCAGCACCAGCGGAAAGACCACAATCGGATCGAGCCCCACATGGCTGATCAGCAGAGCGGTGATAACGCCTGTCAAGCCAATGACGGCACCGACGGACAGATCGATGCCGCCCGACAGGATGACAAAGGTCGCCCCAACAGCAGCAATGCCCAGAAATGCATTATCCGTCAGAAAATTACCCAGGACACGGGTTGAAAACATGCCGGGATAGCTGATGACACAGAGGGTATAGGCAACGATGAAAATCAGGGTCGTGGCAGCAAGGGGCCGATAGCGCGGGTTCATCCTGTTTTCTCCGGAGCCTGGATTTTAACCTGAGTGTTTTTGGGCAAGACGGCTGGCCGGTGTTTCCAAAAACTGACCAGCTCGCTGACGCGGTCCGATTGCAGAACCAGAATGATGATGATCACGCTGGCCTTGACGATGAGATTGAATTCCGGCGGCAGGCCGGACACCAGAATACCGGTATTCATCGCCTGGATGATCACTGCGCCCAAAACCGACATCGGAATGGAAAATCGGCCGCCCAAAAGCGACGTGCCCCCGATAACGACCGCAAGAATGGCATCCAGTTCCAGCCACAGCCCGGCATTATTGGCATCGGCGCCGCGAATATCGGCAGCGGCGATGGTGCCGGCGATACCCGCGCAGAGACCGCCAAACGCATAAACCGCAAGAATCAGCGCGCGGCTACGAAGACCTGTGTAATTCGCTGCCGAAAGATTGGTGCCAATCGCCTCGATGAACAGTCCAATGGCGGTGCGGCGCATGAAGGTATGGGCGGACAGCATCAGCACCAGGGCAATCACCACCGGCATCGGGAAACCAAGCAGTGATCCTGTTCCCACGAAAACAAGAGCCGGATCGCTGAAGGTGACAATCGACCCGGATGTGACCAATTGCGCCAGCCCCCTGCCCGCCACCATCAGCACCAGCGTCGCCACAAAAGGCTGAATACCGAGATAGGCAACCAGCAGGCCGTTCCAGATGCCGCAGGCGAGCGCCACGGCAAGCGCTGCTGCCAAGGTCACCACCAAGGGCTGGCCTGCGACGGCGCAGGTGGCGGCAACGGCGCCCGCCACCGCCATGACCGCGCCGACGGAAAGATCGACACCGCGTGTTGCAATGATGGCTGTCATGCCGATGGCGAGAATGGCAACCGGTGCGCCACGATTGAGCACATCGATCAGGCTGCCGAACAACCGGCCATCGCGCCAGGCGATATCGAAGAAACCGGGAAACACCATCCAGTTCAACAGCAGGACGGCGATGAGCGCTGCAAATTGCGGCTTCAAGAAAGACGACATGGAGCGAATTTTCATGAGAATGCGCCTTCGGACTGGGCAGGCGTGTTGGATTGGGCGGCAATTGTCTGAACGATAACGTCAGGGGCAATATCAGCGCCGTGCAGTTCGGCCACCATGGCCCGGTCCCGCATGACGACGATCCGTGATGAATAGCTCACGACTTCGTCCAGTTCTGACGAAATGACGATCAGCGCCAGGCCATCCTCGCGCAGGCGGCTGATCATTCGGACAATTTCCGCATGGGCTCCGACATCGATACCGCGGGTCGGCTCATCAAGGATCAGGAAGCGAGGATCGGTTGCCAGCCAGCGCGCCAGAATAGCCTTTTGTTGGTTGCCGCCAGACAGAAGCTTGATCGGCAATTCGGCAGACGCGGTGCGAATGTCCAGCGCCTCGATGAATTGCCCGGCGATTTCCATCTGCTCGTCATAGCTCAGCGTGCGCAACCAGCCGAGCTTGGCCTGCATGGCGATGATAATGTTTTCCCGAACCGAGAGATCCCCGAAAATACCGTCAGCCTTGCGATCCTCCGGGCAGAAGCCAAACCCCAGATCGATAGCCTGACGCGGCGAGCGGATCTTGAACGACGCTCCATTCAAGGTAAGTTCGCCCTTGTCGGCGGAGTCGATGCCAAACATCAGCCGGGCCATTTCCGTGCGCCCGGACCCGAGCAATCCGGCCACGCCGATTACCTCACCCTTGTGAATGGTAAGCGTGAAGGGCTGCACCTTGCCGTCAAGCCCGTAGCCGGTAAATTGCATGAGGCTTTCGCCAACCTCCGCCTCAATCCCGGCGACGGCATCGTGATGCAGGGACAAGTCCTTGCCCAGCATCATCCTGACCAGGGTCGTCCGGTTGAGGGTGTCGATCGGTTGGCTGCCGACCAGCTTTCCGTTTCGCAATACGGTGGCGTGGTCGCATAGCTCGAATACCTGATCCAGGAAATGGGTGATGAAGACGATGGCAAGCCCCCTCGCCTTCAGACCTCGGACAATTTCGAAGAGCTTCAACACTTCGGAACGGTCGAGACTAGCCGTCGGCTCATCCAGGATCAGCACCTTGCCGGAAAGTTCGACGGCCCGGGCGATGGCAATGATCTGCTGTACCGCGACGGAAAAGGTCGCCAATTCGGCGCGAACGTCGATATCCAATCCGTAGCCGGAAAGAATGCGGCGCGCTTCACGCTCCATGGTGCGATGATCGACCAGGCCGAAACGACGCGGCTGGCGACCAATGAATAGATTATCGGCCACCGTCATATTCGTCAGGAGATTGACCTCCTGATAGACGGTACCGATGCCGGCTGCCTGGGCTTGCTGTGGGGTGGAAAAACTCATGGGCGCGCCATCGACAAGAACGGTCCCGGCATCAGGCGTATAAGCTCCGGTCAGGATCTTGATCAGTGTCGATTTGCCCGCGCCATTTTCGCCCAGCAATGCATGGACTTCACCCGGGCGGAAGGCAATATCGATAGTGTGCAAGGCGACATGGGCGCCGAATGTCTTGGTAATGGCCGTCGCGGCCAGCACCGCCTGTTGGCTGATCGTCATCGTTTCACCCGGCTATGCCTGTCGATAAAAGGGCAATCCGCGCCCGGCGCATATCTGCAACCGGACGCGGTCTGGTTTGGATATCAGTAGCCCAAGCCCTTGCGGCGTTCATATTCGCCCTTCGGATCATCCGAGGGAGTGTAGAGCTTGGACTCGGTGATGATGAATTTTTCCGGCTGCTTGCCGTCCTTCAGATACGCAGCAAGAACATCAAATGCCGGACCGGCCATGTTCGGGGTCAGTTCGACGGAAGCATTGGCCTCACCGGCCACCATGGCCTGGAAGATATCCGGAACGCCATCAATGGAGACGACTTTGATATCCTTGCCCGGCTTCAGACCGGCATCCTTGATCGCCTGGATACCACCGACTGCCATGTCGTCATTATGCGCATACATGGCGCAAATGTCCTTGCCGCCATTTTCCGCCTTCAGGAAACCTTCCATCACTTCCTTGCCCTTGGCGCGGGTGAAATCGCCAGTCTGGCTGCGGATGATTGAGATATTGGAATGCCCCTTGATCGCCTCTTCAAAGCCCTTCTTGCGGTTGATGGCCGGTGTGGAGCCAACGGTGCCTTGAAGTTCGACGACCTTGCAGGGCTTGTCGCCGACTGACTTCACCAGCCAATCGCCGGCAACCTTGCCCTCCTTGACCTGATCGGAGGCGACGGATGTCAGATAGAGATCCTTCGGTGCATCAATACCGCGGTCCAGCAGGATCACCGGGATCTTGGCTTCCTTGGCTTCGCTCAGCACGTCTTCCCAACCCGTCGCAACAACCGGTGCGATGAGAATGGCATCGACGCCCTGGGCAATAAAGCCACGGATAGCCTTGATCTGGTTTTCCTGCTTCTGCTGCGCATCGGCAAATTTCAAGGTGATCTTGCGCTTTTCGGCTTCCATCTTGGTAACCGATGTTTCCGCCGCGCGCCAACCGGATTCCGAACCGATCTGCGAGAAACCAACCGTCAGATTGGCCGCGACAGCTGACGAGCAGGCAAGCGCGGTCATGCTCACGCTGAGCGCGAGTTTGCAAAGCTTATTCATGGATGTCCTCCCAAAAAAACGTCACCTCCATGACGTCTGCTTAAATTCATAAGCAGAAATATGAGAGCTGTAAAGCTGATTAGTAGTATTATATATGCTGCATTGCAGCATATGCTTTCCACTGCACAATTACAGAATACCCCAGGCACGGTAGCGCCCTCGTCCGGTCAATTCTCGCAGCGGCAATTGCCGGATCAGGCCAAGCGCTCCTTGCGGCGTAATCTCCAGATACTTGGCGACAAGGCCCGCCGATACGAGCGGACGCGACAAGACGAGATCAATCAGGTCGGGTAGCTTTGACGAACCGCGCTTGCCAATAGTCCGCCGCTCCAGATTGCCCCGGGCCAATATCAGCCGGTCATGTTCCTTCAAGCCCAATTGCGCGCCTTTTTCGAATGCCTCAAGAATGGCGATCAGACGCTGGGTGCGGTTGGGAGATTGGCGCTGTTCACGCGGTACAGCCCGCAATCCGATCGATAGTGCCGGAAGATGAAATTTCGCCACTCCGGCTTTTTGCAGATAGGCTGCCGCCAAAAGACGGCCAAGCCAGGGACTATGCTCACTGACCTCCTGGCTCTGCCAGGCATCAAGCAGGCAGGCTGCGGCAAGCACTGGAGGAAGCGCCTGAACGTCGCCTAGCAGGGTCTGCCACTCTGCAAGCCGCGCCTCTTCATTCCAGTCCGGATCATATACCACAGCTTGCGGATCTTCCGCACGCGGTCGCAACCGCATCTTGCCGACATCGTCGAGTACGGTTTCACTTCGCTTCAAAACCGCATCGAAGCGATCCAATTCTGCCTCAAAGGCATCGTCGACGCTGCCTTCGGCAGCAGGTTCCTCAGGCTCGGATATGGCCTGCGGCATAGGCAGCGTCATCTCCTGCGAAAGCCAATTGCCACGACCGCGTAGTCGCAGCAAACCCAACGCGCTGAACGCCCAGGAAGGCTCATGCTGAACAAGCTCTCGACGGCTTCGCAAAATTAGATGGGCAATGGTCAGTTCGTGGGTGGGCGTGCGCGTGTCCATTCGGGCATCATGAAAGACCAAATCTTCCATATGAACCAATTCTCCATCCACCCATAAGGAGGCAATGGCATCGGCATAATGCAGCCGTTCACGCAATCCGCTTCCGACATCTGAACGAGCAGTGCGCTCATCCAGACGCACAAGTGCTTCACCTGCCGCTGCGAGCGGCAGAACAAGCTTTTGCCAGGGCAATGAGTCGATCACGTAACGCATTGAATTTACGTTACACGAATGAGACAATGAAAAGGAAGGGGGCTTTAGCTTTCGTCAGTGATATTACCAAAATCTACGAAAATTAGCGTCCTAACGTTTTATAAGACTATTATGCCACGGTTGGCACCGGATGGAAAGCCCATTTTCGCTTTTCACCAGGCAATGGCGAAAAACATATGCCTACGCCTTTTCATGTAGGTTACGGCAAAGGTAGAAAAAATCCTACCTTTCCGTAATAGATTTAACCTCATGGGAACGAGCAAAAACGTAGAACCTTGAGTGATGCAGCATGTTGTTTATATCGCGCCGCGAACATGATCCACTTTTAAGGTATCAATTATCCGCGCACTGGAAGCCTATGAATGGCATTGGGGGATTCTGGTCCCTTGGGGTTAAAATGAACCCTCCGTCACAGCTGCAGAATGATTTTATAGCACCCTACCCTGATTGGCTCCTGTTGCCGGTACTACGGCAGCAAGATCTTAGATGCCATGATAAGGGACGAAGAAAATCGATCACGCGGGTACAGGTCAGCTATCAGTTATAAGAGTGAATAAGGGCTTCTTCGCAGACCGAATGCGCTTACAGCATGATGCGGTTTTCACACGCATCATCCTGTTGCATCTTGAATCACGTGGAACTGGAAGCGGATTGTAATGATATGGCTTGAGATGGCTGGGCCCAAGCGGATTCTTTCGGCGAATCTGGATTACTCTTTAGTCCCGAGATTTTCATCGTCCTGTGAAAAAAGCGATCCAATCATCACGTTTTGCTCGTCGTCATTCTCCGTTGACGACGGACCCGTGACTTTCCTTTCGGCAGCCTCAAGAAGGTTCGCCTGACTTTGGCGCAAATCGAGATGACGGAGAATATCTGCGGCATAGACCGGATTGCTGCGAGGATCATAAAACGCGGCGACCGACACACCCATCTCTCGCCGCTGGGTTTCCAGACGAACCCGTAAGGCACGCGCTGCATCACGCACTTCGAAAAATTGCCGCATAATATCGGCCAGTTGGTCTTCATGATCGAAACGAGCCATGGACCCACTCCTGTTTTTTTATTGGAGCAGTGCGCTGACACGATTCGCATGGCAAAGTCGAGGCAGACCTTAAAAAACTAGGGATGTTTTATCGTGGAGGGCAGGGGCATCTTGTTGGATGCGTAAAAGCCAATTGCTTCTGCTCAGAAGAAAACCGCGCGTACGCACTACATTTCGCGCTTGGCTGAGTTATGCACTGGCAGGAGTAAAGAAGTGGTGAATTTTGTGTGCGCTCACCATTTTTTAGTTTGTGCACGCACCCAGGCCATACACCCAAAACGATGCGGAACGCTTAGAGTGAATGGCGGCTTTTGACGTTGCATCTTTTCGAATAGAACTCTCCAAGAGCACCCTCTTCTTTACAGCGTCGAAGCCCGCTTACTGACGTTACAGCAGACAGAAAGTCACTGTTGACAGCTGTCAACGCAACGCATTTTCTGACGTTGACAGCTGTCAACAGCGCAAGAAACGCCTCCTTAAAATGCGCCTTCCACAAAACAAAAATCGACTGACCTTCTCTGATTTTCAGACGATCGAAATCTCAGCTCGGGTCAATAGAAACACGCCGAATACGCGAGTCCTTAGCTGCACATTTGAGTACGCGAACCATTAAGCCACGGGATCAAGCATCCGCATAAAAGCCTGCTTAAAAGGAACCGTTCAACTCAATGAATTTAGACACCCAGCGAGCAAACGAGCAAGAACCAGACAATTTAAAGGCTGCAAAATCACAGGCACCCAACAATAATATTCCAATGCATGCCCAACAAGACCTCGGGGAAGGGCAGGGCAGTGGGGAACCCATCCGTTACGCCGCATCCAATAAACCGACAACAAGATCGAAACATCTCACGCATTAAACACAAACGTCATCGTGAAAAGTACGTTAAAGCCGCTATGATAAAAACCAGGTCGCTGAGTTCGACCCCAAACGATTAAGACGACAATAATCAAGAGAGGCACGACCCATGCCTATTTAGATTATCGCTGACCACCAAAAAATGCCCACCAATATTCAAGACATGAACACTCCCCCGCCCACAGCGACGACACGCTGGAAACCAGCTGACAACATCACCTTCATGTCAAAGCTCACCTACATCAAGGCGTCCTTTTTCTCCCCATAGCACCGTTGAAAACGAACCGCGCAAGACCGAAAGCTCTCACAAAGCCCATCGGCTCGACCCCACTTATAGCGGCATCTCCTAGCCCAGCGCACAATCTGTAAAAGCAAAGCACGACGGAAAAACAGCCACAAAGGTTCGTGACGAAGAGAGACCGAAGCTTTCATGGCTGTTGAATTAAAGCATCGCATCCCAAGGAGCACTTGCTTCAGCTTGCCCTTCGGAAAACAGGTCTCGACTTCTCCTAGCCCATGACCCTCTACATCTAGCGTCAAGGTTGTAAATAAAGTTTTGCTACTTAAAGTAATTCCCACTCGCAATCTACCTTTACGTGCTTCTTAGAAGGACACTTGACGACATGTTATCGATAACATACGCTAAGTTTCTGTGACTTTGGGAGGAGTAACAATGGTCGACGAAAAACTACTGGAATTTTGTGCGATCACAAAAACCTTCGGCGGAACGCGCGCCCTGTCAAATGTCTCGCTCGACCTGCGACCCGGTGAAATCCTGGCACTGCTTGGCGAAAACGGCGCTGGAAAATCAACCCTGATCAAGACCCTCGCAGGTATTTACAAGCCAGACACCGGTGAAATCAGATTTCGTGGACAGACCTATAATCACCGGCCACCAAAGCCAAACCAGCGCCAGCCCGTTGCCTTCATTCATCAAGATCTCGGCCTGATCGAATGGATGACCGTTGCCGAAAATGTCGGCCTTGCCCAAGGCTACTCACTACGCAACCGCCTTATCAATTGGAAACAAACCGAACAGCGGACCGCCGAAGCCCTTGCTCTCGTCGGCTGCAACTTCGATCCCTCCACACGTATCCAGAGCCTGACACGGACAGAAAAATCACTTGTCGCAATTGCCCGCGCACTGGCAGTCGAAGCAGACGTGCTGGTGCTGGATGAGCCGACGGCCAGCTTACCGGCTGATGAAGTCGAAAAACTCTTTGCAGCAATCCGCCCATTGAAGGAACGCGGCGTAGCGATGATTTATGTCTCGCACCGCCTGGATGAAATCTTCCGTATCGCCGATCGCGTCGCCGTCCTTCGAGACGGACAATTGGTTGGCGAAAAGCCCGTAACCCAGACGACACCTGACGAACTGATTAGGATGATCGTCGGGCGCAAGGCCGACCAGCTCTTCACCAAGAGCACAAGTCCGGCGGGACCGGCCATCGTCACCGTCAGAGATCTTGGCTGCCGCGGGGCAGGGCCGGTCTCTTTCGACATCCGGCAAGGTGAATTGCTCGGACTGGTCGGACTGCGCGGCGCAGGCCACGAATTGGTCGGTCGCGCACTGTTCGGCGCAGAACCCGCCTCTGGCACCGTTACGATTTCCGGTCGCCCTGTCGATCTCACCAACCCCTCAACAGCCATGGCCAGTGGGGTCGGATTGATTGCCCGCGACAGAACAGAAGAGTCGGTCGCCATGTCCCTGAGCCTGCGAGAAAACACCTTCATTAATCCTGCCGCCTCAGGCCGCCGTCTCCTTTCCTTTCTGACCCCTGCCAAGGAAGCCGCGCAAGCCTACGCGATTGGCGCGCGCGTCGGCTTGCGGCCAAACGACCAGAGCCTTGCCATAGAAGCGCTTTCCGGCGGCAACCAACAAAAAGTTGTGGTGGGTCGCTGGCTGGCGACAGGCCGGCGCCTATTGGTGGCGGAAGATCCGACTGCCGGTGTCGATGTTGGTGCCAAGGCCGATATCTATCGCCTGATCGCCGAGGCCGTCGAAGGCGGATTGGCGGTCCTAGTGGTTTCAACCGATTTTGAAGAAATCGCCCATATCTGCCAGCGGGCGCTGGTATTTTCTCGCGGCCAAATTTTGAGAGAGCTGAGCGGGCCAGAGTTGACAACAGAAGCGGTGATCGCCGCAGCCTCCGCCTCGGACGCGGCCTGAACCTGGGAGAGAACCAATGCAATCCATCGAATCCAACGCGCTGGAGCCGACGCGAGCCGAGCTTTCCGGCATGAGCACAGCGCAGAAAATCCAGCGTCTGCTGCCAGTTTACGGTCTCGTCATATTGACCGTGGGGCTCATCCTGTTGTTTTCCATTCTCTTGCCGCAGACTTTTCCAACCGTTCTGAACCTACGGTCAATTATCTCCGACAAAACGATCATCGCCATCCTGTCGCTAGCCGCCATGATCCCCATGGCAGCGGGACGAATCGACCTCACCATTGGTTATGGCATCGTGCTGTGGCACGTGCTGGCCATCAGCCTGCAAACCATGTTTGGCCTGCCTTGGCCGGTGGCCGTGCTGATCGTCATTGCCCTCGGTGCCTTTACTGGCTTTCTCAATGGCCTTCTGGTCGAAGTCGCCAAGATCGATAGTTTCATTGCCACGCTTGGCACCGGCACAGTGCTTTACGCCATCGCGCTCTGGCATACCGGTGGACGTCAGGTGGTCGGCATGTTGCCGCAAGGCTTTTACAGCCTGAATGGCACCATGGTTTTCGGCCTGCCGATTACCGGCTTCTATGTTCTGGTGCTGGCAGTGATCATGTGGCTGGTGCTCGAATACACACCGCTTGGCCGCTATGTCTACGCCATCGGCGCCAATCCAAAGGCCGCCGCGCTGAACGGCATTCCCGTTCGCCGCTTCGTTATCGGTGCCTTTGTCACGTCAGGCACACTCGCCGCAGTGGCGGGCGTGCTGCTCGCCTCAAAGCTGCGGATCGGCCAGGCCAGCGTCGGATTGGAATATCTGCTCCCAGCTCTGGTTGGCGCTTTTCTTGGCTCCACCACCATCAAGCCCGGTCGGGTCAATGTCTGGGGTACGATGATCGGCGTGATTATTTTGGCCGTCGGCATTGCGGGCATCCAGCAGATCGGCGGGTCCTTCTATGTCGAGCCATTGTTTAACGGCGTCACCCTGCTGGTCGCCATCGGCATTGCTGGCTACGCACAACGGCGGCGCAGCCTGTCGGGTCGCATGGCGGCACCCAGCACGCCTCACCCTAAGCAACAATAACAGCATCAAGTCAGTAATTTCCAGAGGGAGGAATGGACATGAAACGCAGACATATCCTGCAAGCAACCGGTGCCTTGATACTGCTCACGGCGGGCAACGCCTGGGCCGATCCGATGGCAGAAGCCAAGGCGGTGGTCGATAAATATGCCAGCAAGGTCACGACTTGGGACGGACCGAAAAGCGCCCCAAAACCACAGCCGGGAAAAACCATTGTTGTTCTGGCTGGTGACCTGAAAAATGGTGGCATTCTGGGTGTCAGCAATGGCGTCGAGGAAGCCGCCAAGGCCATAGGCTGGCAGGTCAAGGTGCTGGATGGCGCAGGCTCGATCGGTGGGCGTACCGCAGCTTTCGGTCAGGCCATGGCCTTGAAGCCTGATGCCATCATCATCGACGGTTTCGATGCAGTAGAACAGGCACCGGCGCTGGAACAGGCGAAAGCCAATAAAATCCCGCTGGTCGCCTGGCATGCCGGTCCCACCATCGGACCGGACGAAAAGAACGGCCTGTTCGCCAATATCAGCACTGACGCTATGGAAGTCTCCAAGGCCGCCGCCAACTGGGCCTATGTCGATGCCAAAGGCAAGCCGGGCGTTATCATCTTTACCGACTCCACCTATGCCATCGCCATCGCCAAGGCTGACAAGATGAAGGCCGAAATCGAGCGGCTGGGCGGCAAGGTTCTGGCCTATGTCGATACGCCGATTGCTGAAACCTCGCAGCGCATGCCACAGCTGACCACCTCGCTGTTGCAGAAATACGGCGACAGCTGGACCCATACATTGGCCATCAACGACCTCTACTTCGATTTCATGGGACCATCGCTGGCCTCGGCAGGGAAGGGGGGAACCGATGCACCGATCAATGTCGCTGCAGGGGATGGTTCCGAATCCGCCTATCAGCGCATCCGCGCTGGCCAGTACCAGAAGGTGACGGTGGCCGAACCCTTGAACCTGCAAGGCTGGCAATTGGTGGATGAGTTGAACCGCGCCCTCAATGGCGAAAAATGGTCCGGCTATATGTCGCCGCTGCATGTGGTGACAGCCGACAATGTCGAATTCGATGGCGGACCGAAAAACAGCTTCGATCCCGACAATGGCTATCGGGATGCCTATAAGAAAATCTGGGGCAAATGAGCTGATAACCCTGCCATGCGCCTTCACCGGCGCATGGCTTTACCATTATAGACTGCTGTCACGTAGGATCAGTTCAGGCGTGATGGTGATGTTTCCGGCCAATGGCCGCCCGTCCAGCAGATCCAGGATCAGCCGCGCTGCTTTTTCGCCGATGTCGCGGGAAAAGGCATTGATGGTGGTAATCGTCGGCACGGAAATTGCGCCGATTTCATAATTGCCGAACCCGGCAATGGCGATCCCCTCTGGCACGGCGATGCCGCGCCGCTGACATTCCGTCAAAGCGCCGAACGCCGACAGGTCAGATACGCAAATCACCGCTTCGGTATCGGGCAGGGTTTCCAGCAGCCGCGTCATCGCATTCGCGCCTTCGCGCATCGAGATCGGTGGCGGACCGGCGGCGATCAACCGGGATGCATCCAGCCCGTGTCGGGTCATTGCGGCAATAAACCCGTTGCGGCGATCGCTACCGCGTGTGTCTCGACCGACATCCCCGCCAATGAACGCCAGTCGCCGATAACCGACAGCAACGAAATGATCAACCATGGCGCAAACTGCACCGGCATTGGAAAAGCCGACATAGTGGCCAATCGGCTCGGACGGCACATCCCAGGTCTCGATCACCGGAATATGGGCATTGGCCAGCAATTTGCGGGCGCGGGGCGTATGCTTGCCGCCGGTCACGACGATGGCCTGCGGCTTGCGACGCAACAATTGCTCGATCAGCCGTTCTTCCTCTTGCATATCGTAATTGGTGTAACCAAGCAGGATTTGCATCTTCCGGGTGGCAAGCGTTTCCGAGAGACCACCGACCGTATCGGCGAAATTGGCATTATTGATCGATGGAATAGTGACCGCAACAAAATCGGAGCGCTGCGATCTCAGATTGGAGGCAGTGGAATCGAATACATAGCCAAGATCTTCTGCCGCTTGCAGAATGGCATCGCGGGTTTCCTTGCTGATCAGACTATCGGTCTTGAAGGCCCGCGACACCGTCATCGGCGACACACCCGTGACGCGGGCAATATCGGCCATGGTTGGCGGTTTGCGGAAATCAGTCACCCAATGGCCCCCGTTATGGTTATCAGCGCGTTACACTGCGTTTATAAGGTGCGTAAAAGCCAGCTAAAAGCTTTTCCCATCGGCAAACCCACCCCAAACAGGGGAGGGGACCCGACGAGCGCCGCGTCAGAGCGCAAATTCGTTGGCAAGCGTGACGTGATGGTGGATGCGTCCATCGAAAAACTGCGAGAGCACCGCTTCTGTTGCCGCACGAGCTTCGGCGCGAACCGGGCTGGCCAGCGCCGCCTCGACCGCCTCCAGATCCGGGTAGTTGATCGCCAGGATCATCGGAAATTCCGGTGCGCCATCATCACGGGCCTCGGCAAACGACACTCTGACGTCAATCGCCTTCGGAAACTGCTTCCATTTCGGCAAGATGGTTTCGAGAACAGCAGCGCGGAATGCCTCCGTCTGCCCCGGCTTTACCGTACCTTCAAACAAGGCGTAACGTGTGATCATCAGGAGATCTCCCTTTTTGCTCCGGTGAAAAATTCCATCAACATAGCCTGATCTTCTCCACCCAGGCCCGCCGCTGTCAGCATCCGATGCACTTCGGCACAGACTGCCGTCAGCGGCATCGCCGTATTGGTTCGTCGCGCCAAATCCTGCGCGCCGTTCAGGTCCTTGACCATATTGTCGATCCGGCCCGTGCGGCGATAATCCTTAGTGACATAACGCGGCATATATTCCTGGAGGATGGCGCTATCAGCCCGACCGCCCTTCAATGCCTGCGGGATTTTCGCGGCATCAACCCCAGCATCCAGCGCCAACTGCGTTGCCTCGGCCACAGCCAGAAAATTTAAGCCACACAGCACCTGGTTGATCAGCTTGGTGGTTTGGCCGGCACCCACCGGACCCATATGCGTATAGTTGGATGCGATGTGCTGCAAAACCTGATGGGCATCGGCCACGTCCTGCTCTGTCCCGCCAGCCATCAACGTCAATTCACCAATCGCCGCCTTGGGTGCCCCGCCTGAAAGCGGGCTATCGACCCAGCGCAAACCCATTTGCGCCGCATCCCCGGCCAATTGCCGGGTTGCCTCCGGGTCGATGGAGGACATGTCGATAATCAACGTCCCGGGCTTTGCGCCTTCGGCCACTCCGTCCTTGCCGAACACGGCGGCCCGAATGATGTGCGGCGCATTGAGGCTGAGAATAACATAGTCGGAGCGAGATGCAGCTTCCGCCGCTGTCTTTGCAGACGTCGCGCCAAGCGCGGTCAACTCCGCCACCTTTTCAGCATTGAGGTCAAAGACAGTCAGTTGGTTGCCGGTTTCAACCAGCCTTCTGCCGATTGCGCCACCCATGGCGCCCGCGCCGATCAGCGCCACTGTGTTGGTCATGATCACTCCTCCCCTATGGCCGAAACAATCGCCGCGACCAGACTGTCAAGCGGCTGATCGATATCGACGGTCACCGCCTGTTCATCGGCCCCCGGCGGTTCAAGCGCTGCAAATTGGCTGTCGAGCAGCGAAGCGGGCATGAAATGCCCTGGTCGCTCAGCGACACGTCTGGCAATCACGGCATGGCTGCCAGCCAGATGGATGAAACGCACAGAACCACAAGCCTTTTCCCTGATCCTGTCGCGGTACGCCCGCTTCAACGCCGAACACCCGATAATGGTCACGCCTTGTCCCCCGGCAAGGCGTGTTCCGACCGCATCCAGCCATGCCCAGCGATCCTCGTCACCAAGCGGAATGCCTGCCTGCATCCGGGCGATATTTTGCGGCGGATGCAGGTCGTCGCCGTCGATATAGACCGCACTGAGCCTTGCCGCCAATGCAGCGCCAACGGAGGATTTTCCGCATCCGGACACACCCATGAGGACAAATTTCACCACGGCATTCATCCTAGAGTGAGGCCGTGATGCCACCATCGACATAAAGCACGTGGCCATTGACGAAGGATGAGGCTCCAGACGCCAGGAAGATGCAAGCACCCACCAATTCCTCCACCTTGCCCCAGCGGCCAGCTGGCGTGCGCTTTTCCAGCCACGTCGAGAAATCAGGATCGGCAACCAGCGCTGCATTCAGCGGCGTATCAAAATAGCCGGGCGCGATGGCGTTGCATTGCAGCCCATATTTGGCCCAGTCGGTCGCCATGCCCTTGGTGAGATTGCCGACCGCACCTTTGGTAGCTGTATACGGCGCAATCGACGGCCGGGCCAGCGCCGTCTGCACACTGGCGATATTGATGATCTTGCCAGCGCCGCGCTTGATCATATGCCGGGCCGCCGCCTGGCCGACATTGAAGACGCTGGAAATATTGGTGCGCAGCAGCCGCTCGAAAGCATCTGCCGGAAACTCTTCCAGCGGGCCGCGAAACTGCATTCCGGCATTGTTGACGAGAATGTCGATCGGCCCTTTGGTGGCCTCGAAGCCATCGACGGCATCCCGCGACGCCTGATGGTCGGTGACATCGAAAGCCAGACTATCGCAGCCGTCGCCGATCCGGGCGGCGGCGGCGGCAAGCTTAGCTTCATCGCGTCCGTTGACGATCACGGTCGCGCCTGCTGCCCGCAAACCTTGCGCCAGGGCAAAGCCAATGCCTTGCGAAGACCCGGTCACCAACGCGCGGCGACCCGTCAGATCGAAAAGACCAAGCGACATGGCATCCTCCACTTTTATCTCGACAACATTTGTTGAACCTGTTTATGTTATCGATAACATTTCCTGTCAAGTTTTTTAGAACAGGTTCATCAAGGAGAGGAAAAGAAAGTGGCAAAGCCGGAGATTTTGCAGGTCGGACCCTATCCCGCCTGGGATGAAGGCCCTTTGAACGACCAGTTCACCGTGCACCGCTATTTTGACGCAGCCGACAAGAACGCCTTCGTTGCTCACGTCGGACCAAGCATTCAAGGCATTGCCACAAGGGGCGAACTCGGTGCTGACCGCGCCATGATAGACGCCTGCCCGAAGTTGGAAATCATCTCGGTCTACGGGGTCGGCTATGACGCTGTCGATCTCGCCGCCTGCCGTGACCGCGGCATCCGCGTCACCAATACGCCCGATGTGTTGACCAATGACGTCGCCGACCTCGGCATCGCAATGATGCTGTGCCAATCGCGCGGCATGATCGGCGCCGAGACCTGGGTGAAGGATGGCAGTTGGGCTGCAAAGGGCCTTTATCCACTGAAGCGTCGGGTCTGGGGCAGGCGGGCAGGGGTGCTGGGCCTTGGCCGCATCGGCTTTGAGGTGGCCAAGCGCCTCAAAGGCTTCGATATGCAAATTTCCTACAGCGATGTCGCAGCCAAGCCTTATGCCGAGGGCATGACATTTGTCGCCGATCCGGTAGAACTGGCAGGAAACTCGGACTTCCTGTTCGTTACGTTGGCCGCATCCGCCGATACACGACATATCGTCGGACGCGATGTGATCGAGGCGTTAGGGCCGGAGGGTATGCTGATCAACATATCCCGCGCCTCGAATATCGATGAAGCAGCCTTGTTGGAAGCGCTCGAAGCCGGACGGCTGGGCTCCGCCGCGCTGGATGTGTTTGAAGGTGAGCCCAAGCTAAACCCACGTTTCCTGGCGCTGGACAACGTCCTGCTCCAACCCCACCATGCCTCTGGCACGATTGAGACCCGCCAGGCCATGGGCCAGTTGGTCCGCGATAATCTGACCGCACATTTCGCTGGCTCGGCTCTGCCAACCCCGGTTCTATGAGGATAAATCCATGAAAGCCATTGTTGCCCATGCGGCAAAAGACGTTCGCATCGAAGAGGTCGACGAGGTCGAGCCCGGTCACGGCGAGGTAAAACTGCGGCTTGCCACCGGCGGCATCTGCGGCAGTGACCTTCATTATTACAATCACGGCGGATTTGGTGCGGTCAGACTGAAACAACCGATGATCCTTGGCCATGAAGTCTCGGCCTATGTCGAGACATTGGGGGCAGGGGTCACAGGACTGGACATTGGCCAACTCGTCGCCGTCTCACCGTCACGCCCGTGCCACAAATGCGCATATTGTCAGGAAGGCCTGCACAATCAATGCATTAATATGCGGTTTTACGGCAGCGCCATGCCCTTTCCGCATATCCAGGGTGCGTTCCGGCAAAGCCTTGTCGCTGACGCCAGCCAATGCGTGGTAGCGGATGGACTGACAGCAGGGGAGGCGGCGATGGCCGAACCGCTGGCCGTGACGTTGCATGCGACACGGCGGGCCGGTGAAATGCTCGGCAAGCGGGTTCTGGTCACCGGTTGCGGCCCGATTGGCGTTTTGTCGATCATTGCCGCTCGCGGAGCCGGAGCGAAAGAAATCGTTGCAACCGATCTCTCGGATTTTACCCTGGCACTGGCCAAGGCAGCCGGTGCTGACCGGGTGATCAACACCGCAGCCCAGCCGGACGGCCTTGCAGAATACGCTGTGGGGAAAGGCACATTCGATGTGCTTTACGAATGCACCGGCGTTGCCTCGGCGCTAGCAGGCGGAATTTCCGCCATGCGCCCACGCGGCGTCATCATGCAGCTTGGTCTTGGCGGCGATATGACCTTGCCAATGATGGCCATTACCGCAAAGGAACTAGACCTGCGCGGCTCCTTCCGTTTCCACAGTGAATTTGCGGTCGGGGTGGAGCTGATGCGCAAAGGGCTGATCGACGTTAAACCGCTGATTACCCACACCGTGCCTCTGGAAGACGCGCTTTCAGCCTTCACCATCGCATCCGACCGGAGCAAGGCGATGAAAGCTCAGATTGCCTTTTCCTGAATGTGCTTTCAAGGCGAGGATTCACGAGCATCCTCGCCTTGATTAGAATGGCGTCAGGCCGAAGCAACTACCACTTCGGCTTCCTTCAGCTTGCGCTTTTCCGCATATTTCTGGGCAATCACCGCGCAAGCCATCAGCTGGATCTGATGAAACAGCATCAGCGGCATGACGATGGCGCCAATGCTTTGCCCGGCAAAAATCGCGCTGGCCATCGGCACGCCGGAGGCCAGGCTTTTCTTCGAGCCGCAGAAGGTGATGGCGATTTCATCCTCCTTGGAAAAGCCGAGCAACCGGCTGCCGAAGGTGGTGATGATCAGCGCCAATGCCAGCAAGACGATATCGACCACGACGACCGCGCCAATATCGGCCAGCGAGAAATGCTTCCAGATCCCCTCGATGACCGCCTCGCTGAAGGCGGCATAGACCACCATCAGGATCGAGCCACGATCAATTGGCGACAGCAAGGATTTGCGCGCCCTGACCCAATTGCCGATAAAGGGTTGCAGCAACTGCCCCACAATGAACGGAAGCAGCAATTGCACGAAGATTTGCAAGACAGCGTCGAGCGAAATACCGCCATGGCCACCGGCCGATAGCAGCAGCCCGCAGAGCAGGGGGGTGAGGATCATCCCGAAAATATTAGAGGCCGAAGCTGAACAGATCGCCGCGGGCACATTGCCCCCTGCCATGGAGGTAAAGGCAATCGACGATTGGACGGTCGATGGCAGGACGCAGATATAAAGAATGCCAAGATAAAGCGAGGACGGCAGGAAGCCCTGCACGAAAAACCCCAGCCCGAGGCCGAGCAAAGGAAAGATCACGAAGGTCACGGCCAGGATCGACAGATGCAGTCGCCAATGCAGCATCCCGGCAATCACAACATCGCGCGACAGGCGGGCGCCATGCAGAAAAAACAGCGCCGCAATCGCAACTTTCGTTGCCCAGCCGAAATAAACGGCCGGCTGCCCGCTGATCGGCAAGACCGAAGCTAGAGCCACTGTACACACAAGCATCAGGGTGAATTTATCGGGTAAAAACCGCGTCATGATCGCCGCTCGTCCATTCTTCACTGACAATGCGAGGGCAATGGCGCCTCTTGGCATTTGTCATATGTCAACTATTTCACGCCTTAGGGAGTAGGCCATTCGTCTCAACGATGCAAACCCCACTGGTGCACACCTGCCATCATTTTTCAGCGTTTCAAACAAATCCGGTCATACATCCGGCTCGTTTTCTGAAGACGGATCAAAGGGATCAAAGGCTTGAAATATTCGCAAACACAATACCTCACCCAGGTTCAACGCAGCGTGACAGCCCCAAGAGGAACAAATGCCGTGAAGTGATGTTGATAGCAGCAACGCATAATTGCCGCATAGAAAGCGCAACAAGCAAAAAGTCCAGAACCATCACCCGGACAGGAGTCTCATGAGGCAAGGGAAAACGTCATGCAATGCGCCGGACCGGAAACTCTAGAAAGCGGGAACACATTGCCGTGACCACACAGGCTTTTGCAGATACGGACTGGCTGACCCAATGGCAACAGCATGGCACAACGGGCGAAGAAGCAATTGCCAGGTTTCTCCAACTGCCTGCCCTTGAAGTCGATGACATGATCGGCATGTGGGTCGGGCAGGAGTTAGCGACAAATCATCCTATAGATGGCCTGATGCCGCCTTTCGGTTGGCACGGCAAGAATTTTGTCTCCGCCGACGAAGGTCATCCGCTTATCATGCGCGACCGTTTCGGTTTCTATCCGTTAAACCCGTTCTTCATTCCACTGCGGCTTTTGCTGGCATCACCTAGACTGTTCAACAACGTCGTGGGAAGGGTGGCAGTCCGTAACCTAGGGCGGTTTTTTGCCTCGGGCCGGCCAAAAGCAAGACTAAGGCCCGTCGCACTGGGCGGCACTGTCAGTGCAGCGATGATCTATGACGAAAAGCCGATCATTGACCATTTTCGCCGTATTGATGACCGCCGCTGTCTCGGACTGATGGAGCATCGTGATTTCGACAGGCCATTCTTCTTTTTGCTAACCCGCGAGTGACGCACATACCTTTGCGCGCACAAGCCCTCAGTCGGCCCCTCAGTCGGCGTTGACAGATGTCAACCTGTCAACTTTTGGCCAACCGCCATCATGCGATGATCAGTTGTCGTTATTTCCCGTCCCACCAATCGTGCTGGACGTTGCCATTGACACCGGATCACTGGCAGGAAACGTATCTTCCAGCGCATCGTTGAGATCACGGTCACTCTCATCTCGCTGAGCTTGATCGGCGTGGCGTGTACCGCCTTCAACAACCTCTTTCGTGCTGATTTCCTCCAGCAGCGACCTGGCTGCTTCCGGCGCATTTTCGCGGGTCAGAGACCGTTCTTCGCTCTGTCTCAGTTGGACAGAGACCACATCTCCACTGTCGGAAACAAACTCGACATTATATCCAGACCGTCCGCCCTTTTCAGGATGCACCAAGGTGCCAATCAATTCCATTGTCTTCTCCTTTGTCCCACTGTCTTCTCTTCGTGTGTGACGCTCAGGTCGAAAACAGACGGGCAAGGGTTATTGTTCCTGAAAAAGCGATAATTCCTTGTCTGCCAAGGGCGGTGATGGACGCTATCTTTATCCCCTTTTGCCTATCCGTAAGTCAGCGATGAAAATTTCACTAAATGACCGCCGTTCGCGGAACAGAAACGGCCGATTTCACGTTAGAGGGGTGGTCAATGGGAGATAAACGATGAAGCCATCCGACAAAGAGTGGATCGAAAAGCGAGCCTATAGCCTTTGGGAAGAAGAGGGCAAGCCACACGGGAAGGACGATGCCCATTGGCAACAGGCCCATCGTGAATTTTACGAACTTTCGCAATCTGCGCAAAAGGCCAAGGCAGGCGCGCTCAAGCGCGCGAGCCAGGCCGCCAAAACGCAAACTGCTAAGGCTCCAACGACCAAGGCTCAGGCCGCCAAGACCAGACAAAGTCCAGAAGCTGAGATGGCCGATGCGCCCCAAGATCCAAAGCCTGCCGCAGCGACGAAACGCAAGCGAAAGATAATCTGATGGCACCTGTTTTTTCAGACCGGCAGGACATGGCGACCGCTGCGGCTGGAATCCGCTGCCTTCCGCAACGCATGCAGAAAGGCAATGTCATCGATCAGAGTCTGCGATCGCTCTCCGTAACCTCGGAAATTTTTCCACTCGTTAAAACTGGTGGTCTCGGTGATGTCACGGGCGCTCTTCCAAAGGCGCTCGCCAGTTTTGGTGTAGCCACCCGGACGTTGATTCCAGGCTATAGCAATGTCCGCAGATTGATCCGGGACCAACCGCCGCTGTTGGTTTTCGAAGACCTTCTTGGCGAATCCGCCGCGCTCTATGCCGCAAGCATTCATGGTCTCGACCTTTTCATACTCGATGCGCCGCAATTGTTCGACCGTCCGGGTGGCCCTTATGTGGACGAAAACGGCCTTGACCATGCCGACAATTGGAAGCGATTTGCGGTCCTGTCTCTGGCCGCCGCCGAAATTGCCGCTGGCAGCCTGCCGGGCTGGGTTCCCGATGTCGTTCACACTCATGACTGGCAAACTGCTCTGACCTCCGTCTATTTGCGGCACATGGATTGCACAACGCCTGTGGTCTTGACCATTCACAATCTGGCCTTCCAGGGCCAGTTCAATGCTGCCCTGCTGCCCTCCATCGGACTGCCGCCAAGCGTGATGTCGACGGACTGCATGGAGTATTATGGGGATATCAGCTACCTGAAGGGTGGTCTGATGACGTCGAGCATGATCACCGCCGTCAGCCCGACTTATGCCCGGGAAATCCTTTCGCCACGCTTTGGCATGGGGCTTGAGGGCGTTCTCAGGCAGCGCAAGGACAAGCTGCGCGGTATCGTCAACGGGATCGATCCGGAAATCTGGAACCCGGCTACCGATCCGCATCTGTTCTCCCGTTTTGATCAGAAAACCATCGGCCTCAAACGGTTGAACAAGGTGGACTTACAAAACCAGTTTGGCCTGGACAATGATGATGGTCCACTGTTTGCCGCCATTACCCGTATTACATGGCAAAAAGGCATGGATATGCTGGCAGAGGCCGCCAGCGAGATCATTGATGGCGGCGGTAAGCTGATCGTGCTCGGTCAGGGGGATCGCGCGCTGGAACAGGCGCTGATCGAGACTGCACAGCGCTTTCCTGGCCGGATGGCCGTCAAGATCGGCTATGACGAGGAAACCGCGCATCGCATTCACGGTGGCGCCGATTCCATCATTCAGCCATCGCGTTTCGAACCCTGCGGCCTGACCCAGCTTTATGCCCTGCGCTACGGCTGCGTACCGGTGGTGTCACGCACTGGTGGGCTGGCGGAAACCATTATCGATGCCAATGACGCAGCAATGTCTGCCAAGGCAGCGACCGGTTTCCAGTTCGACCAGATCACCACCGACGGCCTGCGCCACGCGCTTCGCCGTGCGTTGGACGCCTATGCCGTACCCCGCCATTGGCGGCGGTTGCAGCTTCAAGCCATGCGGGCGCATTACAGCTGGGAGCGCAGCGCCGAACAATATGCTGCTCTTTATAATGCGGTCACCCATCGCCGTACTCCGGCGCGGACCAAGCCGGCTCGGAGCCTGCATTCATGACGGACGCAACCCCGGAAACCATGCGGGGGCGTATCAACGCCCACCGCGAATTGCTGATTTCACTCCTGACAGCAAGCCTGCAAGGACCTGAGGCCTTCAAGGATTTGATCCGTAGTCTCGAACAGGAGAGCCAGCTTAGCGACGGCCAGGAAGATCCTGGCGCTGTTCCAAACCGGGCGCTTTCAGAAGCGGTTGCCAAGGCGCGAGAAACTCGCGACATTCTTCAGGCAGCCAAGGCCCGCGCGGCAGACACACGCACAGAACCGCTCTCCTGAAGCAGAAGAGCAGGCCTTCCGGATGACTAACTTTCCATCACAAGATCGAATTGCCTGGTAAAACAGCGGATAAAAGCTTGCCGCTGAGCGCCAAGCTTTTATGGTTGGCGGGTGTTTATTGTCAAAGGTGCCCCATGACCGTTTCCCCCAATACATCCGCCGCGCTTTGGTCGATTGTCGATACCAAGACGCCTGACTTTATCGCCTTGAGCGACCGGATCTGGGGCATGCCGGAAACCTGTTATATGGAAGAATCGTCCGTTGCCGAGCATGTCGCCATGCTGAAGGCGGAGGGATTTCGTGTCAGCGAACAATTGGCCGGCATACCCACAGCTGTGATGGGCGAAGCAGGGGAGGGCGGTCCTATCATAGCGTTTCTCGGCGAATATGATGCCCTGTCCGGGCTCAGCCAGGAAGCCGGCGTCGCTGAACATAAGCCGATTGCCGCAGGCGGCAACGGCCATGGCTGCGGCCACAACCTACTCGGCTCCGCGGCTCTCCTGGCCGCCGCTTCCCTGAAAGACTGGTTGAAAGAAAAGGACTTGCCTGGACGTGTGCGCTATTATGGTTGCCCAGCCGAAGAGGGTGGAGCCGCCAAGGCCTTCATGGTCAGGGCAGGGGCCTTTGAAGGCGTCGATATCGCCATCAGTTGGCATCCAAACTCCTTCGCGGGCGTGCAGCGCACCACCTCGCTTGCCAATTCCCGTGTCGATTTCACTTTCAGGGGGAGGGCGGCCCATGCCGGATCAAACCCCGATCTGGGGCGGAGCGCTCTCGATGCGGTGGAACTGATGAGTGTCGGCGTCAATTATATGCGCGAACACATGCCATCCGATTGCCGCGTACACGCCGCTATTCTCGATGCGGGTGGCATTTCACCCAATGTCGTCCAGGCCTATGCCAAGGTCCGCTATCTGATCCGCGCCCCTGAGCTACAAGGCATGAAGACCCTCGTGGAACGGGTGAAGAAAATTGGCGAGGGTGCGGCATTGATGACCGAAACCCGACTGGAAACACAGGTGATCAGCGCCGTTTCCAACGTGCTGACCAATGGTCCGCTAATGGCGGCCATGCAGGAGGCCTGGGAAGAACTCGGCCCACCACCCTTCGATGCGGCGGACCGGGCTTTCGCCGAAACAATCCGCGCCGTCTTGACGCCGGAAGAAAAGTCGGCACCCTGGCGTTTTGAAGGCCTGCCGGAGCGCGATATCCCGCTTGCCGATTTCATTCTGCCCGCCCATGACCGCACGCCGCTGCTGACCGGGTCAACCGATGTCGGCGATGTCAGCTGGGTGGTGCCAACCGTGCAGGCCGATGGGCCGACCTGCGCCATCGGCACACCGTTCCACACCTGGCAATTGGTGACGCAGGGGAAAAGCCCTCTGGCTCACAAGGGCATGGTGGCTGCGGCAAAGGTCATGGCCGCCACAGGCCGCGCCGCCTTCGAAAGCGAACAGTTACGCGAAGCGGCACGTGCTGATCTGGTCGCCCGTCGCAAGGGCCAACCCTATCAAAGTCCCTTGCCCGCCGACGCAGAACCGCCAATCGTGGAAATGGGTGGCCGTAAGTAAGAGGCCGTATCCAGGGTCACTTTCAACGGTCTGCCTCCTTAAACCGTAAAGCTTGGTCCGGATTTGTTCGGCTTGGCACCAAGCCAACCGAACAAATCCACATTCTTTAGCTTGACCCATTTTATGTAACGTTATAACAAAACCACACTATCGATATAGTTTGAAAACGGACTTGTGCGGAACCGCAACCCATGTCAGTGATAGATCCAAATGGTGCTGTGGCCTTGCAAAGAAGGCTGCGGCTGAAAAGGGAATACGGTGAGGCTTACCCAACAGGGACCGAAACCGTGGCTGCCCCCGCAACTGTGAGCGGCGAGTGGGCCTGCACGATGCCACTGGCGATAAGCCGGGAAGGCGCAGGCCAACAGCGACCCGCAAGCCAGGAGACCTGCCATTTAGATGTTCAACCGCAACGGACGGGGTGTTCCGATGGCAGCGATAAGACTTCAGGTCCGCCGAGAGGCGTGGCCATCCGTTCCTTGTTCAGACGATCCGGCCCGAGGCGCGGCACGCCTGATGTCCGGTCAACGGATGCAGGCTCCTGCATGAGCTGTGACGGTCATGGTGCCTCGCTTGAGGTGAGGGGGCTCAGCTATGGGCCAACTGGCGCGCGATCGCTGATAAAAAATATCGATTTTACGCTTACCGCTGGTGAGCGCCTGGCCATTCTCGGCCCGAATGGGGCGGGTAAGACAACTCTGCTGCGCTGCCTTTATCGTGCGGTGCGCCCGGGTGAGGGCAGGGTGCTACTGGACGGGCAGGATGTGTGGACAATCGATCCGCGGACGGTCGCCCGCCGGATCGCCGTCGTAGTCCAGGAAATGCCAGCAGATTTCCCTTTTACCGTCGAAGATATCGTCATGATGGGCCGAATTCCCTGGCAGAAACGCGCCTGGAAAAGGTCGCAAAGCACCGGAGACGACAAAGCCAGAGCGCTGCATGCCATGGATCACCTCCATGTCACCGATCTGGCGCGACGTGATTTTGCAACTTTGTCAGGCGGCGAAAAGCAACGCGTTCTCGTCGCCAGGGCGCTGGCGCAAGATCCGCAATTGCTCATTCTGGATGAGCCATCCAACCATCTCGACATTCGTAACCAGTTGGAAATTCTCGATCTGCTGCGCGGTCTCGGCATTACCATCGTGACGACGCTGCATGACATCAATCTTGCCGCAGGCTTTGCCACAAGAGCAATAATTCTGAAGGACGGGCAGATGATTGCCGAGGGCTGTCCGCGCGATGTCCTGACCGCAGACCATCTCTCCGCGGCCTTCACCGTTCAAACTCATGTCCACAGCCTGGATGGCGGCGCCACCCGCAATTTTTCCTTCGCGCTCAGTGCCTGATCCGCAACCCATTGGACCATACATGAAAAACGCTCTTCTCATTTTCACACTCTCAACCTTTCTTGCCGCAGTCAGCCTCACCGCAGCCACAGCAGAACCCGTTACCGTCAAGAGCTGTAACCGTCAGGTTACCTTTGATACAGCCCCGCAACGCGCCGTCTCCAATGACGTCAACCTGACCGAAATGATGCTGGCGCTGAAATTACAGGACCATATGGTCGGCTATACCGGGGTCTCCGGCTGGAAGACACTGGATGAGAAACTGCGCGAGGGTGTCAGCCAACTGCCGGAACTATCGCCGAAATATCCGAGCAAGGAAGTCCTGCTCAATGCCAATGCGGATTTCTATTTCGCCGGCTGGAACTATGGCATGAAGGTCGGCGGCGAGGTGACACCGGACACCCTCAGCCCATTGGGCATCAAGGTCTATGAACTGACGGAAAGCTGCATTCACATCATGGCCAAGGCCAAGCCGACCATGGACGATATGTTCATCGATCTCATCAACTTGGGCCGGATATTCCGGGTCGAAGACAGGGCAGAGGCATTGGTTGCAGGCTATCGCCAGCAATTGGCAAAAATCCAGGCCAAAATCAGTCCAACAGACAAGCCTGCAACCGTTTTTGTCTATGATTCCGGTGAACAGAAGCCGTTCACATCAGGTCGCTTCGGCATTCCGACCGCAATGATCGAGGCGGCTGGCGGCGTCAATATCATGGATGACGTGCAGAAAAGCTGGACGGAAGTCTCCTGGGAACCGGTGATCGAGCGGAATCCGCAGGTGATCATCATCGTCAACTATGGCGAAGTGACCGCTCAACAGAAGATCGATTACATGAAGCATAACCCGGCCTTCCAGAATATCGACGCCGTGAAAAATGATCGTTTCGTTGTGCTTGACTATGTCGAGGCAACTCCGGGACCGCGCAATGTCGATGCCATCGCCCGGCTGGCCCAAGCCTTTCATCCGCAAAGTCTGTAAGCATTGACTTTCATTAAACGCTTATCTGTGCCGATCCTGCTGGTTCTGACGATTATCGTCGTCGTCAGTGCCGGCATTTCGCTGGGTGCTGCTCCCATTCCTGTTGCCACCGTCTGGAAGATACTTGCCAATCATCTCGTTCCGGGCAGTTTTGCGGTGGATTGGCCAGCGGGACGGGTGAGCATTGTTTGGGATGTTCGATTTCCACGGGTGCTGCTCGGTGGACTTGTCGGGGCTGGGCTGGCGCTAACCGGGGCGGTCCTGCAACCCGCGACCCGCAATCCGCTCGCCGATCCGCATCTGCTCGGCGTCTCCTCCGGCGCCGCCTTTGGTGCAATCCTCGCTTTGCTGCATACCGGCATGGTCTTCGGACTGCTGACCGTGCCGCTTTTCGCATTTGGCGGGGCACTACTGGCCACCGCCACGGTGGGACTGGTGGCCGGATTGACCCGCAGCCTTCAGGCCGACCGGCTGGTGCTGTCGGGCGTGATTGTCGGATTTTTCTTTACCGGGCTCGGCAACCTCCTGGTCTTTCTCGGAGATCCCCGCGCCACCCAAACCGTAACCTTCTGGATGCTCGGTGGGCTTGGCCTTGCCCAATGGCAACACCTGATTTACCCCGCCGCTGTGCTTGCCGCCGGACTTTGTTATCTCCTACCCAATGCCCGTTTGCTGAATGCCTTGGCGATGGGCGATGAGACGGCGGCAACCCTGGGCGTGCCTGTCGCCCGGTTTCGCATGATGTTATTTGTGATCTCTGCACTCATCACCGGGACAATGGTCGCATTTTCAGGTGCCATCGGCTTTGTCGGCCTGATGGTTCCCCATATGGTGCGCGCACTGGCGGGATCAGACAATGTCCGTGTCCTGCCGCTCTCGGCGCTGACGGGCGCATTGGTGCTGATCCTCGCCGATCTCGTGGCAAGACTGGCCGTTGCACCGGAGGACATGCCGATTGGCATCGTCACAGGTCTTGCCGGATGCCTTGCCTTTCTCTGGATCATGCGCAAGACCCGTTCTGGTGCTTAGAAGCGCAGACTAAGCGGAAAGTGCCTTGGACAATTGGTGTATATGCGCCGCGCCAATGCCGCAGCAACCGCCAATCATCGTTGCACCCGCGTCAGCCCAATCGCAGGCAAAGCGGCAATAGGCATCATCAGTCAGGTCGGCGCGGGTCTCATGCAGTCCCTCATTTGCTGCGGCCTCACCCTGCTCACCTTCAAAAGCATTGGCATAGACACCAATGTCCAGGGAAACACCTTTTTGCCTGAATGTCGCTGCCGCCACATCCACCGCCGCCTTCATCACTTCCGGCTTGCTGCAATTAAACAACAGCGCCGATGCGCCAGAGCCCGCCGCCCAAAGCGCGGCATCCTGGACCAATTCGCCGGAGCGAAGCTTCGGTGAGCCGCCAATATCCTGTCCCGCTTCATCAGCAAGTGTAAAAGAAATCCAGAAGGGCTTGCCTGTTGCGGCAACCGCTTTTTGAACGGCTTCGCCTTCGGCAATCAGACTGAGCGTTTCACCAAGCCACACATCGACGAAGGGCGCAAGGTTGGCAACCAGCACATCCAAATAGGCATCAACCGTCGACGGATCGAAATTCTGCGGCTCATAGGAACCGAAGATAGGAGGCAAAGAGCCGGCTACAAGCACCTTTCGACCTGAGGCATCCGCCGCCTGCCGCGCCAACTCACCCGACAGAGCAATCAGAGATGGGCCTTCACTCTGGAAACGCTCTTCGCCGATATGAAACGGCACCAATGCATAAGAGTTGGTCGTCACAACATCGGCACCCGCCGCAATGAATTCCGCATGCACCTGACGAACGATGTCAGGAGCATTGATCAGGGCCAGCGCCGACCATTCCGGCTGCTTCAACTCCGCACCTAGCCGAAGAAGTTCACGGCTCATGCCGCCATCGAGAATACGAACCTTTGTCATATATATAGTCCTGTTGGTTATCGCCGGATTGGAACCTGCGCCTCGACCATCCGGAAGCAACGGGCAATAATCGCAGTAATAGCGAGATAGAAAAGGGTAACGACGATCAGCGGTTCATAGACAAGCAGCGTATCCTGGCGCACCTTGTAGGCGACCGCATAGAGATCCATGACCGTCACGGTAAAGGCGAGGGGAGTGGCCTTCAGCTGCATGACCACTTCCCCGGCGATGGTGGGAAGGGCGATGCGGATAGCACGCGGCAGCCAGACCCGCCGAATGAGCGTGAAGCGTCCCATGCCGAAAGCACGGCCCGCCTCAAGTTCGCCCTTGGGCACGGCCAGCAATGCGCCGCGCAAAACTTCGGCCTCATAAGCCGCGTAATTGAGCGTGAAACTGACCGCCGCAAAGAAAAATCCTTCCCGCAACAGCGGCCAGATCAGACTTTGACGAATGCCCGGGATCATCGGCAGCAATGATCCGACGCCGTAATAAAGCAACCAGAGCTGGATCAATAGCGGCGTGCCACGAAAAAACGTCGAATAGCCGCGCGCAAGGACCCGCGTCACCGGTCCACCGCTGACCTGAGCGAAAGCGAGGCCAATCGCCATTACAAATCCGAGAACGACAGAAATCACCAGCAATGCGAGGGTTTGCCATGCTCCGGTCAGCAGCAACGGCCAGTAATTGCCTATCCAGGAGAAATCCATCACATCTCCTAGGACAGCAGCGGCTGACCGCGCCGCACCCGGCGCTCGATCAGCTTGAAGAACAGGTTGGAAACAAGAGTGATGGCGAGGTAGAGCAGGGCGGCAGCCAGGAAAAACAGGAAATAATGCTTGGTGCTCGCCCCCGCCAGCCGGGTCGCCAGCGCCAGTTCCTGATAGCCGACGACGGCAACCAGCGCGCTATCCTTGGTGACAGCCATCCACAAATTGGCAAGGCCGGGCAGGGCGTTGGGCAGCAGCGCAGGCAAGGTGACCCTGTGAAACCGCAGGAACGGCGACATGCCGAAGGCTTTTGCCGCCTCACTTTGACCAATCGGGATCGCCAGGATAGCTCCCCTGAGCACTTCGGTCATGTAAGCACCCTGGACGACACCGAGAACCGCAATCGCGGCAATCAACCCATTGACCTCGACTACTGGCATGCCGAATGCCTGCAATAGTCGGTTAAGCCCATCGGTGCCTGCATAATAAAGACCGACAATCAGGATCAGTTCCGGCACTGCGCGCACCGCTGTCGTATAGACATCGAGCAATCCGAGCAGCAGGCGGTTGCCAGACAGCTTGCCCAAAGCGCCGCCAATCCCAATCACCAACCCTATCAGAAAAGCACCTGCCGAAATGGTAAGCGTCGCCCCGGCACCCCATAGCAGCGTTCCTCCCCATCCAGGTGGATAGGGGGAAAGCAGATCGAGTATGCCGGGGGAAACAGCCATTTACGTAAGCTACCGTTTACTTACCATAGATATCGAAATCGAAATATTTCTTGGTGATCTCATCATATTTGCCGCTGGCCCGGACAGCGGCCAGCGCCGCATTCAACTTTGCCTTCAAAGCGGTATCGTCCTTGCGCAAACCGCCACCCACGCCTGAACCAAGCACGGCGGCATCAGCGGCGACATCGCCCATATTGGCGCAGCAATCCTTGCCGGCATCACTCTTGACGAAAGTGTCGAGCACGATGGAATCGCCGAAGACGTAATCGATCCGTCCTGCGGCTAGGTCCTGAAAGGCTTCATCCAGCGTTTGATAGGTCTTTTCCGAGGCCACCTTGGCAAAATACTTTTTGTAATATTCGGACTGAATGGTCGACACCTGGATGCCGATGGTCTTGCCCTTGACGTCATCAGCGCTGGCGCCCGGCTTCATGTCCTTCGCGCCGATCAACCGGCTGGGAGTATTGTAATATTTATCGGTGAAATCGATCACCTTCTTACGCTCGTCGGTAATCGACATGGAAGACCAGATAACGTCAAACTTCTTGGCGCCCAATGCCGGGATCAACCCATCCCAGGACAGTTCGACGATAGAGCATTTCTCTTTCATCTCAGCGCAAACAGCATCCATCAGGTCGATTTCCCAACCCTGCCACTTACCGCTCGCATCCTTGGCGAAGAAGGGCGGATAGGATTCGTTCATCACACCAAACCGCACATCGGCCTGGGCCGAAAAAGCGGAAAAGGCGAAGGCAGCGCCTGCCAACAGAAGCGGGAAGAATTTCATAAAAGGCTTTCTCCTGGTTGAATTTTAAATTTTCAAAGATACCGTCAGGCGCCGATCCCGCCGGTAAATTCCCGACAGCGGTCGCTGAGCGGATTGCCGAAGACCTGTTCAGGCGGTCCCTGCTCTTCGACACGCCCCTGGTGTAGAAACAGAACATGGCTGGAAACGTCGCGGGCAAAGCGCATCTCATGAGTGACGAGCAGCATGGTCCGGCCTTCCTCGGCCAGATCACGAATGACCTTCAGCACTTCACCAACCAGTTCCGGATCGAGCGCCGACGTAGGCTCATCGAACAACATGACGGCAGGTTCCACGCAGAGCGCGCGGGCAATGGCGGCACGCTGTTGCTGCCCGCCCGAGAGGAAAGCCGGATAAGCATCGCGCTTATCGTAGAGACCGACCTTATGCAGCAAGGACTCGGCACGTTCGATAGCTTCCGCGCGCTTGACGCCCATCACATGCACCGGCGCTTCGATAACATTCTCTAAAACTGTCCGATGCGCCCAGAGATTGAAGTTTTGAAACACCATCCCAAGTCCGGTCCGCAACCGCTCGACCTGACGCCAGCTGGCGGGCTTTGGCTCACCACGCCGCCCCAGCTTGATGGCAACCTCTTCACCATTGACGACGATGCGCCCTCGGTCCGGCATTTCCAGGAAGTTGATGCAGCGCAGGAACGTGCTTTTTCCAGACCCCGAGGACCCGATGATCGAAATGACATCGCCTTTCGCAGCACGCACCGACAAGCCCTTCAGAACCGCGTGCGCGCCGAAGCTCTTGTGGATATCTTCCACCTCAAGGGCGAAACCGCTGCCATCTATCATACAGGATCCAGTTTTCACATTGACTGTCACAATAATGGCTTATCCGTGCAGTTTATGCGCGCAATTTCGAACTAGATTGCATAATTACCGCAGAAAATCCTTGCATAAAGCGGATAGTCCCTGGAAAAATAAGGTGAAACGCACACTTGGAGGATCAGCCATATGGACGATTTGGATCGGTTCGATCGCCAGATCATCGATATCATTCAGAGAAATTGTCAGCTGAAGGCTGAGATTATTGCCGAACAGATCGGCCTTTCTCTGTCTGCGGTACAAAGACGTCTGAAACGGCTGCGGGAAGAGGGGATCATCAAAAGTGAAGTGGCGGTGGTGGACCGCAAGATAACCGGCCATCCCATGGTGTTTATCGTCGGCATGGAGATTGAGCGCGACAATTACGATGCGCTTGCCCGCTTTCGTACCTGGTCGGAACGTCAGGATCATATTCAGCAGGTTTATTATGTAACCGGGCAGGTCGATTTGATCGCAATTGTCACTGCCCGGGATGTTGAGCATTACGACGATATCGCCGCCCTTATCATGGCTGAAAACCCGCAAATACGCCGAATGCATACCAATGTCGTGCTGCGGGATATCAAACTCGGGCTATTCGTACCGATGGCGAAATAGAGACAATCTCCTTCGCCACCAGCAGAACCGCTAAAATGCCCAGGTCAGCAGGTTTCCAGCGGCGGTGACGAGATAATAGGTCACGACACCGGCGCCAGCTGCAACGAAGAGCGAAAAAATCACCACGAGGCCGTCGCGTTCCGCAAGAGCGATAGCAATCAAGATGATTGCCAGCGCTGGAGCGGTATTGCCAAAGGGGATAGGCAGGGAGATCAGCACTGCCAGTACGAGAATGGGCAGCGCCAGGATCATTCGCGCCGTCTTGCCCGTGAGAAACGGCAGACGCCCGGCGATCAGCCAGCTTTCGAGTTTCAGCACCCAGGGCCGTCCAAGCCGCACCATTGTTTCCACAACCTTGAGCGACACCGTTCGCCGCGCAATGAAACCCGGAAGCCAGATCCGGTCTGCACCATACAACATTTGTACGGCAACAAATGCCAGGCAGGTGCCGAAAACCATCCCGAAAGGACCGGGCAGGGGGACCAGGGTCGGCAGGCAAAGCACCAGCAAGGTGAAGGCTATCCCGATTCGACCCCGCCGACCGATCAGTTCACCAATGGAAATACCACCACGCAAACGAGCGGTTTCCAGCACCTCCAACAGGAAGCCGGATCCCCGCACAATGTCGTCACCTGCGGCAGGACCGTGCTGTCGAGACATCATCATCATCTTAATCCGTGCAACCGCTATCCCGTAGCGCTTGCTGATGCGACGAGCGCAACGCAAGGTGAATATCGGCTGTGCTGATTGCCACCTCAGCCGACGCGAAATCTGCTTGAATTTTTTCAACAAGATCGAGATCACCAGGCAATCGATGATCCTCTACATGCAGCGCCTGGGCGTAAAGCACCAAATCCTCGCCGCGCAATCCCAGGCGTTCTCCGGCCCAGAACCCAGCCAGAACATTCCGACGGGCACGGATTGTGAAGGTGGTATCGTCCTTTGGGCACCAATCCAGCCCTGAAACGCTCTGAACCATCGCATGTCCTCTGTCGTGAAGTTTTGTCATAACCTGTCCTTGTTCAAATCGTCTATACATCGCCGCCGGTCTCAGATCCAAGCAGTGAGAAGGCGGTGCGACATTCGGGAGAAATTTCCGAGACAACCGCAACCGGCGTAGTCCAGCCAAAAGAAATCCGTAAGCCAGAGGCAACAGCCCAGCTTGGATCACCAAGCGCTTGTTGTAATAGCTTCGGAGCTGAATCTCGCACGCATGTTTGCGCCTGTTCTATTGTACTTGCCGATGAATTCATCGACGCCAGGCGACTGCGAAGATCCGCCTCTATCGGGTCGATCATAAAAAAGCTGATCAAAGTGGCAAAGATTTCTGTAAACATAACCCTGCTCCTAGCGTAAGATATTCAAAAGCTTAGGGGCGGGGATACGGTAACGGCAATCACGACCGGCGCGGTGCGAGATGTTTATCGCCATCGATGACAAGCAATTGACCTGGGAAAAAGCGCGCGAACCACCTGACAGAACCAAGACCATGGCTACAATCCTATGCCGGCGCATGTGTCGAAAACGGTCCGACATCGCAGAAGCGCCGGCGGCTGCTGCCAGAGGGGCCCGGACCACGGGTTGACCTGAAGATGGAGCCGTAAGTCGTCTGTTTCAAGGCGTTTGCTCGGCAATTTCAAGGATTTTTCAGCCCAGAAAATCCACGACTATCCAAATCCCATATGCTGCAAAGCAGGTTTTCAAAGGAAAAGACTTAGGTTCACGATTCCTGTTGCTCGGTTTATGCGATACAAGACAAAGGAACCCATCCGGAGAAAAACCGAGGCCGCATGACCCAGAACAGCTATTTCACCAATTATGGGGGCCTGCCGCCCCAGACGCAGTTGCTTTCGGGCAAGGCTGTTTTCAAAACCGCCTATGCGGTCATTCCCAAAGGCGTGATGAGCGACATCGTCACCAGTCTTCTGCCGCATTGGGAAAAAACCCGCGCCTGGATCATCGCCAGACCCATGACAGGATTTTCGGAAACTTTTTCGCAATATGTAATGGAAGTTCAACCCGGAGGAGGCAGCATAAGACCGGAGCCAGATGCTCAAGCCCAAACAGCGATCTTTGTAGTAGAAGGTGCGTTTAGACTTACTCTTGGAACCACAGAGCATGATCTTCGTGCCGGATCTTTCGCTTTTCTGCCAGCCGGTTCGACATGGACAGTTCTCAACACCAGCGACGCGCCTGCAAAATTCCATTGGGTTCGCAAGACATTCCAAGCGGTAGACGGATTGGAGCCACCACCGGCAATCTTCACCCACGAAGACGAGCATGAAATTGCCATGATGCCTGACACCGGCGGGGCCTGGGGGACAACCCGGTTCATCGATCCAAATGATATACGCTATGACTTCCACCTGAATATCGTCAGCTTCCAACCTGGCGGCATCATTCCGTTCATGGAAACCCATGTGATGGAACACGGCCTCTATGTCCTGGAAGGCAAAGCCGTCTACCGACTGAACGACGACTGGGTCGAGGTGGAGGCCGGTGACTTCATGTGGTTGCGCGCCTTCTGCCCACAAGCCTGCTACGCTGGCGGTCCCGGCAGGTTCCGCTATCTGCTTTACAAGGATGTCAACAGACACGCCCGTTTGTGGCCTTGAGCCAGATCACTTCATCCGTGGGAAAATCGAAATGCGAGGGGTGGATATCCCTTCGCATTTCACAGATGAACCCACCCAGGCACATCATTAAAATTGATAATGAACATTATGGAACTAATTGAATATTATCATGCGAAGTGCAATCAAATTTGCATTGTAACAAGAAGCGGCAGATGATCTGAGGCACGCCGTGCCAAAGGTGTATCGATAACCCGTGCTTCAAGGATATTTAATCCACCTGATATTAGAACATGGTCCAACCGCAGGAATGGAAAGCGAGATGGAAATGTCGGCTTCGACCGACTGAGGCTGTCGGACTTTAGGTTAGCTTTCGTGGCATCGGCCAATCTTGCCGTCAGGAGTTTGAAAGCTTTTGAATTCGAGACAGCATTCAAGTCGGCTGCGACCACAATGGGAGCATCTGCCTCCAGCAAAGGTCCGAGCCATTCCACGCCCAAAAGCGCCCTTGCCTGCTCTGCTCGCTCACCCGCCCGTAAGCCGAAATGTGTCACGCAGACGTTAACAGCAATTTGTCCAATCGATACCTCCACCAATAGCGCGCCCCTTTGCTCACCGCGTGATGGCAACATGCCCTGCTGGACGATCCGGGTCGGAAACCTGGTCAACAGTGCATCGCCATATCGTTCCTCAGCAACATTCAAGGCGGAATGAAAATGTGATTGCATGGTGAGATAGCCTGCTATCACGTCGGCTTGATCAATTCCTGAGGTTCGGTTTCGTCCGACATCCACTTCCTGAAGGCAGACAATATCTGCTTCGGTGGCTACGATCACTTCGGCAATTCTGGCTGGATCAAGTCTTCTGTCTGTGCCGATACAGCTATGAATATTATAGGTAAGGAGACGAAATATGGAGCTCATTGTCAGGGAACACCTTAGCCAGGAAATCGTTCCCTGTACGAAGAGCAACCTCGGAACGGATTTGATGCAAAAGAAGATTTTGTTGAATGGCATTTTCCTTGCTGCGACAGCAATAGCCCTCTGGCTGAGCTACCGGGCACTGAGCAAATTCTCCCTCAACGATATCGAAATGTCATTGTCTGCCATCCCTTGGACAGGTTTTGCTCTGTCATTATTTTTTTGTGCCGTCTCCTACCTTTGTCTGACTGGCTTCGACTATCTTGGCATCCTCTATGCTGGTTCTCGTTTGTCCTGGCGAAAAGCCGCGGTCGCGTCTTTTGTCAGCCTCTCTATCGGACATAATGTCGGCTTGGCGGCGCTGTCCAGCGGTGCGGTCCGCTATCGGTATTATCGGCGCTGGGGCCTAAAAAACGAGGAAGTCGCCAAAATCATTCTCTTTTGCGGCGCAACCGTCGGAATCGGCTTGATAGGATTGGCTGGCATTTGCCTTGCCCTGTTTCCGCAGAGTGCGGCCAAGCTCGGCGGCATGGGGAGTTTCGCTGCTCGGCTGATTGGATTTGCCTGTCTGGCTGCAATTGGCATCTATCTCGTGGCCTCAGCCTGGCTGCGCGGTGAAATACGAATATACAAATGGCGTTTCTCACTGCCAACCCTGCCTATCGCCCTTGCCCAGGTTGCTGTTGGCATCGCCAATTTCGCTGCCGTCGCCGCTTGTCTCTTTTGGTTGGCAAGATCGTCCGCAGGTTTTTTTGAAACGACAACCGCCTATGTCATGGCTAACCTCTCGGCGCTGGTTGCCCATGTTCCTGGTGGACTTGGCGTCATGGAAGCGACGATCTCATTCATCATGGGCAAAGACGCATCGATCGGCGCGCTCATTGCATTTCGCGTTGTGTATTTTTTCATTCCGCTGGCAATCGGCATCCCGGTCTTTGCCATCAGTGAATGGTATTATTCGCGCCGCGAACGCCGGAATAATTCCTCGTCAAATGAGACGGTGAAAGCAGCAACTCTTTGACGATGTCATAGGCTGCATTCATAAGAATACTAAGCCTCGCCATAGAAAAAGCTCTTGTGATTTACCAATCACAAGAGCTCTCGGTGGGGCTCAAAAATATAATTTAACTGTTGTTGGCAGATATCCGCTGCTGTTGTCCATCGGCCTGGCTCAGTCCTGCCTTCGACATCGCCATGCGTCGGATTTTCTTGAGCATCGAAAATGGAATAGAAACCAACTGCAACGGCCACCAAGGTGCTTTTGGGTCCACAAGGCCCGTAGCAAAATGCAAACCTGTCTTGCCGTTCTCGTCACCGACAGGAAAAGATCGCAGCCCACGCAATCCAACGTTCACTCGATCCAAGGCGCGCACCAATGATCCGGCTTCTTGATGGGCTTTTGCCAATTCAGTGCTCGGCAGACCAAGATGCTCACCAAGCAGCCCATTTCGCATGTCGGCCAGGATCTGCCGTTCTTTGTCGCTATGCATTTCGATGGCGACGTCAAGTTCCGTATCAAGGCCCACCGATCTCTGGTTTAGGTTCGACGACCCGACGCGAATGAAAACATCATCGACGATAATCAACTTGGCATGGACCAGGACTTCCTCGCACTTAGTATCGCGGCTCTCATCTGGGACAACTGGATAGAAAGCACGAAACCGACCAAATCGATCAGCTTGTCTAAGCTTGCGGATCATTCGGTCTCGATTTTCCCCCAGTACTTTTCTCTCGAGAAATCCATGCGAATTCAGCGTCGAAATCAATACGACCTCAGGACCATCCGGCTCACTCAATCGAGAAGCCAAAAGATCCGCTACATCTTTCGATGCAAAATATTGACTTTCTATATAGATAAGCTTCTCTGCCCGCGACAGGCAGTCAAGGGTCAGTTGTAACGTCTCACGAACGGATGTGCTTCTGCGAATTGCCGGTTCGGTCCGCGCAAAAGCGATGTCACAATTGCTAAATACATAGCGTGCAGCTGGCGGAAAAGAATGAGAATAGCAGCGTGGACGCACAAGATCCTCACCTGTCGCCTGCCACCACCGACGCCTGGCGATTTCAGCCGCTACTTCGGCCGCTTCACCATCAACTGCCATTTGCACATCGTGAACCGGCTCATACCGTTCGCCTTTTGGTGTGCAGCGTAAAGGTTGATCGGCCCGGTGCTCGGGCGTATCCCAGCGCTTGGCTGTCAGATCGATGCCGCCAATAAACGCCAGCGCATCGTCGATAACCACCATTTTCTGATGATGAGAACCTCGAACAGCATGCCGCGTATCAAGCCGCAAGTCGATCCTTGGATGCGACTTCAGTTCGGTGTTCCCAAGCATGCGCAGGGATTTTCCAGAATAGATTGGACCCATCGCCCAGACAAGAATGTGAATGGCGAGACGGCTATTGTTTTCGACAAGCGAAATAAGGAACTCACCTAAAGTGGGTGAAGCTTGATCTTCCGGTATAAGCTGGATGTCAGGGTTAAAGTCCCAACCGATGATGAATATCTGCTCCTGAGCGCGAGATAGAGAATCCGCAAGTGCGCGAAAATATTGCGCACCATCAATCAAAAATCCCGCCTTCGATGCAACACCGGTCTTCCAGGCATTATAGCCCACTCTGATCACCTGATCCGATCCAATGCGGTGATGGCTGCTGGCCTTCTCGAAACCCTGCATATTTCTGTATCCCAGCCGGATGATCGCGTACCCGAATTACGCTTCACTTGCCTGCTGCATCGTTACGGCCGTTGTCACGGTCGGAGTTGTCTACTTACGCTTCAGGACCATAAGGGTTCGCGTCATAGACAAACGCATTGCAGTGACATTTGTTCCGCCTCAATGCGCCGAAATTCCAAGCTCAGTGGAGCGAGCAGGGGAAACCTAAACTTCAAAAGGCTGCGACGGAAAGAAAGCCTCTGTCGCATCACCCCATTCAGATTTTCCCAACGTCACCCAGCTTTAAGATTTGCTACGCGGTAGGTTTTTCTCGAGCGCTTGCAGCATAGGATAAACGCTGAACTGCCCTTGCTCTGCCTTATCGGTCAATGTCCGAAGATAACCGCCTGCGGAACGAATTGCTTCGGCGCGTTCAAGCATGACCGCAACGGTAATTGCGGCGGCTTGTTCACCCATTGCTTGTTTTGCCTTCAACCATGCATCAGGGGAGATGCCCAACATCGTCCTCACAGTGTCAGCCGCCCTGATCAAATCGCTCCATTCAGAAATCCCATCTTTGGCGTAATCGTTGATTTGTGGGCAAAGCGTTTTCAACCTTTTCAGGCTTACAGCCAATCTGCGTTGGTCGAGAGGAGGTGAAACCGGCTCCGCTGTTTTATGATCATTGCCGTTTCTATCAAATTGTAGGTCTGATTTTGAATTCTGTTGATGACGCTCATTTTGACGATCATTGCCGCTCATTTCTTCTTCAGAAAGGCTTGAAAGGTAATCATTTTCAACCTTTGACAACAGTGCGCGCAGCTCCTGCGCGAAAATTTGCATGTCGCTGCTGAATTTCATTCTTGTGCGCGTTTTGCAAAAAGACTGATAGCAAAGCAAATAGCTTTCCCAATCCCCTGCTCGTCCTTCTTCAAGGGCGAGTGTGATTATTTTAGAAATATCCCGGGATAGAACAGTGACCTCCCCTCGCAAGGCGCGGAACTGCTTGGCTTCCGCACGGGCGCTTTCGGCCGCGCTGTAAATTTCTTCTGCTTTCAGCACAAACGGCGCTAGATCGAATCCGAATGCATCCTCAACTTCGCCAGTTTCATCTCTCCGGCAATAGCGCTTTCCATTGGCGCTATCACGCCGAAAGATCATGCCTGCATCGACAAGGCAGGCCAGGTGCCTGCGTATGGTCGCTGGCGCCATTCCTCTTGCACGAAAAGCCAATTCCCGGTTGGACGGAAAGACAATAACCGGTTCCCGGCCATCCAGCTCGCGCTCGGTGGTGAAGCTGACAAGCGCTTCAAGCAAGCAAATTGTCCGGTCACCCAGACCATAGACAGCACGCGCTTCGGTTAAGGCGCGAAGCAATTGCCATTTGTCAGCGCGACCAGAAGAATTTGCGCCTTCGCTTTGCCGCAGAGCAGCTTGGCGTTCGCCAATGCGTGCTTGTCGCGCTAGGACGCGACCAGACATCCGTCCGCCGCCAAAGGGCGTTGTTGCAGCTCGTTCCATAATGTCGCGTCCCCTCTACAAGGAGACAAGCAGGCCCAAATGACAAACACTGAAACTCAATCAACCCAACAGGACGGGTTAACGATCACCGAAATAGGATGGACTGAAGACCCTTCACTCTTTCGGCAATCCATCAATCGACTGCGCAATTTCTGACTTAAGACACAAGACCAAGAGAATATTTCGCAGCAGATTGAAGTGATACGGCATCCTATTGATAAAACGCAGGAATCCCGTCCGCACACGAATTCGTTGCTTGGTATCTCAAGGATCCAAGACAATTGAACTCACCACAGTATCGACAACCAACTGGTCGCATAAGCGAAATTGACCGTTTCCCGCGCTATAAAGCGAGATTTAAGACCAATCTTATCTCTTATAGAAACCACAGGTTTCCCACCTGAAATCCGAGGAGTTCAGCATATTATGCAACGGTCGATCTAACGCATAACTCCATAAATCGAACCAGACTTACGGAGAAATTGCGCAGCAGATCTAAAGATTACAGCATCTTATACGCATTTGACAAAACGCACGACGCCGTAAGCACCGCCACATTGTGGTCGATACTGTTCCATCATTTTGTCTAAGCACCATTATGGCCTGACGCTGCTACCAGCGCCGTAAAATCAAGACGCAAAAAGATACATCATGACCCACGAATATGAGGTCATGTCTTGACTTTTGGGGCCAGAAGTGATTCTCTTGAATTGCTACATAGAAGAGGGCTTCCGAAATGGTGACGTTTTGGGGCCTTTTTTCTTGTCTCGTATTGCTTCCTTCTCGTTGCACTTTACGGCGTCTTGCGTTCGATAAAACACAACGCGCCATAACCCGTTGTAACCTCTGCATAGTGTCCTCTTAAAATCCCTTGGGATTTAAGGGGCATGCAGTAGTGCTGCAAAAATGCAGGTCTAAAGCATCCAGCAAAAGCCGGATGCAAACCCATTCTAGTCGTGTTCGCCGTCCAAATAGGCGGCATAAGCCGCCGCCAGACGCGTTTCGAACTGATCGACAAACCCCGGATTGGCCTCCGCCAGAAATTCAATCTTCAGCCGCCGCCCTTGCCGTCCAATACGGGCGAAGACACGGCCATCAGGCCCCCTGATGTCCTCAGGTTCTGGGCGCTCCACAGGAGCCTTACCGGACAGCGTATCGAATAGTTTTTGAAACCGCTCATCTGTGGCTGCGATCCGAAATCCGTCTGTAGACACCAATCCAGCCGCTTTCAGCTGCCCCTGCTCGCTCGAAAGCAATTGGCCAAGTGCCATCCATCTCTCGCGACCCGCCTTCGGAGCTGGTCCAACGGCACGAGCAAAGCGCTCTGGTACGCTTTCCGCGACCTGAATAAGCCGCGACAACTCGCTTTTTTGCACCGAAAGCGCTTCACCGATGACTTTTCTATCAAAACCACGATCGGCCAACGCCTTGGCAAACAAGGCACGCTCAATGAAGGTGAGATTGCGTCGCTCGGCATTTTCCTTGCCTTGCGCCAGCACAAGCTCGTCGTCGCTCAAGGGCCGGATAAGCGCCTTGACCGCGATACCGAGGCGCTTGGCAGCACTTAAGCGACGGTGACCATAGGCAACCTGATAGCGGTCGTCATTAAGAGGATGACGCCGCACGAGGATCGGAACCTGCTGGCCACTCTCGCGCATACTGGAAACCAGCGCGATGAAATCAGGATCGTCTCGTTCCTCATCACTCAGACGATCTGAAACGAAGGACGCATCGATCTTATCCGTAGCAAGGGAAATGACCCTTTCGCCCTCATCAATCGCCTGCCGCAACGCACGCGCTTCCTCCGCCTCTCTGGTGATGGAGGACAACGTCAATCCCATTGCCTTTATCGCCCCGGAGGCTGCGCGCGCCACGGGCGCTGCGGGGGGCTGTTCTTCAACAGTGTCTGCTCTACGCGGTTCGCCGGACGCCGTCGGTTGCGAAACAGAGGGTTCCGCAGTCTCTGAACTTGCCCCCGATCCTGGATCGGAAAACAGCGCGCGCAACTCGCTTTTTCGGTTTTTTCCAATCATTCTTTGCGTCCCCACGCCGTGTGGATCAACTGTTCGATTTCGGCATTTACCGATTCCAGCGCTTCAATCGCCCGGTCGTAAGTACCGCGACTGAAATTCTCGCGCCCGACTTCGTAAAGCGTCTGTTTGGTCAATCCGGCATCGGAAATCGCCGTGGATTTGACCATCGGAGAGGTCAACACTCGTTCCCCGAACAGCGACCGCAGAAAACCGACAATTTGCGCCTGAGGGCCATCATTCGGCTCAAACCGGGTCACAAGATAGCGCAGAAAGTCGAAATTCAGCGTGCCGCCCGCTTCACGCACCACACCGAGAAGATCCGATGTCATGAACAGGAACTGGCTCATGGACGCCACATCCAGCATTTGCGGATGCACGGTGACAATCACCGATGTCGATGCACAAAGCGCCGACAATGTCAGATATCCAAGCTGCGGCGGGCAATCGATGACCACGACATCATAATCATCCGCTACGCTGTGCAAGGCATTCTGGACACGGGCGAAAAACAGGCTCTTGGCATCGCCCGTCTTTCGCTCCGCCAAGGCACGCGGCGTCACATGCTCAAATTCCTGCAATTCCAGATTGCCGGGCAGCAGGTCGAGATTGTGAAAATAGGTCTTGCGGATGATCTCCCGCAACGGCCTGACTTCATCGTCGTAGCGAATGGCGCCATAAATCGTGTCATTGCCGACCAGATCGAGTTCCGGCTGATAGCCGAACAAAGCCGACAGCGATGCCTGCGGATCGAGATCGACCGCTAGAACCCGGTGCCCGGTCATGGCCAGATATTGCGCCAGATGGACGGCCGAGGTGGTTTTACCGGAGCCACCCTTGAAATTTGTCACGGAAATGATCTGCAAATGCTCGCCACGTTCGGCATCACGCCATTTCACATAGGAACGGGCCTTGGAAACATTGCCTTTTATCATCGCCTGTTCCGCCAGGTAGTGGCGCAGAGCGTCAATATCAGAGAGCGAATAGTAACGGCGCCCCCCTGCCCCAACGACTGGCGCAGGGCCTTCACCGGCTAGCGACAATTGCCGCAAGTAGCCGTCCGAGACTCCTACGAGACGTGCCGCCTCTCCAGATGTGAAAGTCCGCAGGGTTTTGCGCGACGATGGCGCAAACAACCGCTCCCGCATGGCCTTCAGTTGGGCTGACAGGGCGCGCGCGTCTTCGGCAATGGTCTCATCGGCGGGGCGCAAATTCGTCTCCTGTTGTTCAGTCGCCGTGCTGGACGCAACCGCCATGATCATTCTCCCGATAAAGCGCCTGACTTAGCGTCGAACGGTTCGACCATTCCACGCTTGCATCCGCCTAAACTTTCGTCACCGCGCAAACTGACTGATTCTCTTCTGGAATGATATACGCGCCAGCGGAAAATTAACAGCATACACAGCTTGTTACGGCAACAGAAGGCATATCGAACATTTCATCGTAAATGTGCCGCATGCAGCGAGTCGCGTCAAGTCAGTCCCTGAAGCTCAAAAAAGCTAGGCTAATCAAAGTACTCAGAGATTAAAATTATTTTTTATCAGTTAT